>CAUZJR010000126.1:0-11968 GCA_963580005.1 Planctomycetota bacterium
TCCTTGTCTCCGGCAACCCGGCCGAAACCCAACATGTTGGACTGCCCCAACAGGATGTAGACCTGGACCGGTTTGGACAGATCCGCGGGCTTGCCGTCCGGATCCGGCAATTGCCGGGCGGATTTCGCGTTGACCTTGTCGGCCGCCGACGCAATGGGTTCACCGCTCGCCAGTAGCACGATCCAGCACAGGGAAGTCACCAGTATTGGTTTGCTCATCGATGTGTGCTCATTTTCACTTCATGCCACCGGAACCCACTTCCAGCGGGCCGCTGCGAACCGGGAGTCCATGGCTCTTTGTGCGTCGGCTGAACGAGTGGGCAGCACGCCCTGCGTTCGTTTCCCGAAAGCGTCACCGGGGGGCCACGTTGATTTCCGCTGCATTCTGGAGCTCACCGTCCCAATTCGCAAGGATCCCCTGCGACAGCTGCGACGTCGGGACAGCCCCTGGATCAGTGATCCGCACAAGACGAACACACCATCAGACGAGGCGTCGCGGGGTTGGTCACGGGACTCAATTAGCTCGGCGGCAAGGCTTTCCTGCGTCACGGGCTGCCGGTCTCATCAGTCTTTCGGTTCAACGGAGCTGAACCACGACAGCGGGACCACTCGCAATCGCATCTCGTTGACCGTGCGTTTCAACGCACCGCCGACATAGCGATAACGCCGATGCGTGTAGACGAGGTAGGCCGATTCACCGATCACTCGAACCCGAGGGGCCCGGTTCATGTGGAACTCGGCGGCGAGCATCTCAGACTCCCTGGGAACCGCACGGGGTGTCTTGAGAAAGTCGGCACGATCGCCGGCCGGAATCCGGGTGACTCGCTTTTGTCCGGGCGACATCGCCACAGTGCGGAAGTTCTTCCAGGTCGCGCCATGGTCTCGGGAGATCGCCGAGGTCAATCTCGCACGGTAGTAACCGGTCTCAATCTCCCGCGTGCTGGCCTGGTTCCAAACACACAACAGTTCACCACTCACCGGCAACCGTTGCAGCGAGATCTCGGAGTTGCTGCTGAGCAGCCGGGTCAACTTCACCGGACTCCAGGTCCGGCCCCCGTCACGGCTCTCGCTGCGTGCGATCCGCTGAAACGATGTTCTCATGAACATCAACAGCCGATTGTCGGAAGTCTCGACCACCGTGGGGACTTCGCAGCTTCCCTGCTGCCGCCCTCCGTTTTCCCAGACCCAGAGACTGTCGCGAGATTCTCGCCAACTCTGTCCCTGGTCATCCGAATAAAACGCCGTGCAGATTCCCAGGCCCCGGTCCATCGGTTGCGTCCGCCAGTACTCGTTGGGCAGGACCAGGCGACCGTTCCGGGTCTGGATCAACCAGGTCGGGTTGGCCGGCGAGCGAGGCCAACTGACACGAATCGGAGGCAACCAGGTCTTTCCCTCGTCATGAGACCGGCTGAAAAACGTCCCGGCCCCCTCCCCCACTCCTCCGCCCTGCGACGGTGGGATCGTCTCGAACGTGACGGCGATCGCACCCGACTTCAGCCTCAACAGGCTCCACGGCCGAACGTTGCCCTTCATGATCACACGGCCCGCGGCATCCCGAAACGGCCCGACACGGGTCCAGGTCCGCCCCTTGTCGACCGACCCGATCATCTCGAGAGTCCGGTCGATCGCCAGCAATCGGCCTCCCTCGAGTAGCACCGGACCGACAAATCGAAAACCCACGGTGACCTCAAACGACTCACCGGCCATTGCCGGACACCCTGCCCCGACCCCTGCCCCGACCCCTGCCCTTGCCAGAAAGACACCGAACACCACGATCTGTCTCAACACAATCGTCTCCCATCTGAACCACTCGCACCGCGGTCGTATCTTCCCTCGACCCCGCCGTCAACTCGTGGCCCCCGGAAAACAGCCGCTCTGTTGAACATCACAGGCTCCGGTCATAGAGTGCCACGCGACCGGAGGACCTGTGAATCCTCACGAACCTGGCGAGAACTGGCGATGGACAACGTGAACGGCTGTTGGCTTCGATTTCTGCGTCCCGTTCTGCCGTGCCTGCTGACGGTCGGTGGCCTGGTCTGTCATCTTGGCACGACCGGTTGCCTGGCCGCCGATTCGCCAACGACGACCTGGGCCGAGGGGCATCCCGAACTCCTGTCACTCTTCGGACGCCCTTTCTCTGCGGCGGGCATGAAACACCGCAAGAACCGCTTCCAGCCCTGGCCTTCACAGGAGATCTCCACCCGGCTCGCCGCCTCACAACCCACACTCGTCCTCGGTCCCGAGAACCAGTTGATTGCGCATTGCTGGTCGAGCATCGCCAGATCGACTGACGGCGGGACCAGCTGGACGAGCCTGGGCTCACCGCCACGGGGATTGCGAACCCCGGCCGGGAGCAAGGTGCTCAACAACAGTTTCGACGGCTGTGGGATCACGGCACGAGGCACACTGCTGGCCCATCTCACCGTGCAGTACAACGACGGCGGCCCCTACGTGGGATACTCAGATCCCAGCTATCGTGCCGACCTCTATGTCACCCGGTCCACCGACAACGGCAAGACGTGGGACGCTCCGGTTCAACTCAACCGCGGTCCGCGGGAGAACGCAGGCGGCCATCGCTGTCGATTTGCGGCTCTCCCCGACGGCAGCGTCGTACTGGCCATGGGAGCCTGGTTCCAGTCGCTCCGCGGACCGCTGCCCAAGTCGAAACAATTCGGACAGGCTTTTCTCTGGCGATCCACCGACGACGGCAAGACTTGGCAGCGGGACTCTCGGTCCATGTGTCGGTACGGAGCCGAGCCCGACATCCTCGCCCTGCCCTCCGGTCGACTCCTGGCCACGGTTCGTTACCAGCGTCACAAGTTGCCCGGTGACCCCGATTCGCTGGCCGCTCCCCACCTGTTGCGTTCCGACAAGCCGCCTTTCACCAAGAGCAGACAAACCGGCAAGGGGTTGGTCGCCCGCAACACGGCCATCCTGCACTCCGACGACAGTGGCAAGACCTGGAGCACACCGCGACTTGTCACCGGATTCGACGAACAAACGGCCTGCCTGGTGCAACTGCCCGACAAGACCATCCTGCTGGTTTTCGGACACAAGACCGACGGATCGGGACAACGGTTCATGGTCAGCCACGACGAGGGGCACAGTTGGAGTCGCACCATCTTTCAACTGGGCCACAATTGCCAATACGCCAGCACGGTCCTGCTGCCGGGCAACCGGCTGGTGACCGTGTCACACCGAATCATCAAGGGGGTCGGCATTTTCCATGCCCGCCAATGGTCGCCACCGGGCAGGGAAGCAGCCCGAGGCAGCGGTTTCTGGGTTCCCAGACCGGCCGAACCCCTGGGCATCACCAGGTCTCGATGACCCGGACCCGTGGAGGCTCTACCCGGCCACGAGGCCGCCATTTCCCCGCGCGGACGACGAATCGATAATCCACAGGAAACACCCATGAAGACCCGCACCAACCTCTGTACAAGCCACGACCACTGGTCACGACAGCCAGGTTTTCTGCTGCTGATCGCCATGGCCGCGATCACGCTGGTTGCGGCTCGTCGTCCGTCGGAATCCGCCGGTGCACCAGAGATCACCGGTCGGGTCGTGGTCGCACACAGCCCCACCGGTGACGACACAGCCGCGATCCAGTCCGCAATCGACACGGTCGCCAGGACCGGCGGGGTGGTCTTCTTTCCGGCGGGTGTCTACCGGCACACGGGGCTCACCGGACGCGCCAACGTTCATCTCAAGGGACTCCACGTCGGCAGTGTGAGACTGGATTACACGCCCAGCACCGGCAACGGCATCACGCTGGTGCCCGACCCAGACAACTTCATGGTCTCGGACCTGACACTGACCTCCAGTGGCCGCTCCACCGGTTGGGGGATCCGTGCCGAGGGGGGAGCCCAACGGTCGCTGAGACTCGAGCGGGTGAGTGTCAACGGGTTCACCAACGGGGTCTGGATCCCCAACGCGCTGGGCGTGTCGATTCGCGAGTGTCGGATCGGTCACACCTATCCGAACGACCCCAGGGGCATCGGGATCCAGATCGGCGACGGTCGCCGCCTGGGTGGCAACGGGGTGACGATCGAAGACTGCTACTTCAGCAGCCTCGACAAGGGAATCGTCACCTACGCGCAGGCGTGCCTGGTCTCGCGGCCGATCATCGAACTGTGTCACACCGGCATCGAAACTCACGGCATGACCTCGGTCCTGGCCCCCTGGTACGACGGCTCAACCGACGTGGCACATGTCAGTGTCCAGCCCAACACCGTCGGAGGTGGCAGTTCCGGCACCGGCGTGTTGTTGCTGGGGTACGGCTCGAGTGGCTGGAACATGAAATATGGCAGCAAGGCCGAACGGAACCGCTCGCTGATCCTTCCCGAGAGACTCGATTTCGATCCGGGTAAAGACACCAGCAGTCCTCGCGGTGTCACCTTCGGCCAGGTCGTGATCGACCGCGATGGAGTGATTCACGCCAGGGAATTCCGGAAACTGCCCGACTGATCGCACACGACAGTCGGTGGGCCAGGTGGTGTCCAGGCCAACCGTGTCCCGACCCGGCGGGTTGAACGCCGGAGCCGGTGTGAGCAGACTGGGTCTTTCTGTGATCCTGAGGAGAACGACTCATGTGCCTGCGGTTAATCTGCCTGTCTTCGCTCCTGACCTGCCTTTGCTGCGGCCCGCTGCACGCCCAGGCTCTCAAGGCACCTCCCGGTGCGTTCAAGGATCTCGATGACGAGATTCTCGGCGATGCACTGATCATTCGAGGCAAGCAGCTGTTCATCGATGATCACCTGATCGCGGAAATGCACGGTGTCCGCAAACAACTCAACCAACCCGTCAAGTACGGAAAGAACCCCGTTCTGAAGCGAGACAAGCCGTGGGAAGTGTCGGGGCCCGATTATGCGACGATCATCTACGATTCCGAAGAGAAACTGTTCAAGGTCTGGTACGAGAACTGGGACCAGAAAGAGCCATCGAGCACGTCTCTGCTGTATGCGACATCACTGAATGGTATCGATTGGCGGAAGGAACTCGTCGACAAGGAGAAGCGGACCAACCTGGTTGCCCACCCGAACATCCCTGGCATCCAGGCAGAAGGCATCATGAAGGATCGCCTCGAAACCGACCCCGCCAAGCGCTACAAGATGCTGTTCAGCTGTCGGCCCGATGGGACGGAAAAGTCGCTGATGACCAGCGCCGCGTACTCCGCAGACGGGATTCACTGGACGGCGTATCCCAAGCTGCCGATCATCCCGTTCAGCGACACCCAGATTTGTCCGTTCTGGGACGCCAGGCATCAGCGATACGTGGCCATTCTCCGCTTCGGTCCCCCCAACACGCGAATCGTCAGCCGCATCGAAAGCGAAGACTTTCTGTCGTGGTCGTCCAAGGTCACCGTCATGCGGCGGACCAGGATGGACCTCCCGCTGAACACCCAGGTCTATCAGACCGCGCCCTTTGCCTACGGCAACTATTACTTCGGAGTCATGGCCGCCTACCACAACGAATCACTCAAACCGATCACCAAGGAAGCCCCCTGGACCGACCGCAAGAACCTGCATCTGATCTACAGCCGCAACGGACTCACGTGGTCGCGAGTGGGGAAACACGGAGCGATCCCGGCTCGCGAATTGAACCAGGACAAGGACTGGAAACAAATCGCCCTCGACGCCGTGTTTCTCCCGTACGGCAAGAAGGACAAGCAATGGGACTGGGGAACCGTCTCACCGGTCTTCACGCCCGAGCCGATTGTCGTGAAGGATGAGATCTGGTTTTACTACATCGGAATCGACGCGAAGAACTGGTGGACCTGGTCCGGCGACCCGCCCAAGCTTGACCCGATGCCCAAGCACCCCAACCCCGGGATCGGCCTCGCCAAGTTGCGAATCGATGGTTTCGTATCCATCGATGCGGGGCCCGACGTGGGTACGCTCACAACCAAGCCACTGGTGTTCCTGGGTGATACGATCGTCATCAACGCCAACGCACGAGGTGGTTCGCTTGTCGTCGAGGCTCTCGACACCAGGGGGAACGTCATCCCGGGGTTCGCCCGTGGCGACTGCAAGCCGATCACGACCAACAGTGTCCGTCACGTCGTGAACTGGAAAGGCAGCCCCGACTGCCATCTCTTGCAAGGCCGCCCGATCAGGCTGCGGTTTCTGCTGAAGAAGACCAAGCTGTACGCCTTCGAGGCCAGGATTCGACGAAACCACTACCTGCAGTCGTACAAATGACTCGGCAAAGGGTGCATCGCCATGACCGGCGTCCGAGGTACGTCGAATGCCTGATGTGCGATCGCATCCGCCGGGAAGAAGGAACCTTGTGATGGTCAATCGACGAACCCCATTGGCGGCGACGTTGATCGTGCTCGTGTCGTATTGCGGGCTCTCCACAGCGGTTGCCGAGAACCCAACGAACCTGCTCGCCAACGGAGGTCTCGAAAAGGACACCAACGAAGATGGCGTGCCCGACGGCTGGGTGAGCCACCCTCAACACTTCTCGCGAGAATCGCTGGACCATGTGCAGGCGTACATCGCCAAGTTGCCCACGCAGGCCAAACTGCTCGAGGGGAAACACGTGCAGGGGTCCGACGGTTGGGTGCTGTCGCGGCGCCAGTCGGATGGGACCTGGGGTTCCTACGTCAAGTCGGCACAGTGGTATCAACGGATGGCCAACGAGTACGTGCCACAGAACTCGCGGTTTGGACAACTGCCGGTTCCCGAGGGCCTGAGGCTGGGCGGCACCACGATGGTGGTTCACAACTTGCCGCCGTGCGATCAGACGATCTCCGAGCCGATCTCGGTGAAACCCAACACCGGCTACCGGCTCAGTTTCTGGTTCCGGATGTCTGGCGGCTCGGAGGAGGCCATATTCCAGATCCTGGGATCAGGAGCCCCGCGCAATGATGCCTGGCCAATCGGCGGTGGCAAGGAAAGCCGCCGGCTGATCACCTATCAGAATCTCGGCTGGTCGTGGGTGCCGTACTGGCTTCGTTACGAGATCGCGTTTCGGACGGCGGCCGAGGAATCGAAGATCCTGCTACGGCCCTGGAAATACTACCGGGGTTACGACGACGACCGTCGAGCCTGGTTCGACGACTTTCGTCTCGTCGAAGACAACAGCGTCCGCTCGGGCAGTACGGGCGGCCCGGCGAACCGGCCGCCGGCGTGGCCCGACGCGGTGGTCGACCGCGGGTTCGCTGTGGTGCCCCGGCCGACACTACCGCTTACGCACGACCACTTCGAGCCGTTGCCCGAACAGATCGACCAGCCGCTGGTCATCACGGCCGCCCCGGGGCAGTACGCTTCGGGCGTGCTGTTCATCAAGGCCGTGAAGGACCTGTCGGGACCTCTGGTCGTGGGGCCGAAAGGGCGACCCCAGCTCAATGGCCCCAACGGCATGTTTCTGTGGGTGCCGAATCTCGTGGAGTTTCGTGTCTGCCATCCCTTGAAGATCAACAAGAGCCACCAGCAGTGGGAGCTGCGGCCGCACTACCTGATGCCCGGGCCGCGGACCACTCCGATCCGTCCGTACACGCGGACGGTCGCAGTCACCGTCCCCAAGGGTGAAGGCCGCAGCGTGTGGGTGACCGCCCTTGTTCCCCCGGGCACTCCGCCGGGCGACTACAAGGGTCAGATCCACGTCGTGGCCAAGGGCAAGGACTATGTCGGCTACGAGCAGAAGCCCGGCAAGAACGACGGCCACGCCCTTCCCTTCACGGTCCGCGTTCGCGACCTCACGTTGCACGAAGCGAACGCGGCCTTCGGCATGTACGCCCACACGGGCCGCGAGGGAAAATCGGTTCAACTGCCGCTGTCGGTCGACCACCGCGGCTACCTCGACCAGCGCCGGCACGGCATGACTGCTGTTGATCAGGGCGGTAGCCAGGTCTGGCGTTACCAGGACCGCAAGGGCAAGAACCGCATCAACTTCAGCGCCTTTGATCACGACATGAAACGGCTCGTGGGTGCGGGGTTCAAGCGGTGCTTCAACTTCTATGCCTACAACGACGCGATGGAGACCGATGTCCAGTTGGCGATCCTGACACGATGCCACGAGAAGGGATTTCCCGAGCCGCTGTTCTACGCCTTCGACGAACCGGGCTCGCAGGGCAAGGACCTGTTGCCGCTCATGGAGAAGCACTTTGGAGAGGCCCGCCGCCAGGGACTGCGTACTGTCACTTCGGGCCTGGACTGGCGGACCCAGGGCGAGGCGTATGACGTCTGGATCATGGACGTCAGCGCGATCGGCAGTAAGGAGTGGCCGCAGATCAAAGCCCGCGCCGCGAAACTCGGGTCCGAACTATGGGCCTACGACTGCAGTACCTTTATAAACACGCATCCTGAAAACATCCGCTTCTACACGGGGTTGTGGACGTGGGCGGCCGGGCTGCAGGGCAACTGGATCTGGGAGTATGGTGCCGGGATGCCGTCTTCGGCGACCCACTCGTTCTCGCTGTCGGATACGACACCACCCAAGCAATGGGTTCAATACGGCTTCGCCTTCAGCATCCCCTCGGGTTTTGCAGCGTGCACGTCCTGGGAGGCTCGCCGCGAGGGAGTCGACGACTTCCGCTACCTGCAGACCCTCGAGGCTGCGATTGCCCGGGCCGGCGAAGCCCGCAAGTCGGACCTGCCGCCGGTTGTCGCGGCCGGCAAGTACCTTGACCGACTGCGGGCCCGCGTGCCGCTGGATGCGTTCAGCTACCGCAACCGCGATAGCACCGCCTACAAGCAATTCCAGGCTGTGGCACCAGGGATCGCGCCCGAGGAATACGACACGATTCAGCAGGTGTGCGCCGCGCACATCATAGCCATTCACGACTCCTTGCCCTGAGGTGCCGTCTTCACACCCGCCCCGCTTGGGATCATTCCAACCCGGCAGGATCGAAAAAGTACACGGCTTGCAAGTGAATGAGGTTTGTCGCAGCACTGGTCCCGTGACGTTCAGCACATCCTGAAAACGGCTCGGCATCATGAACGCGAGTGCGGCACGCTTCTGCGCGGGACTACCGATCCTGGCAACTCCGTCATTCGCTGCCGATACGAAAGACGACGGACGGCTGGGGGTCGAGGGCAAAAAGGGGGCGGTGGCCGATCCGAACGTCTCGGTGAAAGATCACCAGGGCAACGTAACGCGTATCAAGCGGAGTTTCTGGGTACGGTAGAGAAACACGACCCGGCGTCTGTCGAAGATCTTGTGATCTCTTGAGACTCGGCACGCCGGACACTGCTCATCAACAGGCCTGCAGAAGCCATGCACACGATCGATGACTCAATCGCCGCCCGGGACGTCTCTCGCCGACGTCTCTTGCAGATCGGCGGCGTGAGCTCGCTGGGGATCGGGTTGCCGGACCTGTTGCATTCCGAGCGTGTCGCAGCTGCGACGAGCGAGAAGAGTCGCCAGGGGAAGTCGTGCATTTTTATCGTGCAATATGGTGGCGCTCCGCAGCACGACATGTGGGACCTGAAACCTGATGCTCCCGAGAACATTCGTGGCGCCTTCAAGCCGATCGCCACGAACGTTCCCGGCATGCAAATTTGCGAGAAGATGCCGCTCCTGGCACAACGGGCCGACCGTTATGCAGTGATCCGTTCGATGCAAACAACCAACGGCGGGCACGACGGCGGGATGCACATCTGCATGACCGGCGACCGGCAACCGACCCAGCGGACTCCTTACTTCGGTTCGGTGATGGCCAAGCTGCGGCCAACCACCGCCAACATCCCCTCGTACGTCTGGGTGCAGAACCTGGCCGGAGACGTCAAGCCGTGGTATCACGGCGGCGGATTCCTGGGCACCGCCTACAGTCCGCTGCGTGTGGGCAAGGACCTCGACAATCCGTCCCATCCGAAGTTTCGCTTTTCCGCCTTCGATCCGCTGGCTGGCTGTACGGTCGATCGAGTTGGCAGGCGAGAGACACTGCTCGAGTCCCTCGAGGGCCGTGACCCACTGGGCACCAGCGAAGCGCAATCCAGTTTCCGGAACTTGCAGGATAAGGCGATCGATCTTGTCACCGGCCCCGACGCCAAGCGAGCTTTCGACCTGGACTTCGAACCGAAGGAAAAGCGGCAGCGTTATGGCATGCATCCGTTGGGGCAAAACCTGCTGATGGCCCGGAGGTTGATCGAAGCGGGTGTCCGCCTGGTGACCGTCGTCGCCTTCACCGGTGTTCCTCCCGGACAGAAGTTCAAGAACGTCCAGACATGGGACATGCACGGTGTCCTGTACAAACCTGATGACAGCATTTTTGGAAGTTCGGCATACGGCCTCAGCTGGGCGCTACCCAATGTTGATCAAGCCGTCTCCGCATTGCTCGACGATCTCTGCGACCGCGGACTGATCGACAGCACGCTAGTCGCGATGGTGGGCGAGTTTGGGAGAACGCCGAAGGTGAACAAGCGGGGCCGCGATCACTGGCCCCATTGCTACTCGGCCATGTTGGCCGGCGGCGGCATCCGAGGCGGCGTGGTCTACGGGGCATCCGACCAGCAGGCCGGTTATGTCAAGGACCGGCCGGTGATGCCCGAGAACTTCGGAGCGACACTGTTCCATGGACTCGGTGTGCCCCCCGCCACACGATTCGGTCCCGACGGGTTCTCGGAACAGGTGAGCCAGGGCGAACCCGTGCTCGACCTGTTCGGGTAAGAGCGGGGATCACTCGGCAAAGTACGGCTGGACCTCGATGAAGTTGAACATCAGTTCTTGCCCGATGGGTCCGCCGGGTGTTTTGTCGTTCTTCCAGTCGCTGACAGTCAGCTTGGCACTGGACTGCTTCGCACGAAAGACTCGCCAGTGGTAGTTCATGTAAAACGTCCGCCCTCCCCGGAACTTCCCGACCGGGCGGGCGTAGTGATTGGCAAACGTCGACTGGAAGGACTTCTTCCTGCCCGGCAACACCTCCGCGTTGTCGATGCGAACCGACACCGCGAGTGACTTCCTGGCCTGTCGCTGCTCGACAAGATCGACGTGGTCGGCGGTCACCATCTTCAGAGAATAGAGCCTGCCGGGGACCAGGTTCTTGATCTGCTGGCTGAAGACATTCGCGCGTTTCGAGCTGCGCCTGGACCAGAGGAAACTGTCTCCCTTGCCATCGCGGTTGTAACGAAACTGGAGGTAGCCGTATTCGGGGTGCGACTTCGCAGCAAGACTGCCCGGCTCGGCCGCTTGTGTGCTCCAGCCAGACGTCGATTCCAAGAAGTCCGGATTCTGAATGTGTGTCAGCCTGTACCGGAATCCCAGATCCGCCGAGAGCAGCCCGGTCTTTCCCTCGATCGCGTAGTGCCGAAACAGACGGCTGGCCCAGCGAATGGTCTCCTCGTCGGCGTAGCTGCACGTGTAGTACTGAAGTCCTCCGAGCCCCGCGTACGCCGGGCGGTTGGCCAGGGCGTGCATTTGCAGGTCCATGAACACCTTGAAATCGACGCGGGGGTCCACGTTCAACGATTCGCCGACTGCCGACATGTAACCCAGCACCATCACGGTCCGTTTCACCACTCCGGGGAAATCCTGCTCGTAACGAGGCATGTTCCAACCCGAATGAAACTGTTCGTGGATGTGCTTCTCGGCGGCTTCGCGTGTGGGCTGTTCGACAAGATAGCGTTCGATGCAGACATGGCCGCCTCCCTTGGCCGAGGCCCGGGCAAAATCCCGGCTCAGGTCGTTGCTGAGGATGCCGCTTCCGTAGGAATAGGGTGAATACGTCTTGCCTCGAAACCTCGGGTCGGCGTAGATCTTTTCGATCGCCTTGCGATACGCAGCGTACTTGGGCTGATCCCCGCCTCCGAATTCATCGACGACCACGCCGTCCATCAGCGGGTGGTTGAGACCGACGGATCGGGACCAGGCAGCGTACGCCTCGTCGACCGTCACATCGTGTCGCCGCCGAAACGGGTTGGGTGCCGTCGTCAGCCAGTGTCGGCCCAGGCCTTTCCATTCCCGCAGGTGATCCTCTCGAGCAAAATGTGCCGTTCCCTCGGTATTGCTGATCCAGCGCAAACCCGCCT
>CAUZJR010000127.1:0-11934 GCA_963580005.1 Planctomycetota bacterium
GGTTTCCCGGTGGCTGCTTCGAGGCAGTAGACGTAGCCATCGCCGGCTCCGGCGTACAGCCGTCCGTTGGCAATCGAGGGAGGCATGCGAATGGGAGCGTTGGTCGGGAAGGTCCAGCGAGCGGCACCGCTCTGGGAGTCCACGGCCCGGATCACTCCGTCGTGGCCGGTCGTGATCACCAGCCCGCCGACCGCGATGGCGGGGACCGGTTGCGAACCGGTGGTGTGTCGGAACCGCCACGACAACTTGACCGCAGCCGGGACGGTGACCGTGGTACTCGAGGAGCGTTCGTTGTCGCCTCGAAGAGTGTCCCAGTCGGCCTCGGTTGCCACGAGCTGTTTGATCTTTGTCGGGTCGGCGAAGCGTTCGAGTCGTTCCCGGGTGGTGGCGACTCGAGCGAACTGGAAGCTGCCGGCCGAGCACTTGGCGACGTTTCCGATCAGGCTCAGGTTGCAGTCGCACTGCCAGGGCCCCAGGTACAGCAGGCCGTTGGCCGGCAGCGCGCCGTCGTTGCAGGCCGGGCGGATGGCTCCATCGACGGTCGGCTTCCCGGTCTTGCGGTCGTACCGCAGAGTGCCCTCGCCGCGGACGAAGAACGAGTCGGAACTGGCGGTCAGCCGGGTGCAGGCGACCTTGCGGAACCCGAGGTCTTCGAGCACGCGGCCGGTTGACGGCTCGATCGCCACGTGGCTGCCGGTCTTGCCCACCCCGAGGATCACTCGGCCGTCGACGTAGATCGCGTTGGGGTTGTTGGTGTACTTCTTCTTGTGCCACAGCTTGTAGCCGTCGGCGGTCGAGATGGCCACGACATTCATGCGGGTCTGGCCCTGGATGATCACCGCGTCGGGCGTGAACACCGCCAGGCACGCGCTGCGGAATCCCGGAGTCGAACTCAGGCCCTCGCCGGGCTGTTCGATCAGCCCCAGCACGTCCTTCTCATCGTTGGTCCAGATCACCTTGCCGGTTTCGGAGTCCAGGCACCTGAGATGTTCGTCGGGGCAGTACAGCACCAGCTTGTTCTTGCCGAGAGTCATGCCACGCGAGTCGATCGGTTTACCGGTCTCCTTGTGCACCCACAGCACCTTCCTGGTTTTCAGGTCCATGGCGGCCAGCTGCGTGCCGAATCCCCAGGGCACTCTTGGCTTGCTGTAGTAGCCACGGCTGAGGTCCGACCAGCTCCAGCCACCGAACGCTCGGTCTCCCTTGGTGGTGACCACGCCCTGGTCGCGTGGCCCTGCGAGTGCGTAGAGGATGCCATCGCGGATGACCATCCATTTCCAGTGTCCGACCAGCCCGGGGATTCTCAGTCGCCCGAGATCGGCTCCGGTCTGAGGGTCGAGGCGTTGGCAGCCTTGTCCGTTGATCATGTAGAAGGTTTCGCGGGTGGCGACGAAGGCCGAGCGGTGCACGAGGTATCCTTCGGGCAGCGGCTTTTCCCACAGCACCGTGCCGTTGTAGCCGTTGCGGGCGACCAGCTTGTTGAGGTTTTTCCACTCGCGGCGGTGATGTGCGATGTGACCGATGGCCAGGAAGGTCCTGCCGGCCGCGGCGGTGGTGATGCTGGGCATGCCGATGTAGTAGGGCCGGGCCATGAACTGGGTCATGTAGGGCGCCTTGATCACGCTGTCGGTCGAGACGGGGTTGTTGTCGGGCCCGTGTTCCCAGTGGCTCCAGTCGCCGGCCCCCTTTTGAGTCGGCCGCCGCTTGGTGACCAGCGTCTCGCCCTCGGTCCGGATCAACGCGCCCTCGGGACGCAGCGCCCGCATGGCTTCGCCGTCTGTGAGGTTGGGGTTGGAGGTGATCACGGCGTCGATGAGTCGGTCGGCGTAGGGCAGCTGCTTGACGGATCCTGACTGGATCACCAGCCGGTCGATTCCCAGGCCGGCTTCGACGGCCGCCTGCTGCAGGCGGGCCCGTGTCGCGGCGTCGGGCTCGCGGACCAGGACCGTCAGGTCGCTGGACTGCACCAGCTCCAGGATGACATCGGGGTCCTGGCCGACGACGACGCACAGACCGCGGTTGACTCGGACCTGCTTCAACAGCTCAGCAGCACGCTGGGCCGCCTCTTCGGCATCGGCCGCAGCGGCCTGTTTCGGCTCGGAGATGATCAGCACCAGTGCGAACAGCAGCAAACCGGTACAGCGGGCAGCCAATCGGGAGCGGTACATCGGGGTGTCTCTGGCCGGAAGGAGGAATCGTCCGGCAGTCTAACCCGTGGGCGACAACCCTGCCACAAACCGGAACCCCGGCTCTGCTGATTCGACCTGGCCCCTTTTGTTCCAACCCCCATCGCTCGAGTGAAGGGGTCAGGCCCCGCTTGCGGTCCGCCTGCGGCGAACCACAGGCGGCGTCTGACCCCGTCCGGACATCGAGCCTGTGGTTGTTCGATGGGCTGCTAGGTTGGTGATTCGGAGATGCGTGGCCAGAGTCGGGACCAGGCGAGTTGGCCGCGGCGGAAGCTCTTGAGGCGGAAGAACTCGTCGGGGGCGTGAGCCCGCTCGTCGTCGAGGCCGAAGGCGAAGATCACGGTGTGGACGTCCAACTGTTCGAGCAACACGCTGCAGATGGGCAGGGTGCCTCCGGAACGGGTGAAGTAGGGGGGGCGGCCGTAGAGTTCACTCAGCACGTCGCCGGCGGCCTGGTTGCCGGGGTGGTCTGCCGGCACCAGGTAGGGTCGGGCTCCCGATTCGCTGATCGTGGTCGTCGCCCTGACTCCGGGGGGGACGTGCCGATCGACGTGGCGAGCGAGGCACTGGGCAATCACTCCGGGTTGCTGGTCGGGAACCAGCCGGCAGGTGATCTTGGCATGAGCTTCGGCCGGGAGCACGGTCTTGACCCCATCGTCGGTGAACCCGCCCCAGGTCCCGTTGACTTCGAGCGTCGGCCGGCACCAGGCTCGTTCGAGCGTCGAGTAGTCGGGTTCTCCGAAGAGTTGATCGACGTCGAGACCGCGTGCGTACTCTGCGTCGTCGTGCGGGATCTGGGCGATCTGTTCTCTGTCGGCGGCCGAGGGAGTCACCACCTGGTCGTAGAAACCCTCGACGGTGATCCCGCCCCGGTCGTCTCTCATCGAGGCTATCAGCCGTGCGAGTGCGTGGATCGGGTTCTGGACGGTGCCGCCGTATTGTCCCGAGTGGAGATCGCGGTTGGGTCCGCTCAATTCGATCTCCACCGCACACAGGCCCTTGAACCCGACGAGCAGGTTGGGTTGTTCATCGCCGAACTGGCCTCCGTCGGCACTGACGACGTAGTCGCAGGCCAGTCGCTGTCGATTCTGGGCGATGAATTCCTCGACATGCGGGCTGCCCACCTCTTCTTCGCCTTCGAACAGGAACTTGACGTTGATCGGCAGTGATCCGATCGTTTTGAGCCAGGCCTCGGCAGCCAGGATCGGGATCAGCATGTTTCCCTTGTCGTCTGAGGCACCTCGGGCGTAGACCCGTTCGTCTCGGATCACCGGTTCAAAGGGCGGGTGGGTCCAGAGTTCCAGCGGGTCGACCGGCTGGGTATCGAAGTGTCCATAGACGAGGATCGTGGGGGCCATGTCGCCTGCTTCGAGCCATTCGCCGTAGACGGTCGGGATGCCTCCGGCTGAGAGCACTTCGACGGTGGGCACACCGGCCTGCTGCAGCCTGTGGGCGACCCAGTCGGCGGCGGCGGCCACGTGAGGTGCATGTTCGGGCAGGGCCGAGATGCTGGGGATCGAGAGGAATTCGAGCAATTCGTTGGTGAACCGCTCGAAGTGCTCGGCCAGGTACTGGGCCGCGTTCTGGGCCGGGGCATCGGATCCGGTCATCGGTCGCACTCCGGGTCAAGGACAGTCGGAGGCGAACCACTCTACCCGGCGGCGGTGAATTCGAAAAACGTGAAGCTGAAGTGAACCATCAGCACCAGCAGGGTGGACCAGAGTATGGTGCGTGTGACTCCGGTGCTGACGTCGTGGCTGGACGACTTGGGCTGCATGCCCAGGTGGTAGGAGATCAGGCCCACACCGAGTCCACAGCACAGGCAGCGGGCCATCACCCAGGCGGTACCTCGCCACATCCCGCCGCTCTCAAGCAGGTCCCAGTGAAAGTGCTGGTGCCAGAAGTCGGGTCCGAGTCCTGGAAAGCGGGCGGTGAAGACGACGAGGCTGGTGAGTCGTGCGGTGGCGAAGGCGACGGCGACCAGCAGTGGCGTGCCGACCAGGAAGGCCCACAGCGTACCGGTCAGCAGGTAGCGGTCGGGTCTGACCCCAAACGATCTCAGCGCATCGACCTGCCGTCCGTAGGCCTTGCCTCCGATATCTGACGCGACCGCGGCCCCACAGCGGGCGGCGATCAGCAGTGTGGCCAGCACCGGCACCAGCACGCGGTACAGCGCAAACCCGATTGCGTGCAGCAGGTTCTCTCGCAGCAACGGCTCGGTGTACCGCGAGTAGGGCAGGAAGTGAAACGTGAAGTGTGTGGCGACGAAGCCGAGAATCATGCCGGTGATGGCGACGTAGACGAAGGCTGAGGGCCCGGCGACCAGGCGGGTCGAGTGGCCCAGGAACCTGGCTCCCCAGCGAGCCGACGGCCAGCGTGGCACCAGTGTCCAGGGCACCTTCACCAGTTCTTCGATCACCCGCGAAGTCCCCGCCAGCAGGCTGGCCAGGGGACGTGTTGCGAGGGGTTTGGCCGGGAGATCGGGATTCGAGGCGGGGATCGGGACCAGGAATTCGTCGGGCGAGTGCCACTGGTCGGGGGGCACTTCGACCAGGGACCGGGACTGGGGGTCGAGCACGAACACGGCGTCGGCGATGTCGGCCAGGGCGTCGAGGTCGTGGGTGACGATGATCGAGGTGCGAGGGTGTGCGGAGTGAGTTTCCTGGATCAGCTGGGCCACCCGTGCGGCGGTGTTCGAATCGAGTCCCGAGGTGGGCTCGTCGTACAGCAGGCAATCGGGGTCGGCGGCCAGCGTGCGGGCGATGGCCAGCCGTTGTTGCTGGCCGCCGCTGAGGTGTCGAGTGGGAACGGAGGTGGGAACCTCGAGGGTTTCCAGCAGGTTGCCTCCCTTGTCGCGAAACAGCGGCTGGCGGCGGCGGCGGCCGTGATCACTGGCGAAGCGGACGTTGTCGGCGGGAGTCAGCTCGTCAAATAGCGCCGAGCCCTGGAAGACGATGCCGATCCGTCGAGCGGCCGCGGCCCGGGTCACCGGCTCGTCGTCGATCGTGATGGATCCTCTGAGCCTGACGTTGTCGGGGTCGTCTGTGGGCAGCCCGGCCAGAGCTCTCAGCAGTTGCGACTTGCCGGCTCCGCTGACTCCGACAATCAGCACGATACCGCCGCCGGGCAGGTCGACCGTGACATCCCGCAGCAGGGTCTGTCGGCCTGCCTCGAGCGTGACGCCATCCAGCGACAGGCGGGCCCCGACAAACTCGACCTCCGGGCCGCTCTCGACCCACTCGGCCGTTGCCTGCGATTCGGTGGTTTCAGGAACCGGTTCGGTTTGGATCGTGGTCACCGCAGGGACTCCCCGTGGGGTGCGGACGGGAGACTTCGGCTGGAGCCGTCGATCCGGGCCAGGAACGGTCGCTGGCCGACACGATGGCCTCGAACGACCGCCAGTCCCGGGGCACCTGTCGGCGAGAGCGTGGGGTCGGAGTCGGCCGGGGATTCGAGGACCAGCCAACGGCGGTCCTTGCCCAGCACCTGGTTGCGGAGCACCGCGGCAAACTCGGGAGTGATCCCCGTTTCCGGTGTCCCGATCAGCAACCCACCGATGCGTCGCACGGTCGGTTCGAATTTCCGGGAGCTCTGGGCCAGGACCTGCTGGGCCTCGGGGCCGGTCCAGGTCTGCTTGAGTGCCTGTCGGAACTTCGGATTGTCGACGGCCGTGCGGCGGACGATGCTCCACAACACGGACCTGAGCTCCGGGTCGTCGAGCACTTTCGAGCCACTGCGTCGAGCCGCCTGCTGGACCCGGGGATTGGCCGATGCGTCGCGGATGACCTGCTCGACAAGCCGGATGATCTCATCCGAGTGCTCGGCCAGGACCGGCAGAGCTTCCCTGTCGACGAAGCGGTCGAACTCGTTGCGGAATTTCCTCCGGTTGGGCAGCAGCGGGGTCTTGTCGTAGACATACCGCCAGGTGAATCGCCACAGCGAGACGCGTTTCCAGAGATCACTTCCGATGTCGTTGACGGTCGGTTCGGCCCTCCGACGCACGATCGGCCAGATCTCTCGCCGCACCAGCGGCAGCAGTTCCTTGTCGATCAGTTCACGCTGGTACCTTTGCCCGATCCGGTCGATGTCCTTGCGATGTGCCCGGATGGCCGCGGGCAATTCGGATTCGACGATCGCCAGCGACTGGTCGAGCGACTTCTTGACCAGAGGCTCGAGCGTTTCGAGCAGTTCGTCGTGGTGGTCGGCGACCGCCTGTTGGATTTCGGCGGAGACTCGCTTGCGCTTTTCGTCGGGCAGCAGGGTCGAGACGACCCAGGCCATCGAGTTGGGGTTCGAGTACCAGGCCAGCTGGTCGTCGGCCGAGAGAGTGGGTGCACGGGCATACAGGATGGCCGTGCGTGCCTGGCTGTCGGAGGTCCGTTGAATCTCGCCGATCTGCACCAGTCCTCCGTCGGAGGTGACCTCGAAGATGGGGTCTCCGCCGCGGATGTCGAGTTCTTCGGCGACGTGAAGCGGCACGCTGGTGCGGCCGCTGGTGGCGTACTGCAACAATTGCGGTGCGACCTTGCGGCCCAGGTCGCCGTCGACGTGCACGGCGATCAGCCAGCAGGCACAACCCAGCCCGCCGCCCCAGGCCATCAGGCCCACCAGGATTCTCAATCGCCTGCGCATGCCACTCCCTCCGGGATCGTCGTCTGCGATTTCGCGACGGATCTCGTCAGGGTGTTCGCCCGCAGGCGGTGATTCTTGCGGTTCGAGTGACGAGTCTTCTGTTTTTCCGGATGTTCTAGAGGAAGCGATCGACGGCAAAGCGATCGATCCGGCGACGGGTGCTTCCCTCGAGCACCAGGTCGGCGAGGATATCGCCGACGAGGATCGAGAACTTGAAACCGTGGCCTGAGAAACCACCAGCCAGCACGACGCGATCGTCAGAGGGGTGGGCTCCGATCAGAAAGTCGTGATCGGGGGTGTTGGTGTACAGGCAGACCTCGCCCCGTCCGCCGGGTTCCACCAACCCCGGCTGCCAGCGCTGGACCCACTCGTACAGTTGCCCGACCGCTGCGTCATCGACGTTTCGATCGACCGTATCGGGATCGACTCGAGGCCCGGCGTGGTCGGCGGCGACCTTGATCGTCTGGCCATCGAGTGTGGGAAAGCCGTAGTTGCTGGTGTCGTATTCGCAGAAGCAAGGGAAGAGACTCGGCACGACGCGGGTGGGATCATTGGCCTTCAGGTAGATTTTCTCTTCCCGGGTGACCTCCAGTTGCCAGTTGAGATCCTCGGCCAAACGGTCGAGCCAGGCCCCCGCGGTAATCACAACTCGAGGTGCCTCGAGGGTCTGTTCGCTGGTGGTCACCCGTACCCCGTCCCCGGTGCTCTCGATCGATTCGACACGGCACCCGTGCCATCGTTGTCCGCCGTGTGCTTCGGCCCGGGTCCTCAGCGTCTCGAGCACTCGGTCGGCTCGCAGAAACCCGTTTTCCTGGGCAAAGAACGCATGCTGGTCGGTGTTCAATTGAAACGTGGGGAAGCGGTCTGCGACGCCTTCGGGGTCGAGTCGATCGTGCGGCAGCCGGGCGTCCTGGAGCATCTGCAGCGTGCGGGTGAAGCGGTTGTTTTCGAGGCTGGCGAAGATGAGCAGGCCGCACAGTTCGAGTAATTCGATGTCGGCCTCGGCTTCGAGTTGCCGCCACATGCCGAGTGCTTCGCGGGCCAGTTCGACATACAGCGGGTCGTCGTAGGTGGTGCGAAAGACTCGCGAGTGCCCATGCGAGCTGCCTCGCACGTGACCCGGTTCGAACTGCTCGACTCCGACCACGTCGGCTCCACGTCGGGCGAGGTGGTAGAGGGCCGAGGACCCCATGGCTCCGAGGCCGACGACGACGCAGTCGCAGGTTTGGACCGAACGGGCGATGGTCGATCTCCTTCAAGCGGCCAGGCCGCCGTCGTTACTGTCTCTGGAACACGGCGCCGAAGAGGCGCGGATCGGGCAGGGTTGACGCGTCGAACTGGCGTCCCTGGGTGTATTCGGTGATATCGACACCGGCCCCCTGGTTTTCGGCTGACTCGTAGGCGGCCATCAGCACCGCCATCGTGTCCCAGGCCATCAGCGGTCCCGACTGGGGTGCGCGGTTGGGGTCGAGGGCACAGTCGATCGCGTCGTTCATTTCGTTGACGTACCCGTGAGCGTGAAACTGGCGTGGCCGGGGAAAGCTGGTGCCCTGTGCGGTGGGGAGTTTTTCTCGCAGCAGGATGTTTCCGGCCGCCTCGGCATCGGGCAGGAACAGTTCGTTTTCGTTGTTGGGGTTGATCCGCATGTCGTACTGGGCGAAGTCGGTGATCACTCGCAATTCGTTGCGGATGCCACTGATGCTGAGATCGGATCCGACGACTTCGGCGAGCGTGTGGTCCTCGAAGAGGACGGTGATCCGTCCGAAGTCATCGACATTCTGCAGCACGCGAAAGTGTCGGCCGGCGGATTCGGGTTGGTGCTTGAGCACCTGCAGGGCGACGGCGTTGACCGAGACGGGTCGGATGGGTCGTCCGTCCCGGATGATGCCTTCGGCCTGTTTCAGGTACAGGCAGGGTCCCAGCGGGTGGCAGGCCTTGTTGAACAGTGCACCACCTCCCGAGAGCGAGGGGGTGTCGTAGGCGGGTGCGTGTGACCCCTGGTGGGCACACAGTCCCTGTTGCCAGAGCACGCGACCTCCACCCGCGGCGATGGCCTCGATGAGCACTTCGACGAGTCCCTTCATGCCGTCGACGTAGACGAAGTCCTCGGCGTACAGCAGTCGGCTGCCCGACCCGGCGACCTCGTCGAGCACAAGCGCGAGGTAGTCCATCGACTCGCGTTTGCGTGTGGCGGCGTCGGCGGTGCGGTCCTCGGAGTAACCGGGCCAGACGACGGGGGGTTTTTCGAGCACGATCAGCGGCACACCGGCCCGGGCGGCCTCGATCGTGTAGGGCCCATGCACGGCGTTGGCACAGGCGATGTTGTCGATCGTGGGTCGGACGTCCTCGAGCATTTCGGCGTGCGAGGCGTAGGCGGCTGCGACGCCGTGTGTCGTGGAAAACCGTTGTGCATTCTCGAGCCGACCGCTGGTGACGCCGGCCAGGCGGATGTCGAGGCCGTTGCGGTGAGGGATCATCCCGTAGGTACGGGCGGTGTAGTCGCCGGCGAAGCCGGTTCCGTTGATCGTGACGGAGAGTGAGATCGGGTCGGTCATCTTCTGGTGATCCGGTCGACGTGAAGGAGCGGGCACCTTGACCGACGGCGATTGGAATTGCAATCGGGACCCGGGGCGGTGGCTGGTGGCTTGGCAGCGGTGGTCGGGTCGATCATGCTGCCGTGTCGGTCCTGCCAAACTGGAGCATTCGCCGGTGGCCCTTTCCAACAACCGCACGCACCGCATGATCACCTTCTGCGCGCTCTACTTCGCGCAGGGGATCCCCTGGGGCTTCATGCTGCTGACGCTGCCGTCATACCTGCTCAACAAGCACGGCGATCACTTCGGCGACGATGAGATCAGCAAGCTGAAGGCAATCATCCTGATCCCGTGGGCGTTCAAGCTGATCTGGGCACCGATCATGGACAGCTTCACGATCCGCAGCATGGGTCGCCGGCGGGCGTGGATTATCGGGGCCGAGCTGATGATGGCCGTGACCCTGTTGGGGATGATCGGGCTGGGTGATCTCTCGGAACAGCTCTCGGCTCTGCTGTTCATGTACTTTCTGCACAACTGTTTTGCGTCGCTGCAGGATGTGTGCACCGATGCGATGGCCGTGGATCTGTTGCCGCCCGAAGAGCAGGGCCAGATGAACGGGATGATGTGGGGCAGCAAGCTGGTGGGCAAGGCCGGTGGGGCGTGGGCGCTCTCGTACGTGATCAACTGGGGTGGGATCGAGGCGTGCATCTGGGTCCAGGTGGCGTTGCTGGCGGTGATCGTGCTTATCCCGATGCTATTCCTGGAACGCCCCGGCGAGCGGCGACTTCCCTGGTCGGCGGGATCCGCACAGGGAGAGAATACGACCAGTGCCCGTAATCCGCTGACGACGATCGTCTTGACGATCAAGGCGATCAGCCTGCCGACGTTGGCTGTTTACATCGTCTTCACCCTGGTCAAGTTGTTCGGCTATGGAATCAACGAAGTCGTCGTCAACACCCTGTACATCAAGCAGCTGGGATGGAGCGATCTCGACTACACCACCGCCAGTGGGCTTTACACGCTCCCACTCCTCATCCTCGGCACACTTCTGGGCGGCATGCTCGCCGATCGCTTTGGACGTCGGTTGATCCTGAGTATCGGCTACGGAGGCTTCGCGGTCGCGGCCATCGTCTTCTCGCTGTGCCCTCAGCTTTGGGACCAGTACTGGTTCACCCTCACGTACTTGCTGGCCTTCGAGACCCTGGCGGCGGTTGGGTCGGTCGGGTTCCTGTCGATGGCGATGCGGATCAGCTGGTCGACGGCGGCGGCCACGGTCTTCACCGTCTACATGACTCTCAGCAATGTCTCACACGTAGTCGGCAACTGGTTGGCCGGACCGGTGCGGCGGATCACGACCGAGTACTCCGAATCGAATGGCCTGGTCGGGACCGAAGCGGAACTGATGTCCTACCAGCTGACCATCGGCCTGACCGGCCTGATCACGCTGCCGGCCTTGCTGCTGTTGCTGTGGGTCAAGACTGACGAAGTCGATGAAGCCAAGGCGAGACAGGAGGCCGAGGCTCCGATCGATCCGCCAGGCGATGATTTCGACGATGCGATGAGAGCGTCGGAATGAGCGACGGCATGAGCGAGATGGATCGGCACGACGCCCCGGTGCTCGTCGACAGTATGCGTTTGAGAGCGTTGACCGAGTCGGTACTCGAGGCCGGGGGTTTCCGGTCCTCTGACGCGGCAGCGGTGGCCGAGGTGCTGGTCGAGGCCGATCTGCGGGGTGTCGATTCGCATGGGGTGACCCGGCTGCACGGGTACCTGGAGATGATCGACGCCGGTCATGTGAATCCGCAGCCGGCGGTAACCGTCGAACGGGAGTCGGGTTCAACCGTCCTGCTGGACGGCGATAGTGGCATCGGCATCATCGCCGCCAAGCAGGCGATGGATCGCGCGATCAGTCTCTCGGCCGAATCGGGCATCGCCTGCGTTTCGTTGCGAAACGTCTCGCACACCGGCCTGGTGGGCTGGTACACGATGCGGGCTGCCCGGCAGGGTCTGATCGGGATTGCGATGAACAACGGTCCCTGTATGACGCCGGCGTTCGGTGGTCTGGATCCGGTGGCGGCGACCAACCCGATCAGCATTGCCGCCCCCTCGGGTGGTCCGCACCCGATCGTGCTGGACATGGCCACCACAACGGTCGCCGCAGGCAAGATCCGGCTGGCCCAGAAACTCGGCCAGTCGATCCCGGCTGACTGGGGTCTGGATCGAGACGGCCAGCCTTGCACCGACCCCGCGGAAGTGATCGACAACGGGTTCTACCAGTGGACCGGCGGCTACAAGGGCTTCGGCCTGGCGACGATGATCGAAATCCTCACCGGAGTACTCTCCGGCGGGCTGTTCGGCCAGGATGTGCCGACGCTGGTCGAATACGGACAGGACCCGCTGATCAGCAACGGGTTCTACGCGGCGATCGATGTCGAGCGGTTCCTGCCGCTGGAGGATTTCTGCGCGCGGGTCGACCGCCTGGTCGAGCAGGTGCGAGCGACCGAGCCGATCGATGCCTCGCAGCCGGTGATGGTGGCCGGCGACAAGGAACTGGCCTGTCGCGAGACCCGGCTCAAGCAGGG
>CAUZJR010000128.1:0-11930 GCA_963580005.1 Planctomycetota bacterium
CGCCGGACTCGACGACGCCGATACCGGAGTGCTCGAAACACCCAAGTCGGTCCGCATCGGGCTGCTCGAACAACAACCCGACCTCGAAGTGGACCGCACGCTGTGGGACGAAGCCGCAGCGGGATTGGAGTGGCTCTACGAATTGCAGCGTGAGGCTCAGAGGCTGGCCGAACAGATCGCCGCGGGAGCCTCGGCGTCAACTCTCAAACGCTACGACACCGTCCACGCCACGCTCGAACAGCACGCCGGATTCCAGGTCGACCACCGCGTCGCCGAAGTGCTGCAGGGGCTGGGGTTCCTGGCCGACGAGTTCACCCGGCCGATGACGACTTTCAGTGGAGGCCAGCAGGCGAGGGCGTCGCTGGCAAAACTGCTGCTGGCCGACCCCGACGTGATGCTGCTCGATGAACCAACCAACCACCTCGACATCGCCGCCACCGAGTGGCTCGAGAGGTTCCTGGCCCGGGCCCGCCCGGCGATGGTCCTGGTCAGCCACGACCGCTTCTTCCTCGACCGTGTCGTCACCCGCATCCTCGAACTCCGACCCGATCGACTCGATTCCTACCCCGGTAACTTCACCGACTACCGCAAGCAACGGACCCAGAGACAGGAACGTCTCGGCAAGCAGGCGCGACGGCAGAAGGAACTGGTCGCACGGACCGAGGACTTCATCCGGCGGAACCAGTACGGACAAAAACACAAGCAGGCCGCTGACCGGGTCCGCAAACTCGAGCGACTCGAAGACATCGAGCAACTCGACAACTTCCAGGCCCCGCCGATGACGTTCGGCAACCCGGCCCGCAGCGGTGAGACGGTGATCGAGGCGCTGGAGATCGCCAAGGGGTACGCAGAGCCGCTGTTCGAGGACCTGACGTTGAGGGTCGAACGGGGACAGAGACTGGGGATCCTGGGCCCCAATGGCAGCGGCAAGACCACGCTGCTCAAAACGCTGCTCGGGGAACTCGAACCCGACCAGGGCAGCGTCAGACTGGGGCACAACGTCGACTTGGCCTACTTCGACCAGGGACTCAGCAGCATTCCCCACGATCTCGACCTCGTCGAAGCCGTCCGCCCGCCGGGCAACCTCGAAATCACACCCGGGCAACTCCGCAGCCTGCTCGCCCGGTTCGGACTCACCGGAGATATCGTGCTGCAGCATTTCGGGAACTGCAGTGGTGGAGAGCAGAGCAAGACGGCACTGGCCCGGCTGGCCGCTCTCAATCCCAACCTGATGGTGCTCGACGAACCCACCAACCACCTCGATCTCTGGGCACGAGACGGACTCGAGGCGGCGTTGTGCGATTTTGAAGGTACCGTGCTGTTCGTTACGCACGACCGTTACTTCATCGACCAGGTCGCCACGCACGTGCTGGTGATCGAAGAGGATCGCTGCCACGTCTACGACGGGAACTACTCGCAATACTGCGGGTTTCATGAAAGCATCGCCGAGGAAGTCGGCGAGAGCGAATCGACTGCGGAGGCGACACGTCAATCGAAACCCACCAGCAGTTCGGCCGCCGAGGGTGACGAGTCGGTCGGGAACAAGAGGCAGTTTGCGTATCGGAAGGTGTCTGAGATCGAAGCGGACATCGCCGAGGCGGAAGTGCGAAAGGAGGACCTCGAGGAGTTGATGGGCGACCCCGAGATCCACAAGGACACCGACCGGATGCAGCAGATCGTCACCGACTACGAGATCGTCCAGGACGAACTCGAGATGCTGATCGCACACTGGGAAGAAGCGATCGAGCTGAATTAACCCGCCGCGATGGTCGGGGGTCAGACGCCGCCTGTGGTTCGCCGGAGGCGGACCACCAGCGGGGCCTGACCCCTTTCCAGCACACGTCACCCTCAGCCCTCAGCCCTCAGCCCTCAGCCCTCAGCCCTCAGCCCTCAATGCACCCGA
Organism: Planctomycetota bacterium; assembly: GCA_963580005.1. Classification (GTDB taxonomy): domain Bacteria; phylum Planctomycetota; class Planctomycetia; order Planctomycetales; family Planctomycetaceae; genus UBA8437. The sequence goes on from CAUZJR010000128.1 coordinate 1,904, forward strand.
AACTCTGATCCAACCGAATCGACGTCCGCACAGCAGCCAGTTCAGCCTCGGTCTGCGGACAATTGACGTACTCCACCCAGTCGGCCCCCGCCCGCACAGGCCACCGAGCAAGTTCAACAGTTTCATTCTCGTTGAGTCGCTGACTCAATCCCGACCAACGCCACTCCTGGGCCCTACCAACAAGATCCGCTCGAAGCGGATTGCGTTCGACGTACCGACAGACGGTCAGCAGATGGCCACCCAATTCGATCGGAAACGACTTGAACCGCCCCTGGTAAACCGGACCGCAGCCGGTGGACTGATGTGCGACCTGCCATCGACGGCTGTGAGTCGTCCCAAGCCACTTCATGAATCGCGAGAGATCCCCGTCATGCCACGGCCAGAGCACCAGGTGCCAGTGATTGGGCATGACGCAGTATGTCAGAATCCTCATGTTGATCCTCAGACGAGCCTGCTCGAGACTCCGTTCGAAAACCAGGTAATCCTGCTGCGAATCAAAGATGCGTCGACGTGCCGCGGCACGATTCAGCACATGGTAGACCAGCCCACCCTGGTTGAGTCGTTTTCGCCTGGGCATGATGATTGACCCCTTTCTAATGAGTGGATTGCTACGAGCGCCCGGGGTCAGACGCCGCCTGTGGTTTGCCGGAGGCGGACCACAAGCGGGGCCTGACCCCTTTGACCAGACGCCATGGTCAAAAAGGGTCGGGTGGGCTGTCGGGGCCATCGATGGACTGGCCGTGTGACCCGGGACGGTCCTGGAACCGGCCACCGGCCTCCGGGGGACTCCTCCATCCTCCTGCCCCGTCCCGACAGCCACACCCGAACCGGTGCGGCGAATCGAGACTCGACTAGGAGCCCCGTTTCACCTCTGGCTTCTCAACGGGAACCGAAGTCGTGAACATCATGCAGATCCGCGTCCGCGCGGGACGCTTCGGATCACACAACGCCACCACGAACAGCTGTCCCCCCAGTGTCGGCTTGCGCTTCGCAGTCGCCCGACCCAGCACCACCACCACCGGGACCTGGCCAACCTGCTCGGCCGTCCGTGCCGACAGCCGCCACATCGGACCCCCCGATCGATGCACCTCGATCGGTCGCGACCGGGTCGGCAACTGAAACGCCAGCACGTCTGTCCCCTTGTGCTCTCGCTGCATCCGCTGCAGCAAGGGGTTGGCGGTCTTCTGCATCAGCTGCTTCCGCACCGCCTGCTGAACGGCCAACACCTCGCGAGGCAACTTCCGGGCACCGGCCGTCTCAGTCTGAGCCTCGCTGGCACACTCGCCCAACATCCAGCACGAAGACAACACGACAGCCGTCGCCAGCCATCGAGTCGACACCACTCGCTGTGATCTCATCATCGGTCTCCACTCCTTGTCCCGGCCCGCAAACCATGAAACCCGAAACGCTCGACCTCCTGGACCATCGTCCCGCAGGACGTTCAGGCCAGCAGCCGATCAAAGATCGACGCGACGTCCTCAAACGGATCAGAGCCGGCCAGCTCGCCGTCCCCGTCCCCGTCCTCGCCACCGGAGTCATCGGGCATCCCCGAGATCAACCGACTCGAACGCCCACCGCTGCCGCCACCCTGGCTGCCAGTCGACGTGGGACTGGTTCCGCCGCCCTGGGAACTGCCCGAAGAGCCTCCAGCCGGTTTGACTCCGGTCGGTGGCTTGTTCTGAACCGAGTCGTACAGCGACCCACCACCGGGAATGGTGCTCAGGTAACCGGGGCTGCGACGGGTCCACGTGGGATCGTTCTTGATGAAGTCGTTGTAGAGATCGCCTTCGGGCAGCTGGAAGTCGTCGTCATTGATCACGTTCTTGCCACCACCCCACTTGCTCAGCAGGTCCCATTTCTTCAGGACGTAGCCGACGTTCTGAGAACAGTTGTCGTCGGTGAGATCGAAGTCATCGTCGTTCTGCCACTTGTGATCCAGGTACTGCCGGATCTCGCGGAACTGCTGCTCGGTCACCTCGATCCTGGCAACGTACACGTTGAACCCCGAGGGAGCTTCCTGCCTCAGGTAGGCGTCCAGGGCACGACGCTGGAAGGCCGAACCCGCGAACCCGCCATTGCCCTTCCCGCGACCATGCTGGCCGTACACCGTCGTGCCACGACCATCGGTCAGGGCGATGTCGGAATGACCGATCTTGAGCGGCCCCGAATCGATGAAGATCAAGACCTCAACGTACCTCTGACGCTGGGCCACCGCGTCACCGGCCACCGGCGCCGAGGCCACTGCAGGCCTGGACGCGGCCGGGCGAGCCTGCGGATCGCCGGTCCCCGCCAGCCAGTTGCCCGTCGAACCAGACTCGGCAACCAGGTTGGCCGAGTTGGCCGAGTTGGCCGAGTTGGCCGAGTTGGCCGAGTCGACTGAGCCGGCCGCGGTCGACTGAGTCGGAGAACCACATTCGGCGACGGCCATCGCCGAGAGCAGGGTGCGGCCTTCGAGTGTCTCGCCGCTGCCCGAGCACCAACGACGGCGACGTCGCCGCTCGTGTGTCCGCTTCCAGGGCGGTGAAGTCAGCCACCCGGCGGTGGTCGTCTGTGTCGACTTGTTGCGGTGGCTGCGGTGGTGGCTGTGTCCCATTGTCATCCCCCTGTTCCTTCTTGGGGCCTGGTGATGACGGACCACGGACGGGCCAAGGATTCTCGAGACGGCTCGGTCGATCGCAACCCGGCCGGAACGCCCGGTTGCGTTGCGCTGCCCAAGAGACTCCCTGGCTCGGTCGCGGCCCGCACTCTCGGATCGAGTCCGTCTCGATCTCAATCACGATGACACTAGAATCGCCGGGGTAGGGGGCACAACTACTTAACACCCCTTGAACCAAAAAAAGAGAGAATTCTCGAGGCCCCGGAGCTGCCCTCTGACCGCAACCCGGTCAGGACCGCTCGATCGACTCGCCACCGGCATCGAGCGGCGTGTCGACGGGCGTCGGCGGGGTCTTGGACTCAGAGGCGATTTGCCGATCGAGCCTTCGGCCCCAGACGAAATAGTGCACCGACAAGTAGAACCCGCCCAGCACGATCACCCCCAGCATGGCGAAGACGAGCAACTGGTTGAGCACCAGTGCGAGGATCGCCATCAGGCCCCCAGCAACCAGCACCAATCCCAACAACGCAGCCATTGTCGCCATGTCGCGAGCCCGCTTCTCGTCGGGGCCCACAGGAGCTGACTCGAGCGGATCACCCAGCAGGTCTTCGGGAGTCAGTGGCACGGGCAATTCGTCGTCGGGCATCACTCGGCCTCCAGCAGTTCGCGAAGCCGACGATGTCGGTGAGCAAAATTGGTGCTCAACGAGGCTTCGATACGAGAGGAGGTCAGCAGCAGACCGGCCAGGCCCTCGGGAGGCTCGAACGTCACCTCCTCGTGCAACTCGACCATCGCATCCGAAGACGTGATCGTCCGCCGGTGGACCCACGCCCCCAACGGCCCCTTGACCATCGTCTCGGTGAACGACCCGGGTTCATCAAATGAGGTCACCTCATACGTCAACCGTTGCGTGGGTCCGAACCCGTCGAGATCTACGACCAGCGTGCTGCCCAGCTCGAGCCGATCCGGACTCTCGATCACTTCAATCGGTGTCGAGGAGGCCATGATGCTCGAGAGATTTTTCGGACGGACGAGGAAATCGAACAGCGCCTCGGCCGTCGTAACCAGGGCAACTTGAGCTTCGAAGGTGGGCATCGATCGAGCTACCGACGGGATGTTGTGGACCAGAACCGCCGCCGATGGTCAACCGGCGGTCGGGTTGCGAACATGGTATGAGGATCCTGCACCGGGTGAAAGGCGCCCGGAGACCCGCAACTGCGACCTCCGAGCCGTCCATGACCATCCGCATCCCACCCGATCTGCTTTGCCAGTGCCTGGTGCTTGCCGGGCCAACCGCCAGCGGCAAGACCGAGTTGGCCCTGGAATGGGCCGAGGCAACCGGAGCCGAGATCGTGGCGATGGACTCGATGTCACTCTACCGGGGCATGACCATCGGCACCGCCAAGGCGACGCCCCAGGAACAGGCCCGGGTCCCCCACCACCTGCTCGACATCCTCGACCCCTACCAGAACTTCAGCGTCGCCGACTACGTCGAAGCGGCGGCCGCGGCGTGCAAGACGATCGTCACCGCCGGCCGGGTCCCGCTGTTCACCGGAGGCACGGGGTTGTATCTCAGAGGGCTGTTGCGTGGAGTCTTCGACGGGCCGCCCGCCGATTGGGACATCCGTGAACGGCTCGAATCCGAAGCCGCCCAACAACCCCGAGGCTGGCTCTGGTCACAGCTGGAAAAGGCCGACCCGCAATCCGCTCAGCGATTGCACCCTCACGACAGCCGGCGATTGGTGCGGGCGCTGGAAGTTCACGAGTTGACCGGGCGGCCGCTCTCGGAACAACAGGACCAGGGCCCGGCCGCCGACGGAGTTCGGCCTCACCAGGTCCTGTGGTTGTCGCCTCCGCGTGACTGGCTCTACCCGAGAATCAACCGCCGCGTTGATGAGATGGTCGAGAACGGGCTGGTCGCGGAGGTCCAAGGCTTGCTGCAGAGTGACCCTTCACCGGGACGCACCGCACGACAGGCCCTGGGTTACAAGGAGATCATCGACCACCTCGAGGGTCGTGTTTCGCTTAAGGAGGCTGTCGACACGATCAAGCGACACACCCGCCGCTTCGCCCGCAAGCAGACCACCTGGTTTCGGAACCTCGAGGAGTGTCACGAGTTGAAGCTCAGCGGGCAGGAGCGTCCCGAGGAGTTGCTCGAGCACCTTGTCGCAGATCCAGACCCCCAGCGGCAGTAGAGGGTCAACAGAAAAGGGCCGATCCCACCGTTGGTGGAACCGGCCCCTTTGCTCAGTCGAAAAGCCGCTTAGGCGTCGGCCTTCTTCTTCTTTTTTTTCTTCTTGCCCTTCTTCTTGGGCAGCTTGGCCTTCTGCTCGTCGGTCAGGATCTCGACGAACTTGGCGTGGGCGGCCCTGGAAACGACCTGGCGAGCCTTGTTCACCTCGGCCAGAGCCTTCTTCTGCTCGGCACTCAGCTTCACAGCGGCATTCACCGCAGCGCGTGCTGCCTTGCCCTTCTTGCCATCGGCCTTGGCCTTCTTGGAGGCGGCGGAACGAGCCTTACGCTGCTCGGGTGTGATGATCGTACCGGCCTTCTTGTTGAGCTCGACCAACTTCGGAGCGAACTCCTTGTTGATCGTCGCGACCTGCTTCTTCTGGTCGGCAGTCAACTCGATGCCCTTGGGCACTCGCACCGCAGACGGAGTCCGGCGACCCCTCTTCTTCTTTTTCTTCTTCTTGTCCTCGGCAGCCGCAGCCGGCATCGCCAGCACAACAGCCAGTGTCAGGACCAAAAGTCCTTGCAGTGTCCGCTTCATGATCAGTTCCTCTCAGGATGAATCGGGCCGGTTGGCCCTCGTGTCAAAATATCGAACCACCCCCCCCAGGCGATCCGCTGCCCTACTAGACAAACAACTCGTCGATCACCGAACCGTCACGAACGATCATGACGGGCCGGCCGATCTTGGTGTGATACTCCTTCGTGTGGTCGATGCCGAGGTTGTGATAGAAGGAAGCGGCCGCGTCCGAAGGCGAAATGCCCTCACCCGCCGGACCGGTTGCCTTCTCATCACTCTCGCCAATCACCTGGCCACCCTTCACGCCGCCGCCGGCCATCAGCATGGTCATGCAGCGAGGATAGTGGTCGCGACCGCCCGGTGTGCTGCGGCTGTTGATCTTCGGCGTCCGGCCAAACTCACCGGTGACAAAGACCGCTGTCCGCTCGAGCAACCCACGCTGGTCCAGGTCGCCCAGCATCGCCGCCAGGGCCTGGTCAAACGGAGGCAGCAGCCGATCCTTCAGACGGCCGAAGTTGTCGCGGTGAGTGTCCCAACCCCCGGTCGAGACCGTCACAAACCGGACACCGCTCTCGACCAGCCGGGTCGCCAGCAAACAGCTCTGGCCAAACGCTGCGTCACCATACGCCTCGGACCGAGCGGCCGGCTCCTTGCTGATGTCAAACGCCTCTCGCGCCTTCTTCGACGTGATCATCGAATAGGCCTGGCGGCTGAACTTGTTGAGACCGTCCAGCAACTGGCTGTCCTTCTCGATCCCCGAAAACGTCGTGTCCAGATCCTTCAGCAGGCTCTGACGCTTCTCGACATCGGTGATCGTCAGGCCGTTGGCCAGGGCAATCCCGCGGACCGAGAAGGGACGTCCCTTCTGGGGAGTCGAACCGGTGTTCAGCGGAGCGTACTTCACTCCCAAGAAACCGGCCTTCTGACGTGTGTTGGGAATCGCCACAAAACCGGGCAGGTCAACCAACCCGGGACGCTCCTTGGTGATCACCGACCCGTAACCGGGGTACTCCAGTGAGGCCAGCGGACGCGTGCCGGTGTTGACGAACTCCTGGCCCAGGGCATGAGCCCCCAGCGTGTGGCTGACTCCGCGGAGAATCGTGTACTTGTCGGCACAGGCGGCGAGCTTCGGCAAATGCTCGCTGATCTCAATACCCTCCACGTTCGTCTGGATCGGGTTGAACAGCCCCCGGTACTCCTCGGGTGCGTTCGGCTTCAGGTCGAACGTGTCCATGTGAGACGGACCGCCGGGCAGGTTGACGAAGATCGCCGAGGTCGCCTTGCCCGTCTGGACCGCGCCGTGAGCGACCAGTTGGAGGTAGTTGGCGAGCCCGAGACCGGTCGCACCCAGTGCGCCGACCTTCAGGAAATCTCGCCGCTTGACCCCGTCGCATGTCGCATGCAGTGCCATGAATTTCTTGCCTTTCGGTTTCGTTCGAGTCATCCGCCCGGGGCGGAGTGTATTGAGGGACCGCTGGTTTCAGGTCCTAGTGATTGACGATGAATTCCTTGGTGTTGAGCAACGCCCACAGCAGGTCCCGCAGTCCCTGCGTGGTGTCCTCGGAACCCTCGACGTAGCTCCGTGAACGAGTCATTTCCTGCTCGGTGGGGAATCGACTCAGGGTTCTCAGGTACGCCTGCTTGACGATCGAAGTCGAATCCAGGTCGGCCAGTTTTTCGCCGCTGGACTTGGGCACCGCGCGGTTGCGGGCCAACTTGGCATAGTCGGCCTGCAGGTTGCGGACCTGGATGCCCAGCTTCTGGGCCACCTTGGTCTCCTTGGCCGCGCGGGCCGCGACCACCTTGCGACGCAGGACCTTCATCTGCTTCGAGAGCTTGAGCATCTCGGGAGTCACCCGTCCGGAGGCTCGACGAGCGGGCTTGATCCCCAACTCGCCGGTGACCTGGTTGATCCAGCCGTTGCGGTTGGATGCGATCAACTGCAGCGTGTCGCTGTCGTTTTGCAGGAACACGGTCTGCAACAGGCTCGGCTCGTTAGACCGATCACAATCGCAGTTGCTCTCGCGAGTCGATCGCCCGAAGACCGACAGGGCGTAGCCGGGACCGTTGCGTGAGTTGAGTCGCCGGCCGGCTCCGGCGATCGCGATCGCCCGACCCTCGAGATCCGTCTTCATTTCCACTCCCCGCGAGTCCGACGCGGTCGCCTGCTGGATCGCGTCGTAGGCCACCTCGGCGGGCAGGCGTCGAGGGATCGAGTGGCTGAAGTTGCGGTCATCGAGCCGGTTGGTCTCGTTGGGCTGCCACGAGAGCTGGTAGGTCCGGCTGCCGGTGATCTCACGGTGCAACCACTTGATGTCGTAGTCGTGGTCGATGAAAGCCTGCGACAGGTAGTCGAGCAACGGCTTGTTGCTCGGAGGGTTGGCCAGGCTGTGATCATCGGGTGGCTCGACGATGCCGACATTGAAGTAGTTGGCCCAGACCCGGTTGACGAACGCGCGAGCGAACAGCCGGTTGTCCTTGCGACGCAGCCACTCCATCAGCGGGCTGCGGATGTCGGCGAACTTGGTCAGATCGACTTCCTCGGCACCCAGCAGGCGGGCCTTCGAGGCGACTCGACCGCGGTTGCGGCGTGAGGCCTGCTGTGCGACCTGTTTCTGACGCCGCTTCAGCTTGGCAATCTGCTGCGTGGCCAGCTTGACCTGCTTCTTGAAGGCCGCGGCCCGCTCGGGCTTGGCTTTCGCGTCTGCCTTGAGCGTGGTGATCCGCTGCTGCAGCTTCTTGATCTGCTGGCGGATCGCCTTGCCGGCCCTGCCACCCTTGTTGGGCGAGTTCGCCTTGGGGACCACGGCGTAGACTTCCTGGAACGGCACGGTCTTGCCCTCGCTGAGGGCTTCGGAGATGGCGCGTCGCTGCTGGCCACCTCGCTTGTCACCCAACTCCAACGCGGCAAGCAACTCGTTGTACTCGGTCCGCGTCTTGGGGTTGATGCCGAAGTTCACGCCGGTGAAGAAGCCCTGGAACTGGGCGAAGTCATCCTTGGTCCACTGGTCAAAGGGATGCTTGTGGCACTGGGCACACTGGATGCGGATGCCCAGGAAGGTGTAGGCAAACCCGATCGCCCGGTCCTGCGGCTGCCGGAACGTGCGGCGGGCCCAGTAGTGCGACATGCCCTGGCGATCGGTGAACGCCTTGTCACCCTCGCCGCGGTACACGGCGCTCATGTTCGTGCTGAACTGCTTGAACGACTCGTCCTTGTTGCGGCTGGTCGCCATCACGATGCCCTCGACCAATCGGTCGTAGGCCACGTTCTTTTCGACCCGGTCCTTCAACCAGTCGTACCAGTCCTGGCTGGCGCGGCGGTTTCGTGAAGGAACCACGTTGTTGAGTGCATCGTCGTTGTTGCCGGTGAAGTCCGACAACCGAGTCGCCCACCAGGCGGCATAGGCCGGCCGGCCCAACAACTCGTCGACCTTCTTGACCCGCTTCCCGGGATCGACGTCCTTCAAGAACGCTTCGACCTCAGGTGCCGTCGGCAATGTACCCACCAGGTCCAGAGACACCCGACGCAGGAACTCCGCATCGGTGCTCAGGCCCGAAGGAACAATGCCCAGCTTCTTGAGCTTGACGACGACCAACTGGTCGATTTGAGTCGGTGTCTCGACGTTGGGATAGTTCCGACCCACCTTGTCACTCAACGGACGCATCACTGGAACCGGCACCACGCCGTTGTCATAGAAGGCCACCACAAACGTGTCGCCGGGCTTTCCACTGGTCAACAGGCCCTGCTGGCTGATGTCGGCCACCTGGTCATCGTTGCTCTTGAACCGGGTCAGAGGCGTGACATCCTCGCGAGTTCCGTCGCTCCAGATCGCCACCACTTTCAACTGGACCTTCTCGTCCTTGCGGGAAAAGACCAGCTCCGAGGGAGTGATCTCGAGCTTGACCATCTTTGCGGCGTCCTTGGAGACCGCCGGTGCGCCGGCGGTGATCCACTTGTGCAGCAACCGGTACTGCCAGCTGTCGACCTTCATCCGCAGCCCACCCTCGTGAGCCACCGTCTCGGTCGGCTTCTGCAGCATCAGGCTCTCGGAAGGCTTCGCGATGTTGGCTCGAGGACCGTCGTCGGCGGCGGCCTTCAGCAACGCGTCGTGGTCGAACTTGAAGTCGTATCCGAACAACGACAACCGGAACCCGCCCCGACCCTGGAACGAACCGTGACAGGCTCGGCCGCTGCAACCGAGCTTGCTGAAGAGCGGCACCACGTGCCGCTGGAAATCAGGCACCTCTTCGGTCGACTTCGCGGCGAACCGCTGCGGCACCGCGGGGGCCACCTTCGAAGGAACCACACGGGTCGTGGTGTTGGTCTCGGCCGTGGCCGAGCTCGTGGCCGTTGCCAGGACACCGCCAACCAGGAGTGCGGAAAAAAGTAGATGCCGTGTCATGGTTACGACTTGTCCTTGATCTTGATTTTTGTCTTGCTCGACTGCTTGGGCTGCTTCGACGCACCCGGCTTGGCACCCGGCTTGGCACCCGGCTTGGCACCCGGCTTGGCACCCGGCTTGGCACCGGGCTTGGCACCGGGCTTGGCACCGGGCTTGGCACCGGGCTTGGCACCGGGCTTCAGAGGCCGCTTGCCCGCTTTGACCGGCACGACCTTTCCAGGCCGCTTGCCCCCACGCCCCTTCGTGCGGGCCGCAGTTATTCTCGCTGTCCGCTTC
>CAUZJR010000129.1:0-11918 GCA_963580005.1 Planctomycetota bacterium
GACCGGCGAGTCCCGAGCCGATCACGACGATGTCGTAGTGATCACCGGCATCCTTGAGAAAGTCGCGGGGCATCGTCAGAGGCTCTTCGACGGTCTCAACAGGTGCAGGTTCGCGATGGTGATGCCCGAGAGCATCGAGCCGATGATACCCAGAAAGCCCTGGTCGGTGCCGCAGAGGAAGAGATTGCGGAGATGCGTGCAGCCGTCGCGGATCTTGCGAGGCGCACCGTACACGCAGCCATTCTCATGACCGGTGAACCGGCGGATCGTTCGCGGTGTGAAAATATCGGTGTCGACGATGTGCTTGCGGAAGTCCGGCACGTACCGCAACGTGCTCGTCAGCACACGCTCGGCCCACTCCTGCTTCTGCTGAGCGTACTCGTCGGGAGGCAGGTTCAGCCAGTGGCCCGGATCCGCCAGGGCCGTGATCCTCATTCGACCCTCACCCGACGGCTCGCCGTACTCAAAATTGTTCGGCGAACAGACGATACCGCTGGAGACGTCGACCGGGACGTTGGGACGACGGTAATCAAAGGTCGGGCTGTCGTTGAAGAAGACGATCGTCTGGTCGTGGCCCAGGTCGGTCGGCTGAGCGTCCAGCGAATAGATCGACTCGACAAACGAAATCTCGCCCGGCGGCGACAGGTCCGCGGCCTGCTCGCACATCCGCATCGTCTCGAAGTTGCCCGCCGAAGACAGCACGTTCTTGGCCTCGATCACGTGGCCATCATCGAGCAGTACGCCGGTGGCATGGTCTCTGTCGCTGAGGATCTTCTGGACGCCTGATCGCAGCCGCAACTCGCCACCGAGGCCGCGGAACTTACGGACCAGCTTCTTGAGAATCAACCGCACCCCCTCCAGCGGACGACCAAAACCCTCCTGGAAGATGCTGCGGAACATGATCACGAACTGAGGCCACTCGAGATCGTCGGGGGTGGCGCTGGAATAGAACATCGTCGGACACAACAGCATCTCGACCAGCAACGGATTGTCGAGTTCTTCGGCGAGCACTTCGCGAGTGGAAATCTCGGGCTGGTTCAAAGCCATCGGATCGTATTCGCCAATCCGCCGCACAAGCCTCGCGAAATTGTCCCTCTCGCCCGGAAACCTCTCGATCACCTGCTGCTCGAAATACTCGAAGTCGTTGGTGAACCTCAGGGTGCAGTCGGGGAAGACGATCGAGGACTGCCGCTGTGGCACCAGCGCAAAGTCCTCCCAGCGCAGCCTGAGTTGGCGGAGGAGCTTGGAGAGCGGTCCGGTGAGCGTGCCGGGGGCGGCGTAGTTGGTCACCGCGTGCAGGCCCACGTCGTGGTTCCGCTTGCGGAGACGGTAGAACGAGTTGAGTCCGCCGATGGTGGTGTGCCGCTCGAGTACGCAGACCGAGCGGTCGAAGTAGGCCAGCCGGATGCCGGCGGCCAGGCCCGAGAGTCCGGCGCCGATTATGACCGTATCGTAGCGCATGCTCCGCTCCGTTCCGGTCAGTGGACTCCCCGGTCACACCGGGCTCTGGACATCCTTGAGTAACGGCTCGAGATAGCTGATGGTCCCGGACATCGACGCCAGGTGCTCGTAATCCTCTTCAGGAATCTGCACCCGGTACTGCTTCCTCAATTCCATAACGATATCGAGAAAGTCCATGCTGTCCAACTCCAACTGCTCGCGGAACGGAACCTCATCGACCAGTCCCGAGAGATCTTCATCGGGCTGGATTCGGGACAGGATGTCCAGGATCACTCTCCGGATTTCGTCCGCGACCATGCCGCCTCGCTCCGATCCGCTCTCGACTCTACTCGTCCGCCTCGTATCTCCGCACGATCACGACCGAGTTGATTCCGAGCATACCGAACGAGTTGTTCAAAATGTACTCGACTCGATCCAACGACCGGGGCGAGTTGGCGACGATCTGGGTGAGGCCGCACTCGGGATCCAATCGGTCGAGGTTGATTGTAGCGTGTGCAATTTGGTCTTTGAAGGCAGGCAAGTTGCCAACCAGCTCCAAAGCACCCGCCGCTCCCATCGCGTGGCCAATGAAGCTCTTCGCATTGTTGACCGCCAGAGACTCGCGATCACCAAAAACCTCGCGAATTGCACGACATTCTTCAATGTCGCCCTGGTCGGTTGCGGTGGCGTGGCTGCTGAGAATATCGATGTCGTCGGGCGAAATCCCCGCCCGGTCCAACGCCAATCTCATGCACTGGGCCTGGCGGCCGGCATTGGGGAGCACAAAGTCGGTTGCGTCTGAGTTCATCGCGTGGCCGACAATCTCCCCGTAAATCGTCGCTCCACGAGCCAACGCGTCGGGGAGCCGTTCGAGCGTGCAGATGGCTCCGCCTTCGGCCACCACGATCCCGTTGCGGTCCTGGTCGAACGGACGGCTCGCACAGGCAGGATCCTCGTGAGTCGCCAGGGCTCCCTGGCTCTTGAAACTCGCGAAAATCCCAAACGTGTGAATGCTCTCAGAGACCCCGCCACACACCGCCAGGTCGACCTCGTCCAGCCGCAGCATCTGCGCACCCTGGATGAACCCGGCGTTGCCGGCGGCACACGCGGCACCCAGGGTCAGGTGAGGCCCGGTGATGCCCAGGTTCAAGGTCACCTCGCCGGCCGGGTTGTTGGCCACGGTTCGAGGGTTGTGATGGTGAGACCAGACGCTGGTGTCGTAGTCGTACTGAGAAATCTCATGGATCTCGTTCTCCGTCTCCACGTTGCCGTGCTCGGTGATCCCCAGGTAGACACCCACCCGCGACCGGTCGCGATCGGCCAGCTCCAGCCCCGCATCGGCAACAGCCTCGTGTGCACAGTAGATCGCGATCGAACCGCTGCGTGTGCCTCGCCGAACTTCGCGGCGGTCCTGGTGAGCCAGCACGTCGAAATCGCAGACACCGGCCAAGACTTCGCCCATGTGACGAGTCTCGTAGCGGACCACCCCCGACCGACCCGCCAGCAGGCTCTCGCGAAACTCCAACAGCGAATTGCCGTTGGGGGCCGTCAGGCCGATGCCCGTCATCACGATACGCTCGTCAACGTACGACGGCATGCCAGGCGGATCCGGAGCGAATTGAGAGAGGAGGTGCGGCGACGGGACCCGGACCGATGAGCGGTCTGGGTGAGATGAGTTTGGGAGTCCCGGAGATTACTCGACCCGCGAGGCCAGAACAAGCGGCCTCACCAAGGCGTCAGGACGCTGGTTACCCAATCGTCGCAGGTCCCCCGATTGTGGCCTTGCAGCAGATCGAGACAGAAACTAACTTCCGCCGCCTCGATGGCCCCGGCACCAGTAGCCCGGAAATGCCTCGTCGCCTCGCTCTCAACTCACCCCACAACACCCATTCCCGACCGGTTCCCCGGTAACGCTCACGGAGGGCGGATTCCGATGCGTATCGACCCACGACACACTCGCACCCTCGGCCTGCTCCTGGCCGTCGGACTCATCGTCAGCATCGCAGGCTGCAACCCCATGAGCGCGTTCCTGATGAACCGCACCGGGCTGGCCTATTACGATTCGGGCGACTACACCGCCGCCAGCAAGGAATTTCAGCGAGCTGTCGCCGACTATCCGGACAACCCAGACTACGTCTACAACCTCGCCAGCGCCGTCCGAAAACAGGGACAACTCGCCAAGGCCGAACAACTCTATCGACAAGCACTCGCAATTGACCCCGGCCACCAGCCCACCTACCACGGGCTCGCACGATTGATGGTCGACAGCGGTCGAGGCATCGAGGCGGCCGAGTTGCTGGGGGTCTGGGCCACAGCCGAGGCCTGGAGACCGGAACCGCATATCGAAATGGCGTGGCTCTCGAGAGAGTCAGGTGACTCGGCTGGAGCCGAACGGCACCTGCTCAATGCCCTCAAGGCCAGCCCCTCACACCCCGTCGTCACCGCCCACCTCGGACAACTCTACCAGGACTCAGGCCAGGGCGACCGGGCCACCGCGATGTACCAGAGATCACTCTTCAGCGACTGGTACCAGCCCGAAGTCCGCTCGCGACTCGCATCGCTCCGCGACCAGGGACCAGCGATCGGACAAAATAACTCACTGGCAGCCCACACAAACTTCGCCGCACCCATCTACACCGCAGCCGCTCAACCCACACCACTGTTCACTCAACCCACCACACCCCAGCCCACACCGCAGCCGACCACGCAACCCGGTCCGGTCGCAACACAACCAGCCCCCGCGCCGGTCACCGCAGGCGACTTGCCCGTCGTGGCGCCCAAGTAGCTAGAGCCCGCTGCCGGATCCGATGATGTCCCCTCTCGGACACGGTCGTCTCAACGGCCCCCGGCACCCTTCTTCTTCGCGCTCTTCTTATTCTTCTTGGCGGCAGCACCAGCCCCGGTGTTGCCGATTCCCTTCTGCTGCCCCATTTCTCCGGCAGTCACCACGCCGTCCTTGTTCTTGTCGTTCTTGTCGAAGAACACCAGCAGGCTCGGCTCGGCCTTCTTGTTCTTGATCGCTCGCTCCACCTGCCAGCGTTCGACCCGGTGCGCGCCCTTCGAGTCGGGTTCGTGGTCGAGCATCATCAACTGCATCAGGGGCGGATCCGGCTTGGCATAGGGCTGCACCACCTTGTAATTGGTCTCCACCGGGATGTAGGGCTGCGAGCGGACCAGGATCACTCCCCCCTCGACATTCTTGTCGGCAACACGCTCGATCTCGACCTCGAACTTGTGCCTGCGAAAAAAGAAGAACAGGGTCGGCCACTCGAAGACCGCAAAATGGACCGAGCGGCTCTTCTTCAAGAGACTCGGCTCTTCGCGGAACGACATCATCGCCATTCCCACCAGGTGACCCTGGGCCGCGGAGAGCGTCAGGCCGCTCTTGGGACGACCGTCAAACGCCTGTTCGAGTGCACCCAGCGAGTAGCCACTGCACAGTGGCGAACTGATTTCCAGAAACGCCAGCGCCCCGACGCACATCAGCACGCCCCACCGCAACAGCTTCGCTCGCGATGGCGGCCCGGCTGCCTCAGCCGGTTCTTCGGCCAGGTCATGGGTCGGCTCAGCGGACGGCTCTTCCCCCAACTCAGCCGCAGTCGGATCCTCGGCCATCAGACTCATCCCTTCAATTGCAACACGGTTCAGGCCGCCGGGTCCAGCTCCAGCCTGAACCAGCGGATCACGCTGACGTTGTCTTCGTAACACCAGAAGACGAAAAACACCGCACCGTCGTCAAGTCGGACGACCGAGGGGGCTCCGAACCGCAGGGCCCGAAAATTCTCGGCCATCGAGTCTCCCATGTTCGTCGTCCCCTCGAAAGTCTGGCCCCACAGAGGCCTGCTCGCACCGTTGACCCACTCGTCGCCCTCGATCACCACATCCTGCAGCCACAATCCCGGCTCGTCGGTGCGGCGATAGACCACCAGCACACGGTTGTCGCCGATGACCAGTGGAGTCTGGGTCTGGCCGATCAGGCCGGTCGAACGATGCCGCGTCCAGGTGGCTCCTCCGTCGGAACTGATCGCGTACTGGTTGGGACGATCGCGGGATGCGGGCAGGTCATGACACCAGGCCACCGCCAGCAGCCGACCATCCGAAAACTCCACGATCTTCGACTCCCAGAAGATCACTGCCTCGGACTCCGGTTCGCTCATCACCGACAACCACTCCGGCCAACTCGCCCCGCGGTCGCTGGAAACAAACGCGACCATTTGGTGGCCATGGGGCAGCTGACCCTGCCAGTCGGGCCAGGTCGCACTGATCAGCAGCCAGCGGCCGTCCGAGAGCTCGGTGATCGGAGCACACAACTCCCATTCGGGACCCTCGATCGGAGCCACCACCCCCCGAGGCTCACTCCAGGTCCGACCCCCATCGGCTGAAACGGTCGTGTCGAACCGAGTCGGCACAAAACCCAGTGTCTCCGGGTCAGTCAGTCCCTCGCCACGAAGCTCTCGCCGATCATGCCTCTGCAACAGACCCACCACGGTGCCGTCGCCCAGCACGACCGTCTTGATCCCCTCGGAAACACCCTCCGGTATCTCGGGCACACCCAGCCGACCCTCATCCGACCACGTCCGGCCGCCATCGGTGGAACGCGACAGGTGAACCCTCAGGTCCTCCGACTCAAACGCCTGCCCCACGGTGTAGGAAACCAGCACCTCCCCATCCCCCAGCGGAATCGCCGACGGGAAGTAGGCGTGACGGCTGACGATGTGAGCATCGGGATTGCGGAACACCACACCGGTTTCCACACCCGCCAACAACTCGCCCGGCAACTCCCCACTCATGACCACGTACACTTCCCACGACTCACCAACCGGATCGGCCTACCCTAATCACCCCCGGACGACCTCACAACGAGCCAACCATCAGACCCGAGTCTCCACGTTCGACGGATCTCACTCCAGCGACTAGTCTCTGTGTCGCACGCACCCCGCCACCCTCTCCTCGATCGCTCTCGATGGCCGCCCCCGACACCCGGATCACCGACGTTCGAGCCATCCTGACCGCTCCGGCAGGAATCCGGCTGGTCGTCGTCCGAGTCGACACCAACCAGCCGGGCCTTTATGGACTCGGCTGTGCCACCTTCACCCAGCGGGCCCGGGTGGTGGTCACTGCCATCGACGAATACCTGCGACCCTTCCTGCTGGGCAAAAATCCTCTCGAGATCGAAGACATCTGGCAGTCGTCGTTCGTCAGTTCCTACTGGCGCAACGGCCCGGTGCTCAATAACGCCATCAGTGGCGTCGACATGGCACTCTGGGACATCCTCGGCAAGCAAGCCGGACTGCCCGTCTACCGGTTGCTGGGAGGCAAGTGTCGCGACGCCGTCGATACCTACCGGCACGCGACCGGTGAGACGTTCGAGGAGGTCGAGGAGTCGGTGCGTGGGTTCATCGAACAGGGATACCGGCACGTGAGAATCCAGGTCGCCGTACCGGGTGCCTCGACCTACGGTTCCCCCACCGCCCCGGGCAACGACTCGCTGCCGGCCAATCGCCGTACCGAAACCTGGACCCACAAGCCCTACGCCCGCCTCGTGCCGCAACTGTTCGAACATGTTCGCAACGCGGTCGGCGACCAGGTCGAGCTGCTGCATGACATCCACGAGCGAATCCCGCCGGTGCTGGCCATCCAGCTCTGCCGCGACCTCGAACAGTTCCGCCCCTTCTTCGTCGAAGACCCGCTCGCTCCCGAAGACGTCGGCTACTTCGACAACCTCAGGCAACAGACCACCGCACCAATCGCGATGGGCGAACTGTTCAACAACCCCAACGAATGGACAAGGCTCGTCGCCGAACGACTGATCGACTTCATCCGCGTGCATATCTCCCAAATCGGTGGCTTGAGTCCTGCGAGAAAGATGGCGGCGATGTGCGAGTTCTTCGGGGTCCGCACGGCGTGGCACGGGCCCGGTGACGTCTCGCCGGTGGGACACGCCGCCAACGTGCACCTCGATCTCGCCGTCCCCAACTTCGGCATCCAGGAAGCACACGGATTCTGCCAGGCCGAAATCGACTGCTTCCCCGGTTGCCCACAACTCCAAGATGGCTACTTCCACGCCAACGAGGAACCGGGACTCGGGATCGATATCGACGAGACACTTGCCGCACAATTCCCCGTCAGCGACGATCCCCCGTTTGACCTCTTCTGGGGCAACATCCGCAACCCCGACGGCACGATCCAGAAACCATGAATCCACCCGGCTCCTATCCCTCCGACCCCAGCATCCCCTCCGGTGACCGACTCGTCGAATTGCTCGGCATCGAACCGATCAGCTGGGGCGAGGGCCGCTCGGAACTGGCCCTGACCGTCGACGACAGGCATCTCCGAAACCTGCCGATCCTGCACGGAGGCGTCACCGCCACGCTGCTCGACTCGGCTCTCGGCGTCGCCGCCAACACCGTGGCACCACCTGACCGCCTGACCGTCACTGCTCAACTGAACATCAACTTCATTCGACCGGCCTTTCCCGGCGAGAGACTGCTGGGGACCGGACAGGTCCGCCACTCGGGTCGCCAGTCGGTGGTGGTCACCGGAGAGGTCAGGTGCGAGAGTGGTGAGCTGGTGGCAACCGCCAGCGGGACCTTCCTGTTCACCGATTTGCCCGAGACGGCTGCCGGGCACCCATCGACGTCCGACGAGGACCCGGCATGACACTCGACGTCTACGGCGTGGGCAACACGCTGGTCGACATCCAGGTCCAGGTCACCGACGAGCTGCTCGAATCGCTCGGGTTCGCCAAGGGGATGATGACGCTGGTCGACCACGAGACTCAGCAGAGAGTCCTCTCAGCACTCGGCGAACTACCTCGGAACCAGTGTGCCGGGGGCTCGGCGGCCAACACCATCCTGGGCGTCGCCGGGCTGGGCGGCAGCACGGCCTACGCGGGCAAGGTCGGCGACGACCCGCTGGGGCACTTCTGCCTGCAGGACATGCGAGCCAACCAGGTCACCGTCGACATCCCGTTTTCCGACGGACCCACCGGGACCTGCCTGGTGCTGATTACCGACGACGCCCAGAGAACCATGCTGACCTTCCTGGGGGTTTCGGCCGACGTCGGACCCGAAGATGTCGACCCGCAACTGATTGACCGCTCGAAAGCGGTCTACGTCGAAGGCTACCTCTTCAGTGCCGATTCGCCTCGAGAAGCCGCCTACCGCGCCGTTGAACTCGCCACCGACTCCGACGCGCTGCTCGCCCTGACAGTCTCGGATGCCTTCCTCGTCGATATGTTCCGCAACGAGTTCCTCGAGCTGGCCCGCGGACCCGTGGAACTGCTGTTCTGCAACGAAGACGAAGCCCGCAGCCTGCTCGATCTCGACGACACGGCCGAGTGTGCTCGACAACTGGGCCAATCGGTGACCCGGGTCGCCGTTACGCTGGGGGCCGACGGGGCACTGCTGGTCGAAGAGGGCCAACTCACCCGCGTGCCCGGAGTCGCTGCCCAGGCGATCGATACCACCGGGGCCGGCGACATGTTCGCCGCCGGTGTGCTGTATGGGTTGACCAACGGGCTGAGTTTCGAGCAATCGGCGAGATTGGCTCACCACGCCGCCGCCCGCATCGTCTCGCAACTGGGAGCCCGGCTGGCCGAACCGATCGCCCGCGAAGATATTCTGCGATTGGCACAGGGTCAGTCCCCTACCTGACAGGGCCAGGGACTGGCTCCGAAGGTGCCTGTCCCAACTCCAAGTGCCCCCGGCCGTCAAACCCCAACCAATCCAGCCAGCCTCGAACTCACTCAGGCACCGCCACCGCACCGGACACTTCCGGCAACAGGCTCAGGTTCGCACCCGCGTCGGTGCCATCGGTGGCCACCGGACGGTTCTCCGGTGCCGCCTCGTCGGCCAATCGAAAATCGGACAGACCCAGCCGATCCCAGGCCAGGTCGTCGCCGGGAGCACGAGGCGTCTGCCAGGCGACGACGGAGTTTCGGGACCCGGCCGGTTCCCACTGCTGCTTCCAGCCGGCAAAGTCGATCGTGTCCTGGTCAGATCCCAACCACCAGAAGATCGAGTAGTCGTCGAAGAAGTTCTTTTCGCCGTTCCGCCAGGCCAGCAGGCCCCGGAACATCTCGATGTCCGTGTTGCCCGACATCGAGACCAGCGGTCGATCCGCGACGTGCGAGTAGATGCTGTCGCGTGAATGGGCTCGGACGGCAGGCATGTGCCGGCGTTCCTCGCCGCTGTTGAGCCGGATCAGGTTCCCACCCACCAGGGCGGTGACGTGGACGAGGTTCAGTTCGACGACGCCCCGCCGCTTGGGCGCGGTACCGCCGGTTCCCACCGTATGCAACAGCGACCCGCCCAGTGCCACCACGCAGTGCCTCATCGAGACTTCTGCCGAATCGGTCTGCCTGACATGGACCAGGTCGGCGTGACCGCGGACCACGCTGCGATCGATCGTCAGCTCCAGCGGCGCGGCCTCCATCCCCTTCTTCATCATCTTCTTCATGTTCCGCATCGCACCCGGCTCGGGAGTCAACTCGATCACCGACGCCTGGCGGCGGGCGGGGTTGACCACCGTGACCACCACGTCTCTGAGTCGAACCTGCTCGGGGCGTTGCAGCGAGAACATCACCAGCGAGGCCTGTTCGCCTCGCGGTACCACCATCCTCAATTCGACGTTGATCACCTGCAGCGGTCCGGCCGTGACGGTGATCATGCGAGGCTGGACACCGTCGCCTCCGGACCCCTTGGGACGAAACTCGATCCCCGGCCGGAAGCCCTCGGCACCCCTGATCGTGATGTTCTTCCGAGCCACCCGCAGCGGACTCTCGGTCCGTACCCCGTTGTACTGCAACACCACCTGGCTGCCGTCGACCGCGTCGACCAGGGCCGCGTTGAGAGTCGGGTAGGCCCGCTGGCGGGTTCCGTCGACCGAAATCACCACCACCGGTGGCGGAGGCGGATCGGACGTTGCCACCACCGCGGGTGCGGTGGGCTTGGTGACCGAGGGTGTCTTGGTGGTCGCAGGGTCCGCCACCTTCGCGACAGATCCGGTTGACTTGGGCGTGCCCGTGCCCGCCGAGGTATCCGACGCCGCGACGCCCGGTCGGGTCGATTCGCTGACCGCTGGCTTGGTCGTGCCGGCACCTCCACCCGCTGCGGCCACCTTACCGGCCGGCGTCGTGTCGCCACCTGCGGGGTCCACCGAGACCACCGCCGCACCGGTTCCCGGATCACCGGCGGATCCCTTCACCGCATCGCTCAACTTCGGCACGCTCGCAGGGTCGACCGTGTCACCGGCCGTAGCCACCGCCGCATCGGCGGTACCCGAATCCGGCCTCGAGCCGACCGCGGCAATCGAGTCGGCCTCGAGGAACGTGTCACCAGGCTCCACCGGCTGGAATCTCAACACGACCACCAAGATCAACAGCAACGCCACCGTTGCCATCCAGCCAATGTGCTTCTCCCAGTTGCGGCCCGAGAGTGCTCCGGCGGACATCCAGACCATGCCCTCCGACGAGACCCCCTTCAGACCCAACTCCTCGGCCACGAACATCAGTTCGCGGATCAACGCCTGGGGAGTCGAAAATCTCTTGTCCGGATCACTGGCCATCATCCGGCGAATCACGCTCGAGAGTCGTTCCGAGATGCGAGGATTCTTGCGGGCGGGATCGGGAGGCTGCTTGCCCTGGTGATCGAGCAGCTTCTGGAACGCGTTGCCCTCGGGGTAGGGCGGTTCGCCGGTGAGCATGTGGTAGATCGTGCAGCCCAGCGAGTAAATATCGCTGCGGACATCGACACCCCGCGGGTCGCGAGCCTGCTCGGGCGAAATGTAATCAAACGTCCCCAGCGTCGTCCCGTCCGATGTCAGGTCCTCGGACGTCTGGTTCAACTCGGGATTGCGGGCCAGGCCCAGATCCACAAGCTTCGCTCGACCGGTCGGCGTGATGATGATGTTGGACGGCTTGACGTCGCGATGGACCACTCCGATCTGGCTGGTGTGGACCAGGGCCGAGGCGATCTGCAGGGTGTAGTTGACCGCGTCGGCGGGATCGAGTGGTCCGTTGGCGGCGATCAGGTCCCGGACGTTGGTCCCGATGATGTACTCGAAGGCAATGAAATGCAGACCGCGGTCCTCGCCCACGTAGAACACCCGTGCGATGTTGTCGTGATCCAGACCCGCCGCCGCACGAGCCTCGTTGCGGAACCGCTGCACCGATCCGGGGTCTCGCGACTGGAACGGGCTCAAGACCTTCAACGCCACCGGACGACCCAGGCGGGTGTCGCGGGCACTGAAGACCGCACCCATCCCACCCACACCAATCCGCTCGTCGATGATGAAATGATCCAGCTCGACACCGACCGGGCTGGGCACCGGCACGGCCGGAGAACCACTCGAGACAACCCCTTCGACTGGTGTCGCAACTTGAGGAAACAGCCGGCTGCAGAGTGTCGAACCGGGACCCAGCGGGATCGCTTCGCCCAGCCACTGCTGCTCGGCACTGATCACCGTCGCCGCCCCAT
>CAUZJR010000130.1:0-11790 GCA_963580005.1 Planctomycetota bacterium
GGCCGCGGCGTGGTCGTAGCGGCTCTCGAGCAAGGGGGTGTAGAACCGGCGGACCTGGTGCAATTCGGCCGAGACGTTTTGTTCGTCGCGGTTGTCAGCGGCGAGTTGTTTGAGCAGCACCAGCAGCCTGGGCCAGATCTCCTCGGAGGCCGCGGGCGGCTTGACGTCGTCCCAGACCGAGAGCGCTCCGCCGGTCTCGAGCAGGGCCTGGACCATCCGCCCGGCCCGGACCGGTCCCACACCTGGCAGCATCAGCAACAGCCTGGTGGCGGCGACACCATCGCGGGGGTTGTCGACCAGCTTGAGGAACGCCAGCAGGTCCTTGATGTGTGCGGTCTCGAGGAATCTGAGGCCCCCGTACTTGTGAAACGGCACGTTTCTGGCGGCGAGTTCGACTTCGAGAGCGAGGCTGTGGTGTGAGGCTCGAAACAGCACGGCCTGGTCCTTGAGTGCGACTCCTTCTTCGCGACGTGCCAGCACCTGTTCGACCACGAATTCGCTCTGTTCGTCCTCGTCGGTGCAGTCGACCAGGACCGGGCGTTCGCCGGAGGTGCGTTGGGACCAGAGTGTCTTTGAGTGTCGTTGCGTGGCCTGTGCGATCACTCGATTGGTGGCTTCGAGGATCGGCTGTGTGCTGCGGTAGTTCTGTTCCAGCGGCACGACGGTGGTACCGGGATGTTCTTCGGGGAAGTCGAGGATATTACGGATGGTGGCGGCTCGGAACGAGTAGATCGACTGGGCGTCGTCGCCGACGGCCGTCAGTCCTCGGCCTTCGGGGCAGAGCCCATTGAGCAGTCGTCCCTGCAGTCGGTTGGTGTCCTGGTACTCATCGACGAGCACGCAGTCGAACAGTTTGCGAATGGCGGTCCCGGCTGAGTGGTCATCGAGCAGGGCTTCCCAGAAAACGAGCAGGTCGTCGAAATCGAGTCCATGCTGGATTTCCTTGCGGTCGACGTAGGCCGCGAAGAGTTCCCCCAGTCCTTCGAGATCCTCGGCGCACCAGGGGAAGGCGGATTCGAGCACGTTCTTGAGGCTGGTCTGGGTATTGACCACCCGGCTGTAGATCGCTGCACAGGTCCCTTTCTTGGGGAAGCGTCGCCCGGTCTCACCCAGCCCCAGCTCGTTTCTCAGCGACGCCATCAGGTCTTCGGAGTCGCTGCGATCGAGGATCGAGAATTCCGTAGGCAGCTCGATCATCCGCCCGAATTGTCTCAGCAGCCGGGTGGCGATCGAGTGAAACGTGCCGCCCCAGATCTTAGTCGAACCGGCCGCGGTGCCCTGTCGTGAGCCTTCGAGTTGCCTGAGGATGGCGTCGACGCGTCTGAGCATTTCGGCGGACGCGCGTCGTGTGAAGGTCAGCAGCAGGATCCTGGAGGCGTCGGTTCCCTGGTGAATCAGCCAGGCCACTCGGTGGGCCAGCGTGGTGGTCTTGCCGGTCCCGGCCCCGGCGACGATCAGCAGGGGCGAGAGGTCGTGGCAGGCGGCCTCGCGCTGTGGCGGGTTCAACTCGCCGAGCACCGTCTCGATCGACGTCGATTCCTGGTTCATGCCCGACCCGGTTCTCTGGCCCGATGTCTCGTGGCCGCGGCAGAGCCTGTCGCGGGCTGGCCCATCATGCCGCACCACGCCACCCGGCGAAAGGGCCTCGAGCGGCTCGTGGGCCGGATTGGTCGACGCGGTCGCCGGGCGGTACCATGGTGGCCATGTCACTGGGAGTCGTGAGCAACTGTTTCAAGAGCCAGCTCGATCTGGGCCAGCCGCTTGCGGGCCTGATCGGGCAGGCCACCGACCTGGGCTACTCGGTGATCGAACTCCGGCAGGGCTGCCTGGGCGATTGCGAGAGTCCGGGCGAACTGGTGCCCGATCCGGATCGGCTGCAGGACCTGGCGGCTGCGTGTCCGGGCGTGCAGTGGGACCTGGCACTGGCCTACCCGTGCTTCGACCCGTCGACCGTCGGTGACGACACGGTGTTTGAGTCCGCCTGCGAGTCGATCGTGCGGCTGGCCTCTGGCGATACGCCTCACCTGAGACTGGTCGACCTGACGACCGATCACACCCGCGTCGATCCGGCGGAAGCGGCTGCGACGGTAGGGCGGTTGCTGGAACGGGTCTGCGAGGTGGGTGGCATGCTGTCGATCGAGCATGCTCGGGAGAGCTGGCAGTGGTTCAGCGACGTGATGGCTCGTGCCCGAGGGGCCTTTGGTGCACACCGCCAGTCTCTGAAGGTCTGTTTCGATCCCTGCAACCTGCTCAATGCGCCCGATCGACCCGATCCGGCCGAGGTCACCGGGTCACTCGACCCGGACTTGGTCTCGATGATCCACATCAAGCAGCGCCGCGATGGACAACCGTGGCCGGCGGTGGCCGAGGGTGAAGTCGACTGGGCCGAGGTGATCTCGGCGATGGGACGGATGGGTGGGGGGCAGGGCTTTGACGGGCCGTTGTTGTTCGAGGTGGCTGCCAGCCGCGACATCTGGGGGTTCCTCGAGGGGAGCCGGGTCTACCTGGGTCGGCTGGGGCTGGAGACGGGCCTGGAGACGGGCCGCAACGAGGAGACGGGAGCGGGGACATGAAGCAGACGGTCGGGTGTTGGGGTCGGGTTGCGGTTTGGGTCGGGGTGCTGGTCGGGGTGCTGGTCGGGGTGCTGGTGCCCGGCGCGATCGGGGTTGCCGGCGAGACCGACGTGAAGGTCGGGAAGCTGATCGAGGGTATGCGGGTCGGTCCGTTGAAGCGGCTGGATTTCGGAGTCACCCGCCTGGGGACGCTGATTCCGGCGCTGGTGACCGACGAGGACCTGGATCTGAGGACCCGAAAGACTCGCGTGTTGTTGGTCTGTTTCGACGGTTTGCCGCAGCCCGAGGAATCGATCGGCGGGGCGTTGAAGTGGTTCTACGAGTCCGACGACGCGGCGGAATACCGCAAGAAGTTCCTGCTGTCGGCGATACCGGTGGCGAACCCCGACGGCTGGGCGGCCCGTCGGGTCGACAGCAATCTCTCGGGCGGGACCCCCTCGGCGGCCTACCCACCGACGGGCATCTCCTACAGCGACGTGAAGAACCCCGAGGCTCATTACCTGTGGCGTTTCATCGGGATCTCGGCTCCGGACCTGGTCATCGAGATCGGCAGTGGCAGCAGTCCGGCGTTGTTTGTGCCGCGAACAGGTCTTTCGCAAATGAAACCGCTGGTGAAGCTGGGTCCACCGCTGGTGGCGACTCGAGAACTCGCATCGCGTCTGCCTCGCCACAGCCCCTGCCGGACCGGGCCGGTGCCGGCGGTGCGGCTGGACGATCATCCCCGTCGGGTGCCGATCCGACTGGCCGAGATCTTCAAGTCGGGCTTCAGCGGTCCGTCTCCGGCCCGTCGCACGATCCAGAAACGGCTGGCCCGCTCGCCGCTTTTGATCGCCGGCCAGTTGGCCAGGCGGTACGGTCATAAACTGGACTCGGTGGCCTACATCCCGGCCCTGGCCCTGGTGGGCCGCATCCGGCTGGGGCAACTCACCGACGACCCCAGCCAGTTGGCCGACGTCGAGCGGATCGTGGCACCCTATGTCCTTGGAAAGAAGCCGACGGTGCCCCCGGCTCGGATCTCCGGCAGCAACCATTCCGGTCACCTGATCTTTTCGGAGCTGGCGCGGGTGACCGGTAAGAAGGTCTACACCCGGCTGGCGCAAAACGCCGCCAACCTGGCCTTCGACAAGCAGGGCGAGTTGCTGGAGGCGATGCCCGGTCACGTTCAGATGAGTGATTCGGTATTCATGGCCTGTCCGATCCTGGTCGAGGTGGGCGAATTGACCGGCGACGGTCGTTACACCCGGATGGCGTTGCGGCACATGAAGTTCATGCTGGCCACCAACCTGCGAGCGGACGGCCTGCACGCTCATTCGCCCCTGGACCCCTCGGCCTGGGGCCGCGGCAACGGGTTTCCGGCGCTGGGCCTGGCGTGGTGCCTGAGTCACCTGGGCGAATCGGCTGCACAGCGAAAGCCGATCCTGGCCGCTCATCGTGCTCACCTGCAGGCGCTGATCAAGCGCCAGGACCCCACCGGCATGTGGCACCAGGTCGTCGATCACACCGGCAGTTACCGCGAGTTCACCAGCACCTGCATGATCACCTACTCGATCATCCGCGGCATCCGTCGCGGCTGGCTGGACGAGAAGACCTACGGGCCGGTGGTGGCGCGGTCGTGGCCGGCGATCCAGTCGCGGATCTCCAGCGACGCCACACTGGTCGATGTCTGCACCGGGACCGGCAAGCAGAAGAGCCTGCGGGCGTACCTGGACCGGACGGCGATTCTCGGACCCGACGACCGAGGCGGAGCGATGGCGCTGATGGTGACGACCGAGATGGCTGCCTGGGAGCGGGACCGGAAGCAGGACCGGAAGCGAGACCGCCGGAATCGATGAGCGCCGGAATCGATGAGCGATCGATGAGCGATCGATGAGCGATCGATGAGCGATCGATTCGACGGGGTGGTGCTGGGCACCGGGCATAATGCTCTGGTGTTGCAGGCGTATCTGTGTCGAGCGGGCCTACGGGTGCTGTCGGTGGACCGTGCCCAGACACCCGGCGGTGGGTTGTCGACTCTCGAGAATCCTCGTCACCGGGGTTTCCTGCACAACACGCATTCGTTCTTCCACCGCGCGATCACGGCGATGCCCTGGTACGGGGATCTCGAGCTCGAGCGTCACGGCGCCCGTTACCTCGAGCCCGAGTTGAACGTGGCGATGATCTGTCCGGACGGGCAGACGCTGAAGTGGTGGACGGATCTCGAGCGGACTCTCGAGTCGGTGGCCCAAGTGTCTGGTCGCGACGCGGAGGTGCTGCGGGGGTGGGTCGAGCGGTTCGAGCCGATTGTCGATCGGCTGCTGATTCCCGAGGCGACGTCGCCTCCGTTGCCCCCCGCGGCACGTCGCGAGTGGCTCGAGGGGACCACCGACGGACGTCTGTTGCTTGAGGTCTCGGCTTGCTCGCCCCTGGAGTTTGTTCGCAGCGAGTTCGAGGACCCCGTGGTGCGTGCCGGGCTGCTGTTCTTCAACGGTTTGCGGGAGGTTGATTTGCGGCAGAGTGGTTTTGGGCACACGATTCCGGCGTTGCTGGCCGGGCGTCACAAGGCCCAGATGTGTGTCGGTGGTTCGGCGCGACTGGCCGAGGCACTTCTCGAGGACATTGTCGAGCACGGGGGTGAGGTGCGGTGTGGAGTGGAGCTTGACGGCATCCTGGTGGAGCGGGGCCGTGCCGGGGGCCTCGTGCTTGAGGGGGGTGAGAGGATCGAGGGTGTCGACTTTGTCGTGTCGGGTTTGAATCCTCAGCAGACACTGCTTGAACTGATCGATGCCGATTGGGTTCCCTCGGAGATTCGTCGTCGGGCGGAGCGATTCGAGTACAACCTGCTGGCTCCGTTATTCGCCCTGAACCTTGCTCTCTCGGATCCCCCTGCCTACACCGCCGCGGTGGCCGATCCGGATCTCGACTTGGCCTTCATGACCATCCTGGGCCTGGGTCACGACGGCCAGTTCGAGGAAATCGTGGCGTCACACGAGCAGGGACGAGTTCCTGCGACGGTGATGTGGGGTGCGGTGCCCACCCGGTTCGACTCGTCGCAGGCCCCCCCCGGACAGCACACGGCGTTCATGTGGGAGAAGGTGCCGTACCGGTTGGGGGGTGATGAGCGCAGCTGGGATGAGCGGGGTGGCGAGCACGGCCGGGTGATGCTCGAGGCCTGGACCACGGCGGCGCCCAACCTTGCTGATGTCGTGATCGACTCGTTCGTCGACACGCCTCGCGACACGGTCCGCCGCCTGCCGAACATGCGCGACGGGGACCTGCTGGTCGGGTCATTCGGAAACGAGCAGGTGGGCTACAACCGTCCGTTTCCCGGAGCGGGTCACTACCGAAGCGGGGTCGAGGGCCTGTACCTGTGCGGGGGGTCGTCTCATCCCGGCGGCAACATCACCGGTCTGTGCGGCTACAATGCCGCCAGCGTGGTGTTGGGCGACCTGGGCCGCGAGCCGTGGTGGACTCGATGATGCGGAGCCGACTGAGATGACAATCGAGGTATTGGGTGGAGACATCCACCTGGTCGACCTGCAGACTCGGCTGCCGTTCAAGTACGGCATCGCCACGATGACCGAGGCTCCGCACGCGTTTGTGCGGTTGAGGATCGAGGTCGACGGCCGACCGGCGAGTGGTGTCGCCGCTGACCTGCTGCCACCCAAGTGGTTCACCAAGGTCCCCGAGACGCCTCTGGAGACCGAGGTACTGGAGATGCTGGCCACGATCGAAGCGGCGGTCGCACTGGCCACCGGTGCTCGGGCCGAGACGCCCTTTGACCTGTGGCGAGACCTGTATGAGCGACAGGCCGAATGGGGGCGGGGGCAGGGGGATGGGCAGGGGTGGCCGCCTCTGCTGGTCAATTTTGGGATGACTCTGGTTGAGCGTGCGATGATCGAGGCGGTGGCTCGGGCAGCGGGGGTCAGTTGGTTCGAGTTGTTGCACGGTGGGGGCCTGGGGATTCGGCTGGGGGAGTGCGACGAGGTATTGGCGGGTCTTGAGGTCAGCGAGTTGTTACCCGGTGAGTTGGCCGGCGAGGTGATTGCGCGTCACACGGTAGGGATGTCAGATCCGTTGACCGACTCGGAGATCGACGCGGACTCGCGGCTTGACGACGGCCTGCCTCAGTCGCTCTCGGCGTGCCTTTCGGAGTACGGCCTGTGTCATCTGAAGATCAAGGTCAACGGTGACCTGGATGCTGATCTGGGTCGGCTGAGCGACATTGCCGGCTTGGTCGAGCGAGTTGGCGTGGAGGGTTTTGGATTCACGCTGGACGGCAACGAGCAATTCCGGGACCCGTCGTCGTTCCGGTCGTATTGGGAGCGGTTGAGTGGCCGAGCCGATCTGCGCGAGTTTCTTTCTCACCTGATCTTCGTCGAGCAGCCGTTTCACCGCGACGTGGCGTTGGACCCCGCGGTGATGGGCGGTGCGGGGGGGTTGGCCGAGTGGGGGGGTCGGCCGCGGATGATCATCGACGAATCGGACGCCGAGACCGACAGCCTGCGGCGTGCCCTGGATCTGGGCTATCACGGCACCAGCCACAAGAACTGCAAGGGAGTGTTCCGGGGGGTGATCAATGCCTGCCTGGTCGCGTGGCTCAATCGCCAGCGTCCTCGGGATGGTGGAGCCGGTTACATCATCAGTGGTGAGGACCTGGCCAACATTGGTCCGGTGGCTTTGCTGCAGGACCTGGCGGTGTCGAGTTCACTGGGGGTGAGCAGTATTGAGCGGAACGGTCATCACTACTTTGCCGGCCTGGGGGCATTTCCCGAATCGGTTGGTGCCCAGGTGCTGGCTGCTCACGGCGACCTGTACCACCGCAGCCGCGACGGCTGGCCGACTCTGACGGTCCGCGGGGGCCGGGTGTCGCTTGCCAGCCTGCAGCGGGCTCCGCTGGGTGTCGGTTTCGAGATCGATGTCGAGCAGTTCACGTCGTCGAGTGACTGGCGTCGGGGGGGTTGAGCCGGTCGTGTCGTTGCGATGCTGCCGCGGGGTGTGGCGGGTGGTTATGATGAGTCGATGACCGCTTCGATCCAGACCACCGTGGTGGGCAGCTACCCGGTTCCCGACTGGTTGCAGGCCTATCCCACCGCCGGGCATCTCCGCGACGCCACGCTGGTGGTTCTCAAGGCCCAGGAACTGGCCGGCCTGGACGTAATCAGCGACGGCGAGTTGAGCCGTTATGACGTGAACCATCCCGAGACGAACGGGATGATCGATCATTTTGTGGCACCGCTGGAGGGAGTCTCGACGGAGCTTGATGGCGAGGAGCTGTCGCGGTTTCGTTCACTTGCGGACTTCGAGTTCCGATCGAAGCCGGCCGGCGTGGTCCGCGGCCCGTTGGGACCGGGTCGACTGGATCTGCTCGAGGAATACCAGCAGGTGCGGAGCTTGGCCTCGCTGCCGCTGAAGTTCACCGTCACCAGTCCCTACATGCTGGCCCGCACGTTGCTCGATGGCCACTACGGTGGACTCGAGCCGCTCGTGATGGTGCTGGGGGAATTGCTGGGGGGCCAGTTGGCGGGCATCGACGCGGCGGTGATCCAGGTCGACGAGGCCAACCTGCCGGGTCGTCCCGAGGACGCTCTGCTGGCCGCGGCGGGGATCAACCGGGTCTTCCAGGACGTCACCAGCGAACGGGCGGTGCACCTGTGCTTTGGCAATTACGGGGGCCAGACGATCCAGCAGGGTGGGTACCAGGCTCTGCTGCCGTTTTTCAATGCATTGGAGTGTGACCACCTGGTGCTCGAGTTGGCTCGACGCGGCGACGCGGAGCTCGAGTTCCTTGCCGAGGTGAAGCCTGAAATCGGCCTGGGGATCGGCGTGATCGACATCAAGGACAACGCGGTCGAGAGTGCCGAGGTGGTGGCTGGCCGGATCGAGCGGGCGATCGAGGTGCTGGGCCAGGATCGAGTCGGGTGGGTGCATCCCGACTGCGGGTTCTGGATGCTCTCACGCAGCGTCGCCGACGCCAAGATGGCGGCGCTGGTGGCTGGGCGGGACCTGGTGCTGGGAACCGAAACCGAACACAAGCCGTAACAGCAGGAGACCCCAGGCGATGCCGTTCATCAACATCCAGGAGATCGAACCGTTGGAGGTGGTCCCGGGTTGCCGGATGCGGACACCATTTGGTGAGAAGCTGATGTTGAGTTACCTGGAGATGGACGAGGGTGCGGTGGTGCCACTGCACGATCATCCTCACGAGCAGGGTGGGATCCTGCTCGAGGGTCGTGTCGAGTTGACGATCGGCGAGGAGGTGCGGGTGTGCGAGGTGGGTGAGATGTTCCTGATCCCCCCGCATGTGCCTCACAAGGCCGTCGCCGTTGGCGGCCCGGCCCGGGTGCTCGACGTGTTCAGCCCGGTCCGCGAGGACTACGCCGAGTTGTACAACAAGTACATCCCCGAGGTGGATGAGGCGTAGCGGGAGGGGGCTACAGGCGTCGGATCAGCAGTCCGCCGTCGATGGTGAGCACCTGTCCGGTTGCGTAGCTCAGGTCGCCCCGGGCGAGCATGGCCACGGCACGTCCGACGTCTTCGGGTTCGCCCCAGCGGGGTTCGACGGTCAATCCGTCGGCGATCAGCCGGTCATATTTCTCGGTGACCCCGTCGGTCATATCGCTGTGGATGATGCCGGGTTGCACTTCGTAGACCGAGACGGCGTGGGGTGCCATCCTGACGGCCCACAACCGTGTGGCCATCCGTGTCGCCGACTTGCTCAGGCAGTAGTCACCCCGGTGAATCGACACCACATCTCCGGAGACCGACGAGATATTGACGATGGTGCCCTGGAATCCCGAGTCGGCCTCGTGCTGCTGGATCATCCATCGTGCACACAGTTGCGTGAGGAAGAAGGGTCCCTTGAGGTTGACGTCCAGGACTCGATCGAAGTCCTGCTGGTCGGCGTCGAGGATATCGCGACGACCCGGGGATGTGATCCCGGCGTTGTTGACCAGCAGGTGCAGTGCTCCGAACCGCTGGCGGACCTCCTCGACGATTCTCGATCGGTCCTCTGCATCGGCGACATCCCCCCGGCAGTAGCAGACCTCAACCCCCTCGGCCTCGAATGCCCTGATCACTTCGCCCACCTCGGCTACCTGGCCCACTTCTTCGAGTGCTCTCAGTCCTCCCAGTGCCAGTCTCCAGCCCTCGGCGGCCAGCGACCGGGCGATCCCCAGCCCGATGCCTCGCGTACCGCCGGTGATCAGTGCCACGGCCCCGATGGGACGGTTCATGAGGCGTCTCCGGTGTCGGCTCCGAAGAAGGTAAGGTCGCGGCCCTCGGCGAGTCGTGCGACGTAGATCGCGGCTTCGCGGAGGTGGTAGTCGCCCCAGAGGCATGATTCTCCGCGGGGGATCATCGAGCCTTCGGGCACGTGATCCCAGCCATTGGGTCGGTGGTAGACGGCGTGCAGGAGCAGTCCCTGGTGTTTGGGATCGGTCGAGAGGTAGGGTTCTTCGAGCAGCGTGGCGAGCGTGGCCAGTCCGGCCTGGGTGTATCGGTGCGACGCGTCGGGGTCGGACGGCTCGAGCACCCGTCCCAGCCTCAGCAGTCCCTGGCAGGCGATGGCAGCGGCTGAGCTGTCGACCGGTTCGTGGTCGTTGTCGGGTTCGGCGGGTCGGTCGGCGTGTCCGGGCATCCGGGCCAGCCCCGGCGCCCCGGTGTCCCAGTAGGGGATGCCGTCGCTGGGGGTGGATTCGATGTAGTAGTCACAACTGGCCCGAGCCGTCTCGAGCATCATCTCGACGATCGGCTGTCGTCCGCCGAGCGGATCGAGATCGGGTTCATCGAGGGTGTCGAGGAACTCGAGCAGTTCGGCGTAGCCGAGCATGATCCAGGCCAGGCCTCGGGTCCAGGTGGTAAAGGGCGAGTAGCCCTGCTGGGTCGAGGCACAGCGGTATCGTCCGTCGTTGGTATTGAAGAGGCTCTCGTGGGCCACTCGGCCTCGCACGTCGTAGCGGTCGCGGCCGTCTCCGAAGTAGACATTGTAGCGGGCGGTGGTTTGTGCGTGAGCGACGAGTCGCCCGAGCAGCCCGATCGGCTCGTCGTGTTCCCCCAGCAGCCGGTGGCCGAGCTGGTGGGCGAGTGCGAGAGAGCGGAGGCTGCGGATGGTGTCGGCGAACAGCGAGTGGGGTCCGTTGAACGAGTAGATGAACCCGTCGCCGTCGCCGTTGCCGGTATGGCTCCAGCGGATCGCCTGCACGGCTCCGCTGACCTTCAACGCCAATTCCCAGCCGTCCAACTCGGCGGCGGTCGTCTCGAATCGACCTTCGCGAGCGAGTCTCCAGAGATTGCCATAGGTACTGAGCGTGTTGAAGCCGTGGTCGTGGACTCCGACGTGCGTCAGGTGATCGGGCATGTGGGCCAGCGTGTCGGCCCGGCCGGACTCCAGGAACCGTTCTTCGCCGGTGGCGTCGAACTGCAGCAGGGCGGATCCGAACTGGAAGCCCCGGGTCCATTCGGTCCAGCCCCGCGAGGTGTAGTGGCCCTCGACGGTGTAGACCGGTGCCCCGGCGGTGGGGTCGGTGTGTTGTCCGAGTCGATCGAGCGCGGTGGCCGAGACGGACCAGAACCGATCGAGTGGCAGCTTGAGGCCCGCGGCGCTGCGGACAGTCTCCGGGTCGATCATGACCCCTTACCCCGCTGGTGGCCTAGGAATCGACCAGCGGTTCTTTCTTCTCGGTGATCACCGGCAGCGGGGGATCGGGGTCGTTGCACATGTCGACGTTGAGCTGGGTGAACCCTTCCCATTCGCTCGGCAGATTCTCATCGAGGAAAATCGCTTCCACCGGGCACTCGGGCACGCATGCCTCGCAATCGATGCATTCATCCGGATGGATGTACAGCATCGATTCGCCCTCGTAGAAACACTCGACCGGACAAACCACGACACAGTCGGTGTACTTGCAGTTGAAACACGGTTCGGCGACGACGTGCGTCATGGGGATCCCTTTTACAGTTCCGTGTGCCTACAGGTTTCAGGCCCTGGTGAACCGGTCGCTTGGTCGACCGCTGCGGGAGCCTGACAATTGAGGTTCCGACGATTGCTTGCGGATCGTAATGGTGAAGCCAGTCGGGTGTCAAGTGGCCACAACGAGTGGCCGGTGCGTGTCAACATCGTGTGAACACACAGTTTATGTCGGCACAATCCAGACCCATCTTGCCTCAGGTCTGGGCTCTGACTACAGTTTCCGCCGGCGGGGGTCCGAGTCATTTTTTCAGCTTCATCTGCTTGGCGTCT
>CAUZJR010000131.1:0-11778 GCA_963580005.1 Planctomycetota bacterium
GTGTGGTCCCGTGAAGGGGTCGCCCTTCGATGTGTCGCTAGACTGCGGCAAGCGTGCCGGTGCTGTCTGAGAACTTGTCGGTCTTGACGCCGAGACGCTTGAGCATGGTGACAAAGAGATTCGACAGCGGGATGTCCTCGTGAGTGACCTCCTTCTGCCACGGTTCTCTGCCACCGTTCCAGGGGCCTCCCGCGGGATTGTCGCCCGCGTAGTTGAGGTACTGGCCGTGCTTGAAGCCCATGTTCTTTCCGCCGGCCAGGATCAGCGGGTAGTTTCGAGAGAGATGGAAGGCGCTGGAGGCGGAGCCGAACAGCAGCAGCGTGTTGTCCAGCATGTTGCCCTGGCCAGCAGCCTCGGGAGTCGACTTCAAACGCCCGATCAGCCGCCCGATTTCTTCGCTGAGGAAGCGGCAGTAGATGCCGAAGTTCTTCCAGCCGCCAGGGTTCTTGGTGTTGTGCGAGAGCTGATGCGTCAGGTTGAAGCCGACCGCTCGAGCGAGATAGTCGCTGATGCCGATGCCGTTCTCGCGGCCGAGCTGGTAGGTCACGACTCGTGTCGAGTCGGTCTTGAAGGCGAGATAGATCAGCTCGAACATCGTCTGCAGATAGACGCGAGGATCCTCGGGCGTAATGTCCAGTTTCAGGTGATCCGAGTCGACGCTGGGAAGCGGAATGTTCATCCACCTCTTGGCCTTTTCGACCTTGATCTCGGTATCGCGAACCGACTGCAGGTACTCGTCCAGCGTCTTCTGATCGCGGTTCGGCAGCGATCGCCTCAAGGAACGTGCATCGGCGAGAAGATCGTCGAGTGCACTCTGGCTGAGCGCCAACCGACGTGCCGCATCGCCGTCGCTTTTGACAAACAGCATGTCGAAGATCTGCTTCGGCTTGTGCTGTGCCGGGATGGCTCGACCGCTTCGATTGAACGAGAGCGTGTGGGCACCGCGCGGGCTCCCGGTGCCTCCATCAGTCGACATGACGAGCGATGAAAAGCGGGTCTGGTCTCCAACGTGAGCGGCGAACTCCTGGTCGAGCGAGATCGAATTCCTGTACCCGTCCCGGGGCCCGGTCGCAGCTCCGGTGAGGAACTGGTCGGCATTGGAATGGCCGTGGATGCTGCGAACCGAGGGATGAGACAGGCCGGACAAGACGGTCAACTCACTTCTCAGCGGCTCCAGCGGATCGAGGCACTTGGTGAACGTGAACGTCTTGCCGCTGCCATGAGGAAACCAGGCCCAGTCCTTGTGAGCCGGGTCCTTGGCCAGGGGCATCGGCACTCCATCGGGCATGTAGATGCAGGCGAAGCGAGTCTTCCTGGCGGCTGATTCGGCGGCACCGGCTTGGCCGGCAAACGACTCGAACCACGGCAGCGCCAAAGCGACTCCGGAACCATGCAGGAACCGTCGCCGGTCGAGGAACGCGAGTTTTGAGCTCATGGCGGTTGTTTTCTGGAGAGCAGGCTTCGGACCCGTGCTACTTGTATTACTTCGACTGAAACAGCTCGCTGGAAACAATCAACGTGATGATTGTAGCAAGTCCGTCTCCCTGCTTGCGCAGATCGGCCGTGATTCGGTCAATGCTCGAGCGATCACCGAACCCCAGGGGCCGCCCCAGGGCATACGTCATCAGTTTGTGCACCATGGCTCGAGCGAATTGGTCCTGTCGATTCGATAACAGATATCGCTTCAGTCCGTCCATGCCATCCAGTTTCTGTCGATTGAACAGCAGGCTGGACGCATCGACCGCTTTGCCCTGGACCTCGGTCCGCCACAGACCCACGGCGTCGTAGTTCTCGAACGCGATGCCCCATGGGTCGATCTTGGCGTGACACGACATGCATGCGGCATGGTTGCGGTGGTCTTCGATTCGCTCTTTCAGAGTGAGCTTGGCAATCTTGGGGTCGGCAAGATCGATCTCGGGCACCGCTGGCGGAGGCGGTGGCGGCGGATCGTTCAGCAGGCTCTCGAGCATCCAGATGCCACGTTTCAGTGGGTGCGAGTCCTTGCCATCTGAGTTCATGGCCAGCAGGCCGGCCTGGGTCAGCAGTCCGCCTCGCCGGTGCCCGGACTCGAGCTTCACGCGGCGAAAGTGGTTGCCCAGTACGTCGCTGATCCCGTAGTGCCTGGCAAGTCGCTCGTTGGCCATCGTGTAGTCGGCATGGATGAAGTCCAACACGCTGTGATTGTGCTGCAGGACCTCGTGAAAGAACGCCACCGGTTCTTCCTGCATCGCTTCTTTCAATGACGGGTCGAATTGACGGTGCGTCTTCTTATCGACCTTCAGGAAATCCAGCAGCTGCATGCCCAACCACTGGCGAGTGAAGTGCCTGGAAAGCCGCCGTGATCGCGAATCGGCGAGCATCCGCCTGACCTGGCCGGCCAGGACCTTGCGATCCTTCAATCTCCCATCAGCCGCCAGGCCCAGGAGCTCTTCGTCGGGCGTGCTGCACCACAGGAACATTGAGAGGCGAGTTGCCAGTTCCCAGGCCGCCAGTGGTTTGACGTTCTTGGAGTTCTTCTTGCCGGATCGGTTGAGCGGGACGAGGTACAGGAATTTCGGCGAGGCGAGCACGGTGGCCAGGACTTCGAGGATGGCCTGCTGCGAGTCATCGCACTGGGGCCGGATCCTGGTGAACAGGGCCAGTTTCTGATCGATTTCCGAATCGGTGACACGGCGTCGCCAGGCACGCGACATGAAATTCGCCAGGACGTTCCGAGCGTAGGCAGACTCGTCGGCGGGCTTCTTGCCGCCGATGAAAATCCGCGTGTGCGAGTCTGGAGGCCAGTGTGCGTAAGTCGGTGCGGTGATCTCCACGTAGTCGATATGGATGTCGCCTTGCGAGATCGAGCTGTTGACCAGCTTCAGGAGTTCAGACGGATTCGGCAGGTCTCCCAACTTCTGGGTCTTGCGGAACGAATTCCTCGGGTAGATCTCACTGAGCGGGATGTCCCACTGATAGAACTGCGGCTTGTCGGCGGCGGCAGCGATGGCAATATCGCGGGTACTGATTCTCACCGAGGCCTGGGAGTCGTTACTGGCCTGCCAGCCAAATTCCAGCTGCAGGCTGGGAATGCGATTGGCCTGGTCGGACTGGCGTGAGGCTCGGACGCGGACTCGCAGCGTTCCCGAATCAGGGACCAGGTCTCCCAGTTCGATGATCAGCTTTTGCTTCTCGGGCAGGACCGCCACGTGACTGGAAACGGCAGGCACCTTGGGTCGCATCCTGCTCGGTTTCCAAGCGTGTTTTGCCCCTCCGTAACTCCACGAGGCTCTCGCGGCCACCCCCGTGTCCAGGTCCTTGTAGTGAGTCCCGTTGGGCCTGGCTCGGAACCGGGCGGCTTGTTGTTGGAGTGCTCGTTTCAGTTTCTCGGGATCGTCCTTGTTCTTCCGCCTGATCTTCTCGAGCTGGTCCTTTTGCTTGGCCCACAGTTCAGCCGACGCGGCCTTCATGGAAATGCCCCAGAAGATCGGTTCCGGCTGTAGACCTCGGACCGTGGCGTGCTCGAGGGCCTTGCGGCTCGATGAGCGATAGGCCTCGAACTGGATGACGGACATCTGCAGGTTTTCGGAGCTGTTCCGAAACCCGTCTGCGGAGGTCGCTTCGGGAGGCAGTTCCCTGGCGAAGTTGTACGGCAGCTTCAGCAGGTCCTGAAGCGCGTAGTTGTATTCGTAGCGGGCCATTCGCCGGAACGACGAGTGCCCCTGCTTGGCGCGACGTACGGCCGAGGCGACCTGGATTTCGGAGGTGATCCACTCGATGGCCTTCGTGCGATCTCTGTCACTCAGCTTGACAGCATCGGCTGGCGGCATCTCAC
Source organism: Planctomycetota bacterium (assembly GCA_963580005.1). Taxonomy (GTDB): domain Bacteria; phylum Planctomycetota; class Planctomycetia; order Planctomycetales; family Planctomycetaceae; genus UBA8437. The sequence goes on from CAUZJR010000131.1 coordinate 3,815, forward strand.
CATTGTTCAGCACGGCAACGATTTCGAGCCACCAGTTAACGTCGTCTCCGTTGAGCAGATCGGGATCGAGCGTATCGATCCGGATATTGCCTTCCTGCTTCTTGGGTCCGTGACACTGAAGGCAGGTCCTGTTCAGGACCGGCCCGACGTCCTTTCGAAAGGCTGCGAGTCGGGGCTTGGGAGCTGTTGTTCCGAGGGAAGGCTGCTTGAAGTTCCGGTAACTCGATCGGAGTGCACCGGCAGCTTTCAGAGCGTCGAGCGTCGGGAGTTTCGACTCACTCCCGTTCGATTTGGCGGAATCTGGCTCTGCCGCACGGTCGTCTTGTGCGGTTGCCACTCCGCCCATCGCGCACAGCAACGTGATAAGCCCAATGACCCGCCAGCAGTACAACCTGGTGCAGTGTCTTTTCATTGCTGTGTGTCTCGGCAGTTGGCGTCACGCCATTCTGGCCTCGCTCTTCATCTCCGTCGAGTGACGTGTGTCATCCGAGCCGTTCCTGTTCGCAAAGCACCTCTCGATCATCAAGTATAGCCACATCGACCACCGTTGAGCGGCGGCGATCGCCCCGGGGCAACTCCGCACGACAGTTGTCTTCGGTGAGGAAAGCGGGCCTGCCTGTTGCCTTTGCCGGATCGAGCCGCTGACAAGAAAAAGCCAAGAACCCGCCGTGAGCGGATTCCTGGCGATCAGCGTCTGTTGCAGGTGGCAGAGCCTAGTGGCCGAAGCTGAACGAGAATCCTCGGCCGCGGCTGTACCCGGAACGGTAGAAGCCAGAGCTCCGACCACCGAAACCGAAACCGAATGACGGGCGGAACGACCGGTGTGCCGACCGGTGGTTCAATCGGTCGTGGTACGCGTCGTGGTTCAGGTTGTCATGCAACCGAGAGTGACTGCGATAACTCATCGGGTAGCGATGAGCACTGCGATGGGTCAGGTTGCGGTGATACGCATTGTGCTGCAGGTTGGTGTGCAGCCGAGTGTGCCTGTAGTACCTGTGCCCAGTCTCAGCCGGGGCGGGAGTCGCCGAGAAAACGGCCAGCACTCCCAGTGCCGCCATGATTGATGCCAAGCTTCTCATGATCGTCTACTCCTTCGAAGGTGAACTGGTGCACCGACTCGATTCGGTGCTCTGGTCCCATCTCTAGTGCAGACGGTGTGCCGAAATTCATAGGATGATCGTAAGTCAGTTGCAAATAGGGACTTGAGCCACATCGAGAATCGAAGGAGCGAGTGTCATTGTGAGGTCAAACCGAGACAGTCCGTCGTCAGTGTGATCTGACCGTTGGTGGAGAGGATGGCTGGAGAGGTGGGCGTGTTTGTTGTCGGGCTCGTGCGGTCTATTTCCGCACGTACACGTAGCACTCCAGTTCCTCGATGCTCACGTTGCGAGTTCCGATCCGTGTGGAATTGCTTGTAAGCACCACCTTGTCTTGCGGAGTCCCGTCGATGAACAGTCGGCCGATCACCGTGCCGCTGCCGGCATCCTGTTCGATCGTAACGGCCAGGTGATGCCACATGCCGTCGATCAGTTTCGCTTCGCTCCGAAGCGTCTCGTTGTCGCCGGGTCTAACCAGGCCAAGTGCCGCCCGCTGCGGAGTCACGGCCTCGACGGTCAGCGTGGCCAGGACCGCCTTGGCCAGGTTGGTGCTGTAAAGCGGCGAGGGGATCGGCTGGTTCGACATGCCCCAGAGCGTGTGGTTGGCGGCCGACCGCGACGTCGACTTGAACCAGCACGAGACCGTCAGGCCTCCAGCCTCGTCCTGCATCAGCCGTTGCATGTCACTGGCATGCACCTTCAACGTCGCGTCGTTCGTGGAAAAGTCAGCGGCACCTTTCCCGATGCGAGGCGCCTTTGTGTCCTGGGTGACCAGTGCACCGGAGGGTCCGGTCTGTGTGGCCGACTTGCCCTCATCAGCACTGTTTCTGTTAAGGCCCAGGTCGTTGGGATCCTCGAATTCGTAAAGCACCTGAAGACGATTGGCCAGCTTGGATGAGCCCGGCTTGCCCGGTTCGGCAGTCCGGATGCCGATGCCCTGGAGTCCGTTGGCTCGCACCGCCTGGATCTCATCGTCGCCGAGGACTCGAGACCAGATGGCGAAGTCGTCGAGGGAGCCGTTGAGATCGACGTTACTGATGCCGCCCTGGTCATCGGCCTGCACGCCCAGGACCATTTCGGCGAACCGGAACGGCTGGGGTTTCGTCGCGCCGGCCGAGGGCAGTAGCCGAACTGACAGTTGGTTGTCACCGAAGATCAGCGGCTGCTTGCGACCGGTTGTCTCCCAGTTCGTGTCGATCACGAACAGGTCAAATGCCGGCAGCGTGTCGCCCTCGTAGACGTTCTGGCCGTTCTTGTCGTGTACGCGGCTGATGTAGTCTTCGGGGACCTTCGCCTCGTTGATACGAATCTCCAGCGAGTCGTCCGGCGACAGGCCGATGGCCTTGAACAGGATCGTCGTTCGCAGTCGACGGTTGCTGAAGTCCTCGGCCATCCGGAACCGTCGCTGCCCCTGCAGCGTCGACGAGTCGGAGCGATCCAGGTAGATGTTCTCGTCGTTGGAGAACCCGGTCGGCGATTTCCGCGGCTTCTTGTAGATCGAATAGAACAGGTAGTGCCGGTCGCGGCTCTGCACCTCATCCGGTTCGCTCAACTCGCCGAGCCAACCCAGCGACGCCGGCCAGAGGTAGGCGGAATTGGACGACGAGCGATGGGCACTGGAACGTCTCTGGAATCCCCGCTGGTAGTTGTACGGTGAAATCCCGTGGGCCCCGAAGGCATAGTAATTCTGTGCCGCGGCCCGGTAGTTCGACAGGCTCATCAGCCGGTAGTGCTCGTTGGGGCCGTCCATCGAGATCATCGGGTGGATCGCCGGATAGATCTCGCAACTGGTTCCCTCGGTCAGCTTCACAAAGTCCTCGGTTTTCATGTTCGTGTCCGAGTGAAAGAAGTCGGACGGCACGACGTAGTCGACCAGGCCCTCCTTGATCCAGGTCGCCAGGTCAAAGCCCAGGTACTCGCATTCCTTGAGACTCTGGGGGACCCGCACGCCGAGGGCGAGTCGATCGACTCCACGCCGCCGGGCCGTTTCGTCGAGCAGCTTACGGGTCCGGCGGGTGAACTCGGTCAACAGGTGAGCGTTCTGCTTGCCCTGGCCCGGCTGAAACATGTGGCACCACCGCATGTAGTCGTATTCGAGGCCGTCGACCTCGTAGGCGTCCAGCACCTCCTTCGAGAAAGCCAGCATCGCGTCGCGAACACCGGCGATCGCGAAGTCGTTGCCCGATCCCAGCAGCGACCACTCGGGGTGTTTCTTCGAGAGTCCTTTGCGTGGCCCGCCATGCCGGTCGTTCATACGGACATCGGCGATGAATTTCATGTCGTGGTGATGACAACGATCGATCAGCACCTCGAGCAGATCCAGGCCCGCTTTGTCCATGCCCGGCGGTCGCCATGGGAACAGCTCGGTCACCTTCGACGAGGGCACATCGCTCATGAAGGCGGTGAACAGGCAATAGCTGATCGTGTCGACTCGTGCGGCCGCCTCCTCGTCGATCATCTCCTCGAGCATTCTCTTGCTGAACTCGGCGGCCGGTTCGGGGATCTTGCGGTTGGGCGCTTCGTAGTAGTTGACGTTGAAGATCGTGGCCCACATCGTGACGCCGTCCCAGGCGTGGACAATCCGCCGACGCCCCTGCTTTTCGGGAGCAGGCTCTCCAGTCGCTTCCACGACCCCGGACTCGACAGGCACCGGGACGCTCGAGTTCCCAGCGGACTGTGTCGAGCTGACCGGCGGAGTTGACGAGTCGCGGCATGCTGGCACAAGCAGGCCGACGAACAATGCCAGCGGGAGCAACGCGACACGGCGGCGCCGTGAAGCGGGTGTGCCTTGGGACCGTTGACGGTTTGTTTCAGCCATGTGTTGTGCCGCGAATGCGATGGACGTTTGTCAAGATGTCAGCGTTCCACCTGGCACAAGGCTGGGGCCTTGCCGGTGTGGCCAATAGCGGCCGTCAGGGGCCATCGGTGGTTTGCTTCTTGTCGACACGTTCGGGAGCGGGGCGCTGCGGGCGTCTGCCAGAATCTCGTCCACCGAACCGGCTGCGTCTTCCGGAACTCTCTCGTCCACCGCGACGGCGACCGAGGCTCTCGGCCAGTTTCGTCAGTTCCTGGCGGTCGAGTTTTCCGTCCTTGTCGGCGTCAAATCGGAGCGCGTTCTCGACGAACTGACGGGGGCTTGGAGGACCACCTCCAAAACGGCCGCCCGATCCACCCGGTGGGCCGAATCTGCGAGGTCGTTCTCCAGGAGGATCCGCACGTTTGCCTTTCGTGTCGACAAGTTCAGCCCGTCGTGCCGCAATCCGCTTTTCTGCCGAGCTGTTCCCGGCTCGTGCCCACTGCCCCCATACCCGCAGGTACTCGGGAACGAGAATGACGTCATCGGAGTTCCGGTCCAGTGCCAGGAATACCTCGACGGCCAATTTCTTGTCCGAGAGCAATTTCGTCGAGTGAGCGAGGAACTCCGCTCGCTCGACCAGGCCATCCTGATCGTCATCCATCCCCTGTACGATTCGCTTGGCTTCATCGGTGATGGACCGGTTCAAGATGTACTCGGCCCTGGTGACGACTCCGTCTCGGTTTCCGTCGGAAGCCCGGAAAATCCCGGATCGTGCCTGGGGAGTCAGGTAACGTCCGTTTTCGACGTATTCCGTTGTTGTGTGTTTCCCGTCCCGGTTGGAATCCGCCCGGTCGAATTGAAGTGAATAACCATCCAGTGTCCTGCTTGCAATTCCTTGTTCGAGCTTCGCTCCCAGTCGCTTGAGCACGTTGGCGACAGGCACATCCCCGACGGTCAAGGGTTTGCTGCTTGCCGACGAGCGGGCTTGTGCAAACACCGCCTGTGTGGAAATTCCGGAAACGACCACCAGGCACCACAACAAGGATCCTGTGACGGTTCTCATGTCCATGTCCCTCTGTTCGGGCAGCTCAATCGGTTGAGGCGATTGTACCGGACAAGCAGCAGCAACAGCGACGCCGGGTCGGAACCGGAATCAACAATCCGGTCGCGTTGTTGCCGACATCGACCTCTGCGAGCTTGTGGGTCGTCCTGCGGCAGGTTGCTACGCCATGATTTCCGGAATCAGCTCACTGCCGAACTGCGAGAGCTGTTTGAATCGTCCGGCTTCGGTTCCGCTGCGGCCAGGGGCTGAGTGGCTGCCGCAAACCAGGCGATCGCGACCGGGGGGACGAACAAGGACGTGCTAAAGCCCGGTTTCACACCTGTTTCCATCCTGAGTGGAAGTCCCCTTTTGTGTTGCAGTCGGTTACCGATTCGTGACGACGCTACTGGATGGATCTGGTAACGTTGATGCGTCGGTGGTCGTGTCTGGACCACTTTTTGGCTCTTGTTGGGAATCCGGAGTCTCGCGTGACGATCAGCACGGTTGATTTGCGGCGCTGTTCCGGAACCCTGCCCCGTCGGTCGCTGGTGCAACTGGGACTCTCCGGCCTGGGAAGCCTGGCTCTGCCGGACCTGTTGCGGTTAGAGAGCCAGGCCGCATCGCGGACGGGGCAGTCGCTGGGCGGCAAGTCGATCATTGTCTTGTGGTTGTGGGGCGGCGCCAGCCACATGGAGACCTTCGACCTCAAGCCCGAGGGCCCCCTGGGGTTTCGTGGTGAGTTTCGGCCGATCCCGACGTCGGCCCCGGGCCTGGATATCTCCGAGCATCTGCCGAAACTGGCCACCCACGGTGACAAGTTGGCGATCATCCGGTCGCTGCACCACAACAGCCCCGGGCACGTGGACAGCACCCACACGGTGATGACCGGTTACCCCGGCAAAGATGCTCCGCCACCCTACCGGCCCGATTATCCCGACTTCTGGGCGGTTGCCAGCAAGGTCTGTGGCGAGCGGGTTTCGGGAGTCCCGGCGCACATGGCGTTGCCGCGTGTTCGGTTCAACGGATCGGCCTACCTGGGCGCCGGGCTGGAACCGTTCCGGATTCGCTCCGATCCCAATGCGAAGAACTTCGAGGTGCCCAACCTGCAGTTGAACAGCCAGATGATCGGCCGGCTCAGCGAGCGGCGGAACCTGCTGGCACGTTTCGACGGGCTACGGAGCGACATCGACCAATCCGGCGTGATGGACTCGTTGGACACCTACAACCGCAAGGCGGCGGAATTGCTGACCAACGGTTCTGTTCGCAAGGCGTTTGATCTCAGCCAGGAAAAGCCCGAGGTCCGGAACCGGTTCGGCCGTCACGCCGTGGGCCAACGCTGCCTGTTGGCTCGCCGGCTGGTCGAGGCGGGCGTGCGGCTGGTCACGATCGACTTTCCCTGCGTGCCGGGCCAGAAGGCGTTCAGTTGGGACGATCATGCCAGTGTCTGGAACATATTCGAACAGATGAAGATCCGCCTGCCGGTTCTCGACCAGGTTAGCTCGGCACTGATCGAGGATCTGCACGAACGTGGCATGCAGGACGACGTGTTGTTCGTCATCATGGGCGAGATGTCACACACGCCCCGGGTCCACTACGTCAAGGGGAACCCCGGTCGAGAGCACTGGGCCCGCGCCATGTCGGTGGTTCTCTCCGGAGGCGGTATGACCATGGGGCAGCCCGTCGGCGCCACCAACGCCCGGGGCTCGCTGCCGCTGCACCGGCCGCTGGTGCCCGGTGACCTGTTGGCGACGCTGTACCGATACCTCGGGGTTCCGTTGGACACGCAGTTCAACAACCACGCTGGCCGACCGACGCCGATCCTGCCCGAAGGTGGCCCGATCGACGAGTTGATCTGAACCGGGTGGGTCTTACCTGGGGCATCTTACCTTGGGGATCCGGCTCGAATCTCGATCTTCGCTCCCTCTCCGATGATCCTGGCCGGTCGGTCTTGCCGGACCTGCAACAGGCGGATTCTCGGGACGTAGTCGGGGTAGACGGTGTCACCGAGTTTTCCGGTCGGGTTGCCGACCCGGCTGTTGATCAGCAGTTGTCCGATACGGGTCCCTCGAAGCGTGACCGATCGGACCGGTCCCTTGGTGCCGTTGCCGTCGGGGGGGTCGGTACCGGCCGCGAAGCCCAGGCAGAGTGGACCGTCGAAACGGCCACCCTGGACCAGTACGTCCTCGACGCCCCAGGCAATCGTGGTCCGGCCCACGCACTGGCAGTCGAGCAGTCGGATGTTGCGGGTGCGGATTGACGGCCGGATCTGTGGCCCGGGAGACGTGGCGATCCGGAATCCATCTCCTTTGACCCGGGACACCCGGCAGCGACGGAAGGTGACATCATCCACCAGCACCGGCCAGCGATAGCCGTGGTGGCGGACGTAGAAACCGGTCCCGGTGCCGCCGAGGTTGTCGACCACGCAGTCTTCCAGCAGGATCCGCTGTGCCCCCTCCTCGATCTCCCAGGCCTTGACGCATCTCGGGGTATCCACGGCCCGGCAGTTCAAGAACTTCACGTCCGTGCATCCGCCGTTGATGCCCCATCCCGAGGCTCCGAACGCGTCGTGGTCCCAGTCGGTGACCGTAACATTCTCGACCAGGCAGTCTCGCGTGTTTCTGGCCAGGCTCAGACCACACCACGCGTCGCGGATCTCGAGATCTCGAATCACGACATGGCCGGCATGTTCGACCCAGACGCAGCGAGGCAGTCCGCCGGCACGTTGCTGAGGCTGGCTGCGGTAGTTCCCGTCGAGCCGCAGGCCGGTCACCTCGATGTGTTCGGCCACAGACCGGTTTGGCCCGTCGCCGCCGATGTGCAGCAGGTGAATCCGGCCGACGGCATCCTTGAGTTTCAGCCGGGCGCCCGGTCCGGCCAGCGTGACGTGGTGGCCACGGATCCGGATCGTGCTGCCCAGCAGGTAGAACTCATCGGTGGCCGGCACCACCACCCGGCCGCCTCCGAGTTGTTCGGCCAGCCGCACGGCTGCCTGGATGGCCGGAGCATCGTCGTGTTTCCCGTCCCCCCG
>CAUZJR010000132.1:0-11745 GCA_963580005.1 Planctomycetota bacterium
AGCCCGCACTACGACGACCAGTACGACGACTGGCTGCAGGGAAGATTGCACTTCGTGCCGATGGGGGCCGAATTCGACGGGTTGGACGCGATGAGGATTCAGCGGCTCGAGCCGGCAGCCGAGCCGGCAGCCGAGCCGGGCGAGGGGGGGTGCTGAAGATGCCGGTGCTGCTGATCCGCCACGCACAGTCGGTCAACAACTCGCTGCCCGAAGAGCAGCGGTCTGACGATCCGGGTCTGACCGAGGTCGGTCACGAGCAGTCTCGGCGGTTGGCGGCGCGACTACAGAGATGGCAGCCCGAGCGGTTGTTGACCAGCGCGTTTCGTCGCACGCTGGAGACGACCGCGGCGGTGGCCACGGCGACCGGCCTGCGGCCAGAAGTGGTTGTGGACCTTCACGAGCAGGGAGGTTGCCAGGCGGGGGCCAGCCCGGAAGTCTACGAGGGTCGGCCGGGTCTGACCGGTGACGAGATCGTCAGCCAGTTCGGTGACTGGGTGGTGCCCGATTCGATTGACGAAGAGGGTTGGTGGAAGTGCCGCAGGTGGGAGCGTCCTCTTGAGGCAGAGGAGCGGGCACGTCGGGTGGCCGCTGACATGGTGGGCCAGTTCGGAGACCTGCAGATGAAGGTCGCCGTGATCACTCACGGCATGTTCAAGCCGATCCTCGTCTCGGCACTGCTCGGCCGACCGTTCATCGGCAACGAGTGGCTCGGAGATCTCAACAACACCTCGGTCACGCAATTGAGTCTCTCTGCAGCGGGCGTGACCCTGGAGAGCTACAACGACACTTCGCACCTGGTCGGCGAGGCAGGCGGCGAGGGGTGCGGCGAATTGCTCACGTCCTAGCCCGCTTGGTCTTGCGTGAGAACCACAGCTTCAGCGCGGTGCCTCCGAGTACGGCTCGCTTGGTGGCGGGGTCGAGGCCGAGTTCGTGTGTGAAGATCCTGAGGTGCTGTGCGTAGCTGATGTCCTGTTGCTTGAGCCAGAGTTCGCAGGGGAAGTCACTGCCCCAAACGCAGCGGTCGGCACCAAACGCCTTGATCACCTCGTGGCAGGCCGCGTGCAGGTCCTTGCCGGGGTAGCCCAGCCGGGTCCCGGTCGGGATGAAGGTCAGCTTGGCGTGAACGTTTTTGAGCTTGGCGAGGTCCTGCATGTCGGCGAGAGTCGCATCGAGAGAGTCGTCGGCGGTGAGGTTCAGGCAGTGGTCGATCACGACCCGCAGTTTCGGGTGTGCCGCGGCCATCTCGGCGACCTGTGGTTTGAGTTCCCGGGAGGTGAGCGAATTGATGACGATGCCCAGCCTCTGGGCAGTTTCCCAGAGGCGACGGACCCCTGGTGAGTCCATCCGCCCGTCCTGGCCCGGGATGCTCCTCATGCCGCGGACGTTGGACTTCTCGACCAGGTATTCCATCACCCAGGGGTTCTGAGGTTGATCGGGGTCGAGCGTACAGATGCCGGCCATGAAGTCGCGATGGCGACGGGCCGCGTCGGCGGTGAACCGGTTGTCGAAGCGGTAGTAGGTGCTCGTCTGGACAGCGGTCACGTGTCTTACGCCGTTGTCCTTCATGTTCTTGATGAGATGAGCCACGGTGCCGGTGCCCGCGGGTGGCTTGAGCGGTTTGGCGATCGTCGGGTACCGCTTCTCGTCTTCGGTGGTGCCGTAGATGTGAGCGTGGCAGTCGACGATGACGAGTTTCTTCTTCTGGACTCTGGCCAGTCGATCATCCTCAGCGGCGGCGGCAGAGCCGAGGGTGGCTGCGGTGGCTGCGGTGGCTGCGGTGGCTGCGGTGGCTGCGGTGGTGCCCAGGAACTGGCGTCGATCGAGAGGTTGGCGATCGGTCATCTGAGCGTCTCCGGGAGATGATCCATGAGTGAGGTGAGCGCATCATACCGGATCACCAGTTCGCCTGCGTTGTTCGGCGGAAGGGGTCAGGCCCCGGTGGCGTCTGACCCCCGGGCGGTGCGTGAGGGGTGAGATTGTGGAGTTTCCGAGAATTGGGTGCCGTGTTCTTGTTCTAGGGCGTCGATTGAGCGAAATTACAGTGAGTCAATAGACATGATCTCGTACCGTGTTGGTGCGGGCAGGGAAACTTGCGGGAGGAGTGAAGATGAGGACGATGTCACGAGCTGGCTTGGCCGGGTTGGTGATGGCGGCATTTTTGCTGTCGTCGCGTTCGGCCGAGGCCCAGGCGAAGAAGCATTCGCCCGAGGACCTGGCGATCGGCAAGCTCGCGCCGGAGATTTCGGGAGTGGATGTCGACGGACGCAAGTTCAAGCTCAGCGACTACCGTGGCAAGGTGGTTGTACTGGACTTCTGGGGTGACTGGTGACCTCCTTGCCGGGCGATGTACCCCCACGAGCGGTCGCTCGTGAAGCGTTTGGCGAACCAGCCCTTTGTGCTGATCGGGATCAACAGTGACCCGAAGGCTCGTCTGCGAACTGCGATGAAAGCCAACAACATCACCTGGCGTTCGTTCTGGGATGGTGGGAACACCAGCGGACCGATCGCCAGCTCCTGGGGCGTCCGGGGCTGGCCGACGATCTACGTGGTCGATGACCGCGGCGTGATCCGTTACAAGAACGTCCGCGGTCCCAAGATGGACACGGCGGTCGACACGTTGTTGGCCAAGACCACGAGCAACCTGACCGAGAGTCTCACGAGCGTGAAGCCCGAGGAGCGTGGGATGGCGGCCTACTACCTGGGATCGTCAGGCGCCAAGGGGTCACGCAGCGCGATTGCGAACCTGCTTGAGGATTCTGATCCGGTGGTCCGCCAGCGTGCGGCCACGGGCCTGGCCTTGCTGGGCGACAAGCCCGGCCCCTTGCTCGAGTTGCTCCGCAAGGCGACGACCGACAAGAACTCGTCGGTTCAGATTGCCAGCCTGGGGGTCCTGGGCCGCGCCGGTGACGCCGGTTCGACCGGGATCATCATCGAGGCACTTGCTGCGAAGAACTCGGACGTGCTGGTGGCTGCGATCGGCAGTGCCGGTTCGTTGAAGGCCGCCAAGGCGGTTGCCGCCCTGAAGACTCTGACGTCTCACAAGCAGACGGCCGTATCGCATGCAGCGATTGCGGCGCTGGGCCAGATAGGCGGCCAGCAGGGGACTGCGGCGTTGAAGGAACTCGCCGGCCAGCCCAAGCATCCCGCACGCGTGCGGATTGCCGCAGCGATGTTCCAATCGGGTGACAAGGGCAGTGGCGACTTGTTCAAGGGTTTTCTTGGCGACGAGTCGGTTTCGGTTCGCCGCGAGGCTGTTGCTGCTCTGGCGAGCCTCAAGGGCCTCGAGACCCAGCCGCTGTACCTGCAGGCACTCGGCGACAAGGACGCCGATGTCCGCAAGCTGGCTCGTGAGGTGCTCAAGACGAGCAAGGACCCGAAGGTCCAGAAGGCTCTGAAAGACGTACTGGCCCTGGAGGTCGACGACCTGCTGCCGAAGCTGAGGGATCGCAAGACGGTCACCAGTGCCAGCAGTCAACTGGTGTCGCTGGGAGTTGATGTCGTACCGCTGCTGATCGAGCGGCTCGGCACCGAGAAGACCCCCGCCGGCCAGGACGGCATTGCCCGGTCGATTTTCGGTCTGAGGAGCAACAAGGAAGTGACGGTGGCGTTGAGAGCCGGGTTGAAGAGCAAGGTCAAGGTCGTCCAGGGTTGGTCGGCGTTCCTACTGCACTTCAGCGCTCCGACTCCGGCCCTGTTGCCGACTCTTGCGGAATTCGCGTCGAGCGATCATCAGATTCTCAACGCCCACTCCGCTCGTGCTCTGAGTCGCTACAAGAGCAAGAAGGCGACCGATGCTCTGGTGGCGTGTCTCAAGAAGAAGGGGACGGGGCCGAATGCGACCCGCTTGGTCAGCACCGCGATCTCCTCGCTGCAACGCCAGGATACTCCTGCCGCTGCCCAGGCACTGGGGGCGTTGCTCGAGAACCCCAAGCTGCGGAAGCAGGCCGAGGCGGCGTTGAAGCGGATGAAGACGCCGGAAGCCAAGAAGTTCCTGAAGCCGGTTACGACTTCGAAGTCCTGAGATGAAGCATGTCCAGCATTCAATCCGGCAGCCGTGACGGCTGCCGGATTGGGCTGGTGTATGCGTGCATGGACCGGAACGCCCCGACCAGGTCGTTGTCTGCAAAAGGAACAAGCATGAAGGCGATATTCCGAGCGGGTTGGTCTGCGTTGGTGATGGCGGCATTGCTGTTGTCGTCGCGTTCGGCCGAGGCCCAGGCGAAGAAGCATTCGCCCGGGGACCTGGCGATCGGCAAGTTGGCGCCCGAGATTTCCGGAGTGGATGTTGACGGACGCAAGTTCAAGCTCAGCGACTACCGTGGCAAGGTGGTCGTGCTGGACTTCTGGGGCGACTGGTGACCTCCTTGCCGGGCGATGTACCCCCACGAGCGGTCGCTCGTGAAGCGTTTGGCGAACCAGCCCTTTGTGCTGATCGGGATCAACAGTGACCCGAAGGCTCGTCTGCGAACTGCGATGAAAGCCAACAACATCACCTGGCGTTCGTTCTGGGATGGTGGGAACACCAGCGGACCGATCGCCAGCTCCTGGGGTGTCCGGGGCTGGCCGACGATCTACGTGATCGATGACCGCGGCGTGATCCGTTACAAGAACGTCCGCGGCAAGGCGATGGACAGTGCTGTGGACACCCTGCTGGCGACGGCGACGACGAAGCTGACCGAAGACCTCTCGAGCGTGAAGCCCGAAGCGCGTGGGATGGCGGCCTATTACCTGGGATCAGCAGGTGCCAAGGGGTCACGCAGCGCGATCGCCAACCTGATGGAAGACTCTGATCCGGTGGTCCGCCAGCGTGCGGCCACGGCGTTGGCCATGCTGGGCGAAAAGACCGGGCCGTTACTCGAGCTGCTCCGCAAGGCGACAACCGACAAGAACTCACTGGTGCAGGTCGCCAGCCTGGGCGTCCTGGGCCGAGCCGGAGATGCCGGTGCAAGGCAGGTTGTCGTCGAGGCACTCTCGACCACGGACACCGGCGTACTGGTCGCCGCCATCGGCGCGGCCGGGGCGTTGAAGGCGTCCAACGCCACTGGTCGGCTGAAAACGCTCTCGGCACACAAGGAGACCTCGGTCTCGCATGCGGCGATCACCGCGTTGGGACAGATCGGTGGCAAGGACGGCAAGGCTGCGTTGAAGGAGTTGGCCGGCCAGCCCCGGCATCCGGCTCGGGTCCGCATCGCTGCGGCGCTGTTCCAGTCGGGTGATGCTGCCAGTGGGAAGGCCTTTCAGGCATTTCTCGGAGACGAATCGGTGGCGGTGCGTCGGCAGGCGGTGACGGCCCTGGCGAGTCTCAAGGGGCTCGAGACCAAGTCGTTGTTCCTGAAGGCGATTCGGGACGACGATCTCGAGGTCCGTAACGTGGCCCGCAAGGCCCTGCAGGGCAGCAAGGACGCCGAGGTCCTGGTGGCACTGAATCAGGCCAATGCCAGGGACATCGAGGACCTGGTGCCTCAGTTGGCCGTCCGCTCGACGGCCCAGGCCGCGTCCAAGCAGCTGCAGTCGCTGGGTCCGTCGGCGGCCCCGCTGCTGATGAAGCATATGGGCCGAGCGAAGTCTCTGCAGGACAAGTTCACCCTGGCCCGCGTGATTGCCGGCTTGAAGAGTCCCCTTGTTGCTCCTTTGGCGGCCACGGAACTGAAGAACCCGAAACTGGATCGCAATTCGCGGTTTGCTTTCGAGCAGATTGCCTCGTCGGCCGGCCCGGCCGTGCTGAGGGTGGCGACGGACCTGCTGAAGTCCGAAGCGTCTGACGTGCGGCAGAGTGGCCTGAGGCTATTACTGCGACACGACAGTGACTCAAAGGAGGCTCAGGCCGCGCTCGTATCGGCCCTGAAGGACAAGGAGGCTTCGGTGCGGGTGCTGGCTGCCTACGCCCTTTCGCAAAAGGGCAACAAGGCCGCGTTGCCGGTGTTGATCGAAGGCACGAAGTCCGAGGCTGTGCTGTCGAAGCAGTATGGCATCTTCGGCCTGGCTGCCTTCAAGTCCAAGGCGGCCAGCGATGCCATCGCCGATGCGGTGCTGAAGTCGCCTCAGCTGGGACGACTGGGAATCCAGTCGCTGCAGAAGCAGGGCACTGCCGATGCGGCCCGTGCGTTGGGTCGAGTGCTTCGCGAGGGGACGGCCAGCAACAAGGCCACCGCTCACCAGGCACTACGGAGGATGAAGGTGCCTGAGGCGAAGAAGGTGCTCGAGGCGGCTGGGAAGAGTGCGACCTAGCCGTTTTGCGGCTGCAGCGATGAAGTTTACTGGTAGGCGACGTTGCCGTCGGGCTCGATCACCAGCGGTCTTCTCCAGTAGCGCAACGGGTGGTTCTTGATCGCAGCCTCGTTGACTTCCACTCCCAGTCCCGCCTCCTCGGGAATAGTCAGGTAGCCGTCATCGAGCGGGATCGGCTTCTTGAGCAGCTTGCTGTTGGGGCCGACGGTATCGAGTCGGTACTCGAGGATCAGGAAGTTGCCTGTCGAGGCGGCAAAGTGTGCCGAGACGGCAGTCGACATGCCTCCCAGCGGGTTGTGCGGAGCGATGGTCAGGTAGTGAGCTTCGGCCATCGCCGCGATCTTCTTGGTTTCCAGTAGGCCTCCGCAGAGCACGATATCCGGTTGCAGGATATCGGCGGCACGAGCGGCGATCAGGTCGCGGAACTCGTACTTGGTATAGAGCATTTCGCCGGTGGCCAGGGGGATCGGCAGCTTCTCCTTGAGTTGTCCCATGGCGTCGATGTTCTCGGGCCTGAGAGGTTCTTCGAAGAACATGGGCCGGTAGGGTGCCACGGCCTCGGCCAGTTCGAGAGCCTTGTAGGGTTCGAAGAGTCGTGCGTGGGGATCGAGTCCGATGTCGATGTCGTCACCGACGGCGCGTCGGACGGCCTCGAGCTTGGCGGCGGCACCCTTGAGCACCTGTGCCCAGGGCAGTTTCTCGGGTCCGGCGGGGAAGGGGCTCATCTTGACGGCGGTGAATCCCTGCCTCACGGCGTCGACGACGGCGGCAGCAGCCTCGGCGGGCGTCGCTCCTCCCGTGCCCAGGTAGACCCGGATCTTGTCGCGGCAGCGGCCACCCAGCAGCTGGTAAACCGGCACTCCGTGGGCCTTGCCCTTGATATCCCACAGGGCGGTTTCGATGCCACTGATCGCAGCGTTGACGATCGAGCCTCCGGGGAACCGTGACCCGTTGTGCATGATCCGCCACAGGTGTTCGATCCGCGTGGGGTCTTCGCCGATGAGCCAGTCTCTGAGGTATTCAATGGCGGCCACGACCGAGGAGTCGGGTCCGGCCCGGTAGGCTTCGCCGTAGCCCACGAGGTGTTCGTCGGTGAGCACCTTGACGTAGATGTGGTTGCCTCCGCCGAGGTTGGTTCCCAGGGCCTTGATGTCGGTGATCTTCATGGCGGTCTCGTTTCCGGTTGCGGTCGTGCAATCGTGAGGCCAATCGTATCCGTGGGCCGATGAACTTGCACCCGCATGCCGACGATGGCATCCTGCGGTCATGGTCGAGTGACGACGGAGAGATTTTCATGACGACACGACGCGAATTTCTGGTTACCGGGGCGGGTGGCTTGCTGGGAGCAACCGGCCTGCCGGCCCTGGCCGACGAGCAGGTCCGTGTGCCCGGAGAACTGGTCAGGTTGCATCACAGCATCGAGCCCCTGGTGCGGCTGGTCGAACGAACGCCTCGCGGGAAGTGCGTGGGGATGCTGGCTGAGCGGATCAAGAGTGGTGTCCCCTACCGCCAGTTGCTGGCGAGCCTGTTCCTGGCCGGCATCCGCAACGTCAACCCTCAGCCACCGGGTTTCAAGTTCCATTGCGTGTTCGTGATCAACGCGGCTCACCAGTTGAGCCTCGATTTGCCCGCCGACCAGCGACTGCTGCCGCTGTTCTGGGCACTGGACAACTTCAAGGAGTCGCAGGCCAAGGACATCGACGAGGGAGACTTCAGGCTGGGTCCGGTCCGTGGCAAGTTGCCTTCGCCGGAGACCGCTGCCGGGGAGTTCAGTCGGGGGATGATCGAGTGGGACCAGGAGCGTGCTGATCGGGCGATCGTGGCGCTGGTTCGCAGCCGGGGTGCCGGCGAGATCATCGAGATGATGTGGCAGTACGGGTGTCGCGACTACCGCAACATTGGCCACAAGGCGATCTTCGTCGCCAACACCTGGAGAACTCTGCAGACGATCGGCTGGCGTCACGCCGAGCCGGCGCTCAGATCGCTGGTGCTGGGCTTGCTGGACTTTGGACTCAAGGAGCGGGTCAACAAGTACACGTTCTCTGACCAGACGTTTCTGCCCAACGAGCGATTTGCCAGCTCGGTGATGCGGCCTGGTACCGACGGCAAGGTTGCGTTGCGTTGGTTGAGTGAGTGGACCCAGCCGGGCAGCGATCCGGGCCAGGTCCGCGAGCTGTTGGCCTCGATGCGGCGACTTGCTCCGTTGGCCTGCTGCGAGCAGGTGGGGCAGGGGCTGGGCCAGGGATCTCTTCGTGCCCAGTCGGGTTGGGACGCGGTGCACCTGATGGCCGGCGAGTTGATGATGCGTCAGCCGGGGATCTACGGCATCCACACGGTCACCTCGGCCAACGCCCTGCACTACGCCTACCAGTCGTCGTCGTCACCGGCCACTCGTTTGCTGTTGCTGCTGCAGGCGGTGGGCTGGATGGTTCAGTTCCGCGAGTTCATGTCGACGGCCCGCGGGGGTCTGAAGGAGGCCGACATTCTGAAGCCTCGGCGACTGCAGGACGAGCGGCGAGGTGTGTTTGAGGTTGGGCAGCAGGTGAAGGCGATCCTGTCGCAGGTGGGCCGCGACACATCGGCGGCCTCGGCGGCTGCTCACCGGCTGGCGGTTCGGGCTGCTTCGGACAACCGCCCCGAGTGGCTGGATGGTTTTGCCGGGAGCGCGCGTCAGCTGATCGCTCGCAAGGCCACCGACGCGCATCACTACAAGTACGGGATGGCGATCTTTGAGAACCTCGAGCTGGTCAGCCCGGCCTACCGGCCTCACGTTCTGGCGACCGCGCCGTATTACATCCGCGGTTCCGGCGACGCCGATTCGGCGGTCGTGACACAGGCGTTGCGGGCGATGGGAGCCAGGTGAGCGAGTCCGGATCGCGGTTGACAAGGGTCGGTGCCAGTGGTTGGGATCATTGCCACGCATGGCACCGTCGTCGGGCATGAAGCCAATGACCAGCGAGAGAATCCTCGAGGCCCTGAAGACTCACTGGGGCTACGACAGCTTTCTGCCGTTGCAGCAGGAGGCGATCGAGTGCGTGCTGCAGTCTCGCGATTCGGTCGTGGTGCTGCCCACCGGCGGAGGCAAGTCGCTGTGCTTCCAGGCTCCGGCGGTGATCCAGGAGGGTGTCGGCCTGGTCGTCTCCCCACTGATCTCGCTGATGAAGGACCAGGTCGATGGGCTCAATGCCGCGGGCGTCTCGGCCGCCTGCCTCAACAGCGGGATGCTTCCCGACGAGCGTCGCGAGGTGTTTGGGGCATTGCGCGAGGGCACACTGAAGCTGCTCTACGTCGCGCCCGAGCGATTGGTTCAGCCGGGGATGCTCGACACCCTGGTCGAGTCCAACGTGTCGCTGGTGGCCGTCGATGAGGCTCACTGCATCAGCCAGTGGGGTCACGATTTCCGGCCCGAGTACCGGCAGCTGGGGCTGTTGAAGGAGACGTTGCCGGACGTGGCGATTCATGCCTATACGGCCACGGCCACCGAGCGGGTTCGCGACGACATCGTGCAGGAGCTGGGCCTGGCCGAACCCGAGGTGCTGGTCGGTTCGTTTGACCGACCGAACCTGGCCTACAAGGTGATGATTCGCGACCGGGCGATCGATCAGCTGGCCGCGATCCTGGACCGTCATCCCGACGAGTCGGGGATCGTCTACTGCATCTCAAGGCGCGACGTCGAGAACACCTCCGAACAACTCAACCAGCGTGGCTACCGCACCAGTCCGTATCACGCGGGTCTGAGTGACCAGCAGAGGAATTCGAACCAGGAGGCGTTCATTGGCGAGCGTGTCGATACGATCGTGGCGACGGTCGCCTTTGGCATGGGGATCGACAAGTCGAACGTCCGCTACGTGATCCACGCGGCGATGCCGAAGTCGCTGGAGGGTTACCAGCAGGAGACCGGTCGGGCGGGCCGGGACGGTTTGGAGGCCGAGTGCTGCCTGTTGTACACCGGTGGTGACTACGGGAGGTGGCGGGCGATTCTCGAGGGATCTGACACCGAGCCGACCGAGGGGGCGTGGCAGAGCCTGCGGGCGATGCACGACTTTGCCGGCAGCGTGGTCTGCCGCCATGCCTTGCTGGTCGAGTACTTCGGCCAATCGCTCGATGGGGACAACTGTGGTGCCTGCGACGTCTGCCTGGGGGAACTCGACCAGGTCGAGGATCCGCTGGTGATCAGCCAGAAGATCCTCTCGAGCGTCATCAGGCAGGATCAGAGATTCGGAGCCGACTACACGGTGAAGGTGCTGCGGGGTTCGACCGAGCAGAGGATACTCGACAACGGGCACGACCGGCTGAGTACCTACGGGCTACTGCAGGAGCATGACGTGGGAGCGGTCCGCGGCTGGGTCGAGCAGCTGGTGGCCCAGGGCTTTTTGGTCAAGACCGGCGAATACAACGTCTTGCAGGTGACCGGGACCGGTCGCGGAGTGCTTTCGGGTGAGGAGACTCCGCGTCTGCTGAAACCGGCCAAGGCGGCCGGGACCAGGAAGTCGAAGACGCACGAGGACTCGTGGGAGGGTGTGGACCGCGGCCTGTTTGAGCGGTTGCGTGACCTGAGACGGCAGTTGGCCGACGAGAAATCGGTGCCGGCGTATGTGGTGTTCGGCGACGCCAGCCTGAGGGACATGACCCGGCGTCGTCCGAGCACGCTGTCGGAATTTCTCGAGGTGCATGGGGTGGGTGAGAAGAAGGCAGCCGATTACGGCGAGCTGTTTCTCGCCGTAATCGGCTCGCCCGCTTGACCTCCGGAGGCCGCCTGCGGCGCTCTAGAGCTTCTTCTTGCGACCCTGGTACTGGACGTGCCAGCCTCGAGTCTTCAAGCGAATGCGGTACAGGCTCTTGTCGACGGTGATGTAGAGCATGTTGCGGTCCTTGCCGATGCCGAACTCGACGTTGCTGGGCAATCCCACGGCGGTGGCCTGGTCCTGCCCGATCGGTCCGGTGGGGATGTAGCCGATGTTCTTGCCTGCGAAGGGGTCGATGACCATGACTCCGGGCCGGGCGGCTTCGCGGACGGTCAGGTACAGGTAGCCGTTCTCGTCGACGGTCATCCCGTCGCAGCCCTTCATCTTGTGGTGGCTGAAGTCGACGATCGTGAACCGTTCGGATTCGACCTGGCCGTTGCTCTTCAGTCTCCAGCCATAGATCTTCATGTCACCGGGAGTGGGCGGGACCTTGGCGTCTGGGTCGATGTTGTCGGTGCCGTTGTCGTGGTCGGCGACAAACAGCATTTTGCCATCGGGGCTGATGGCGATGCCATTGGGCTTGGAGATGTTGTGAGTGACCTCGAAGACCTTGCCACCGGGCTCGATGCAGTACACCGCCCGGTGCTCAAGTTCTCGCTTCTCATCGCCGACATACCGCGGATCGGAGAAGTAGATGCGTCCTTTGGCGTCCAGGCACAGGTCGTTGGGAGCGTTGAGTCTTTGGCCGGAGAAGTTATTGGTCAACGTGGTCTTCTTCTTCGACTTGACGTCGGTCCGCGAGACCTGGCGTCCGCCGAACCCGGCCCCTTCG
>CAUZJR010000133.1:0-11728 GCA_963580005.1 Planctomycetota bacterium
GTGCGATAAGGCTCGCGCCCGATCTGTCGCCGATGGTCGGCTCGAGCGGCAGCCAGCACGTCGGGGTTGGTGTAGAGATCCCAGGCGGTGGCGGCCAGCACGCGGGCAGCCAGGTGCATCCCCTTCCGCGCGATCGTTGTGCCGCCGCAGGCGACCGCCTGCCAACTGTGACCCGGGGTGCCGGGGACCCAGCACGAGGTCGAGAACCCGGTGGTGGGGACCGCCCACGAGACGTCTCCCACGTCAGTCGAACCGCGTCCAATCTCACCCTGCAAGCTGATCACTCGACGGATCGAGTCCAGGGTCCGTGGCCGAGGCAGGTGCTCGCGCAGCCGCAGTGCAAACTCCGTCTCCTTCGCCGTGTACTTCAGGTCGGCCAGCTCCCTGAGATTGCTGAGAGCGACTGAGGAGAGCGCGCTGTTGGGGAGCACCGGGTAGATGCCGCCCTCGAACTTGATCTCCAGCTTCGTCTCGGTCGCCAGGGCCCCCGCCCGGGCACACAGCACCAGCCGCTCGTAGAGCCCCCGGACGACCTCGGCCCGAGGGTGACGGATGTAGTAGTAGACCTCGCCAAAAGGCGGTACCACGTTGGGCGCATCGCCTCCGGCGGTGATCACGTGGTGGATGCGGGTCAGATCGGGAGTGTGCTCACGCAGTAACTGAGCCGCATGGTTGGTCAACTCGATCGCGTCCAGGGCGCTGCGGCCCTGCTCGGGAGCCCCGGCGGCATGAGCGGCCTTGCCGTGGAAACGAAACTTGACGGCCATCCGGGCCAGCGACGAGCGGTCGCCGGCCGAATTGGTGCTGCCCGGATGCCAGTGCAGCACCGCGTCGCAGTCCTTGAACAGACCCGCCTGCACCATGAACACCTTGCCGCTGCCTCCCTCCTCGGCCGGGCACCCGTAGAAGCGAACCGTCCCCTTCAAGTGACCCGACCTGATCTGCTCGGCAATCGCGATCGCCGCCGACATCGAGGCGGCTCCAAACAGGTGGTGGCCGCAGCCGTGCCCGTAGGCGATGCCCTCGCGAGGTGCTCGCAGGGGGGTGGCCTGCTGAGACAACCCGGGCAGAGCGTCGAATTCGCCCAGGATCCCGATCACCGGCTTGCCCTCGCCGAAGGTCGCCGTGAAGGCGGTGGGGATCTCGGCCACGCCACGACGGATATCGAAACCGGCCTGCTCGAGCATCCCCGAGAGTAACGCCGAGGATTTCGTCTCCTGGTAACCCGGCTCGGCCCAACCCCAGATCTTCAACGCCGCCCCCCAGGTCGACTCACCCCGCGAGTCGATCGACTTGTACAGGGACGGCTTGTCCTGAGCTTCCAGTGGAGCCGACAGCAGGCACAGCAACAGCGCAATCACAAACCGGGTCATGGTCATCTTCCTCGAACAGCCTGTTGAAGAACTCCAGGAGCAGGGGTCAGATCCGCCCGTCCCCTGTACAGCCCAAACTACAAACTCGCCAGCGGACCCACCGCCGCGGTGCTGACCGCCGCCAGAGGGTACTCGGCAAGCAACTCAGTCATGTCCTCAACGGTGATCCCTCGCACCGTGTCCAGGTCCTCCTCGACCGAACGGTACTGGCCCAGGTACACCCAGTTACTGCCGAGCGCACCCAGCCGGCCCATCGGACGTTCGCTGCGGAGTACGATCGAGGAGGCGATTCGGTTCTGAGCCTGTTCGAGTTCAATCGAGCTGACTCCGTCGCGATTCACCTGCTCGTAGACCGCGTGGATCCGCTGCAGGTTCTCGGCGACGGCCTGCGGAGGACAGCCCAGGTAGGTCAGCCAGGTGCCGGTGCCGTCGTAGTCGTTGTAGCCCAAATCGGCACTCTCGGCGTGACCCGGATCGACCAGTTCCCAGTACAGCCGGCTGCTGCTGTGGTCGCCCACAATCACGCCCAGCAAATCGGCGGCGTACCGCAGCGGATGATCGGCCGGGGGGGCCGGAGCCAGTTGCATGACATGCTGCTGAAGCGATGCGGGACGCTCTACCACCTGGGTCTGGCCGCCGACCGGTGGTGGCGAGGTGTCTCGCTTTGTCCGACCCTCGGGAAAACTCCCGCAGTGGGCCTGGACCAGATCACAGACCTCGCCCCAGTCGCCACGTCCGGCGATCGCCAGCACCATGTTGCCGGTGCGGTAGTGGTCGGTGTGGTACTGCCGCATGGCGTCGGCGGTCAGAGCCGAGACGCTGTCGCTGGTGCCCAGGATCTTGCGGCCGAGCGGGTGAGTGGGGAAGTGAGCCTGCATGACCTGTTCGTAGGCGGTGAACGTCGGCTGGTCGTCGTACATCCCGATCTCCTCCAGGATGACCTTCTTCTCCATCTCGAAGTCATCGCCGCGGAGCGAGGGGTAGAGCAGTGCCGTGAGCATTTCCAGCGCGGTGGGCAGGTGTTCGGGCAGGATCGCGGCGTAGAACTGGGTCACCTCCTCGCTGGTCGACGCGTTGTAGTTGGCCCCGAGCTCGTCGAAGATCCGGTTCACGTCATCGGCGCTGTAGACCTCGTTGCCCTTGAACGCCATGTGCTCAAGGAAGTGGCTCACCCCCGAGACGTCCTCGGTCTCGTCCCGCGATCCGGTGCGGACAAAGACACCCGCCGCAACGCTCTGGGCCGCCGAGTTCAGCTCGGCAATCACCTTCAGCCCGTTCTCGAGAGTGGTCTCATGAAACTCCACCGGGCTTACTCCTGCTGTGTGTCAAGGTCCAGGGGTTCGGGACCGATCGTGACAACGGTGAAGTCTTCGGCCGGGTGAGCGTGGATGTACTCGAGCACGGTCTCGACGGTCAGCGCCTCGATCTTGCCGCGGACCTCCTCGAGCGTGGTGATGCGGCCGAGGTGGAACCAGTCGCGGGCGATGGCACCGGCGCGAGCGATCGTCGACTCCTGCTCCATGATCAGTGAGCTCTTGGCCCTGGACTGGCAGCGTTCCAGCTCGCCGGGCTCGATCCCCTCGGCCACGCGGCGGATCTCCTCGAGCGTCACGTCGAGGGTTTCTTGGGCGCGTTCCGAGGTGGTCCCGGCGTAGGCCAGGACACGGGCGTGGTGAGGCAGGCTGTTGAGCACTGCGGAGATGGCATAGCACAGGCCACGCCGCTCGCGGACCTCGGTGAACAGCCGGGAACTCATGCCCCCGCTCAGCACCCCCACGGCGGCCCAGGCCGTGTAGTAGTCCTCGTGCCGATAGGGGACCGCGTCGTAGGCGATGCCGATGTGAGTCTGAGTCGAGTCGTGGTGGATGTGCTCGACGACGTGAGCCTGGACACCGGTTTCGAAGGCCGTTTCGGGCAGAGGTTCCCAGTCTCCAAACGCCTCCTCGACAACCGCCAGCACTTCGACGGGGTCGATGCCCCCGGCAACGCCCAGGATCGCGGCGTTGGGTCGGACCAGTTGGCGGAAGTGGTCGCCGACGGATTCGGATGAGATTTCGGGGAGTTGTTCGAGTTGTCCGTAGGTGGGTGTGCCCCAGGGTGAGGGGAAGCAGTGTCGTCGGAGT
Organism: Planctomycetota bacterium; assembly: GCA_963580005.1. Taxonomy (GTDB): domain Bacteria; phylum Planctomycetota; class Planctomycetia; order Planctomycetales; family Planctomycetaceae; genus UBA8437. The sequence goes on from CAUZJR010000133.1 coordinate 3,497, forward strand.
TCGACCATCAGCCGTTGCCGGGGCTCGTCCTGCATGGCGTGGAGTGTCATTTCGAGGCCGTCGCGTGAGGCATCGAACTGGTCGGGGGGGAGGTGGGGATTCTTGAGAATATCGCCGTAGACGGTCAGGGCCTCGGGCAGGCGGTCGGCGACGGTGGCTCCCGAGAAGCCCAGGTGCTTGACGCCGACCGACTCGCCTCGTTGCAGGCCGAGGTTATCGAGGGTGGCGGTCAGTTGTCGGCTGTCGAGAGAGCCGGCACCTCGGAGCATGAGGTCCGAGAGGATGGCGGCGGTGCCGTTCTGGCCGGCGGGGTCGTGCACGCTGCCGGCGGGGACCAGGAACGAGAAGGCGGCCGAGCGGACATCGCGCATCGGTTCGATGATCAGCGTCAGGCCGTTGGCCAGAGTGTGGATGATGGCCGTCTGGGACATGGAGCCGGGTCGAAAAACCAGTGGAGGCACGAAGCGGGCAACGCCGGGCCCGAGTGTATCGCAGCACCGCGCGGTTCACCATCCGCCCCAAACGCCATGTGTGGCGCCGGTCACCTCACCAGCTCAAACCCGAGCGGCTTCCACCTTCACGGCCTTGTACATGGTCCGCACCAGCCGGAAGCCGAGCGAGTCGTACAGGGCCACGGCGGGCTGGTTTTCGGCGGTCACTTCCAGGTAGACGCGTTTCAACCCGGCGAGTCGAAATCCCGCGAGGCTCTTGATCACCAGCGAGCGGCCCAGTCCCTGTCCACGGCATTCGGGAACGACACCGACGTTCTGGATGGCACCCAGGGTCCGGCTGTGTGCGAGACCCTGGATGGTGCCGGCATCTCCGTCGGGTCCGGCGATCAGCCAGGTGGTTTCCGGCCTGAAGCTGCGTTGCCTGGAGATCTCTCGCATCAGTTTCCGGCATCCCGAGAAGCCACCCAGGCAGGGAAAGACGCGGGAATCGATTTCGTCTCGGAAGCTCTGCACCTTGACCTCGGCGTGTCGATCGAGGTCATCAGGGTTCCAGTTCAGAAACCGAAACCCATCGGGCAGCGTCGCCTCAGCCAGCGCGACACTCTCGAGATCGATTTCCATCCGGAATCGTCGATAGTAGGCCACACCCATATTTGGAGATCCCGGCCGCCAGTCACATCGGAGCCCACCGATTCTACCACCGAACCGGCACAAGATGTCAAAGACTTCCCCCAGGGACCGGCACCCGTCCGCCCCCGGCGGACGGGTGCCTGTCCCAACTTCCAACAACTTCTCACACCCCACCCGAGCGACTACAATGTCGACCCCCGAGTGGGAAATTCTGGCGGAGTAGCTCAGTTGGTTAGAGCAGCGGAATCATAATCCGCGTGTCGGGGGTTCGAGTCCCTCCTCCGCTACTTTGCAAACCCCGTCGGAGCAACGGTTTCCGGCGGGGCTTGTTTTTGCGCGGAGGGCGATTTCGGCGTGGTGTTACCTGAAGTGTTACCTGAAACGGCTTCGTAGAGCGTTTCTGCGATCTTCTCGGCATTGCGACCGACATAGAACTTCAGGGTGGTCTCGATCGACTCGTGCCGCATGAGTTCCATCAGGACCTGCGGCATCACGCGGGACGACCAACGCTCTCCGAAACTCCTCCGCAGGTCGTGGGCACTCGCGTACTTCAACCTGCCGGTTCGAAGATCGGTATGAACCTTCACCCCAGCGGCCTTACCAATCGCTGAAACCAGCTCACCAACCCGATGCGGCAACAGGGCCGGCCCCTTGACCCGTTTTGCCTTCGGATTGAAAACCCTGCCCGTTCTTTTCCCGCCAGGTGTCTGCAACAGCATCTCGACGAACTCCGGAGCGATCGGCAAACAACGATCCTGATGCCCCTTCTCCAATTCAGCGGGAATCTGGAGCATCGGAAACCTGCCGGTCAGATCAACGCACAATTTGTCATCGCGGTCCCAGTAAAGTTCGAGCGATTCAGCCAGTCTCAATCCCGACCACCACAGCCCTTGGAGATATTGACGCCAGGACTCGGACGCAGCGTCACCGACCACTTCTGGCACCTTTTCGATCATCCGGTCAAATTCTTCGCCGGTGATCGGACGCCCTTTCATCTTCCGCGATCCTCTCGCTCGCCTGGGCATGTCGATCGTGGGAACTTCGGACAGGAGTCCCACGCGACCAGCCCAGTTCAAAGAGGCGAGCAGGTGTGCCAGGTGGCCCTTGATCGTGCTCTCAGCCCGCCCAGCATCTCGCAACTTGCTCTGGAGGAAACTGATCCGCTCAGCCGTCAGCGAGGCAAGTTTCTTCGGGGCGAGAATTCGTTCCACCGAATTGAAGGTCGCAGCAACTTTGCTGGCAGTTTTCTCGGCCAGGCTCGACAGGTACTCATCCTCGTACCGGATTCGGAACTCGGCCCAAGAAATCTTCGACGGCGTTTTGAAACGCCCTTCGCACAGGTCGTGTTCCCACTTGTGAGCGATCCTCTCGGCTTCGCGACGTTTCGAACGGGGTACACCTGTGGAACGAGTCTTCTGCTTTCCCGTGACGGGGTCTACGTACCGCATCTGGAGAAACTTGCGGCCGTAATCGACGACGTGAACTTTGATGTCATTCATCAGGCACTCCTTTCGTCCGCTAAATCAGGCACTTTATTCCAACCCGGTTTCAGGTGGCCTGCCGGTTGACGGATTGCCCAATGTGCCGTCTTCCCCATTACTCATTTGTTCCGCCTTGTTGATGTACTCTACAACGTCAGCGCCACGGTAAAACACGCGCCCATGCACGTGAATTGGAGGCAGGCCGCTTTTTCGTGCAGCCCGCATTGCACTATCTCCCCATCCCGTCAGCGCGCGTAGCGTTTGCAGCGAATACAACTCGTCCTCGCGTATCGGCGCCAATATCCGACCACGTTTCTTGCTGCTGTGGTTCATCGGTCCGTCTCCCACTGCAAGCTGGTCTGTTCCCAAGAGGCCAGCCATTATTTCGCCAGACTCAGATCCATTGAGCTCGGGAGAATTACCCCCGTCCAGGACTTGACAGTCTATCAACGTCTGTGGCATTATTATGGCATGAAATATTATACCATACAACCCACCGTGCACGGAAAATGAACCATGAAACGAGGTCGCCGCAAAATCCACTCATCCAAGTCTTCGAAGTTGGAGAGGGTGTTGCGTTTGTTCGAGTTGCTGTTCGATGGCAACCAGGGAAGGGCATCTCGTGCACTCGGAATGTCGCAACCGAACCTCTCGCGAATCATTAACGGGGTCCGCCCGCCCACCGACCGGCTGATCGAACTGCTGGCACAGCAGCCTGGTGTCAACAGTCGCTGGCTCTACGACGGGCTTGGCGAGCCGCTGATCCCGGTTACGTCAGGAACACTACCGGTCACGACAAACATCCTGCCCGGCCCGCCGATAGCGCACACAAATCTGCTGTCCGGTGATCGCCATCCGATTGCCAACGTCTTGGAGAACGAATCCCGGTACTGGCTCAAGCTCCTTCCCGACAACCCGATCTTCCACACAAATATGTTTCACGTGAATCCAGGCGACCTGCTCCTGATCGAAACAGCGCGTGACCAGCTTGATCGGAACGACATCGTCCTGGGCCACCTGTGTGCTCTTTCTCTTGAGAAGCGGGGTGCGGATCCGAATGACGAAACGGACTCGGATTCCGATGGAGAACAGATGAGTTTCTTATTGGGCCACGTATTGGTGCGTGGCAACGCTCTCTGGGTCGATCCGGCTAGTCATGGTGCCAGTCAAACTGTTTCCCAACGTAGACCAAGGAGGAATATAGTCCGGAAAATTTTAGATGCCGAAAGGGAGGAGGCTTCTAGGGTGTCGGCTAAGAAGAGGAAGGAGCAGGAGATGGAAAGGGTGTTTCCACTCAAACCACCAAACGCCGTTGTCGGCGTTGTACTGACGCTCGAACGACCGGGAGACCTGCTGCTACGACGAACTGCGGGATAACCGCAGTGGGCAGCTTCTATTGACTCCTCGTAACACAAGTTCGCGCCGCAACCAGAACGGAACAGAATCGTCCCTGTCTAATTCAAAAACCAGTTTTTAGGTTCGCTGACGACATCAGGCACCCGCACAAAGGACCGCAGTACAAACATGTCTCCCATCACTTACACATTTGCCAGGAAACGCTGCGGCGTTGCGATTCATCCGGCGCTCCCCAAGCGAATCCACGATTTTCGGGGTTGGCTTGAAACGACCTTCGAGGCTGGGGGCCCCGAGGGCTACCAACGCAAGGAAGAAATGAGATCGCCGTTCGAACCAGGTTTCTGGCGAATTGCCCCGTACAGCTACGGAGCGGCAGCCTGTATTCGAGGAGAGTTGGAATCCGAAGGGTACGATGTTGTGACGATCCAAGACCCGGACTTCTTCGGTGAGGAGCGGTTGGAGGAGATGGATCAGCGGCAGAAGCTGGACTTGGAGTTCCTGGAGAACAGAGACGGAAGTGACGCAGTGTTCCTCGAGGCAATTTCCGGCAATTCTCACGGCCAGATCGCAGTGTCTCACCCCGGCGAGGTGAAGCGACATATCGAGATGATCTGCCGGCTGATGCCCCGAGCCCACGTTTTCATTGCTGTGTCGAGCAACAAGGAGGCTCGCAGCTGGTGTGATTCGCTGACGCGATGCCTGCCGACACCAGTCAGAATGGCCTCCGGGTCACAGGAGTCAGAGGGGTACCAGTACGTCGTGGGGACCTTCTGGAAGCGGTACGAGCACTTCCGAAGCCGTGAAATCGTTATCTGCCCAGATGCCCATTGGCTGCGCAACGGGGACAGAACGACCGCCCTTCCCGCAGTACAGGAGGTTCCAAGGTTTTATTCTTTCGTTACAGGCGATTCGCGAAACTACGAGCCACGGAAGCTGATCGAGGCATATTCCGGTCCGGTGATCTACCAGCAACGAGGTAGACAAGAACAGAAGACGCTCTACTGGGATCCGCCACCGGTAAGAGTGCAGCCAGGCAAGGAGATGACTGCGCTCGAAAGGAAGCGCGTGCTGTACTGGCACAATACACCCCGAAACAACTGCCTTGCTGACATTGCTGACGCCTGGGCGAACAGCGACATCGTTTCCCTCTGGGAATATGGGCTTCTCCTCGACCAGACAGAACAGTTCTTTGAGGACAGGAGTGTGGCCCAGAAGGGCATTACTATCATCGTTGAGAACACCGAACACGCCCGTGAACTACACCGACTACTCCCCGACTGGACCGTAAACACAGGAAAAAGCAGGCCAACCGAAACCCGAACCGACAACAAATCGATTACCACGATCAGTGCACTGGAAGTGGGAGGAGAAACGGAAACCGTGACCCTGATGTATGCCCAGGGAGACCTCGGAACCACGCTCAGGGAACACACCAATCCGAAACACGTAATCAAACCGTCAGAAATCGCTTTAGAGAAACCACTAGAAAGGGACAAACCGCCAAAACCGGGAACACACCGGAGAAAACACCGGAGAAAACACCGCACTAGACGACTTAACACAGCCCACGGAAAGAGGAAGCACGGGTAACACCATGAAGGAGATACGCCTATACGTAGCAACGGTCTTTGGCCGGAGGGAAGACCACAAAGAACCCTCCGTGTCCTGCGGCCCGCCCACCAGTAAAGGGTCGACCACAGGAAGCCCCAGAAGCGTACCGGGAGAACGAAGTAGAGACGGGAAGTACAATGCCCGTACTCACTTCCTGAAGACGTTCGGAACGGTCAAGCGCCCAGGGCTCCGCCTCTGGTATCCAGTTTCTGGAAAATCCTTCCAGAACGCTTTGGTTGGGTCATGCGGCCCGAAAATGAGTTTTACCGCTTGGGAGGCGTGTCGGCTGTCGAATTCCGTGCCGACGTCGACACGTCCTCCGGTCGGTGTGCTTGAAGGAGGTCTGTAGGATCATGTCCTTCTACGAAAGTTCCGCATCGCAATCCCACAGACGGCGGAACAACCACCCATCACCCGACTTCGACCCATCGGACTACGAGGCCGTCGGTTATCACAGAGATACGTGGCAGTGTTTCCTGAAACGAATGTGTGCGTCCCTGGCTTTCGCGAGTACGCGTCTCGGTTCTGAGAGGAAGGAGATCCATGGTTTTCTCCTGCACTGGATCTCGGACAAAAGGAACCTGGACGCCGCGTGTGACTACCTGCACGGTAAGGGCGGGTCAGCTCCGGGGCCGAATGGTCTCAGGTTCGACCAGCTGAGCGATCCAGAGTCCTGGAGCTTGTGCCGCGCTCTTGGAGCAGCAATCCGGGAAGACAAGTACCGCCACGGTCCGGTTCGTACCGTCTCCATTCCGAAGGGGAACAATCGCGGCAACAGGAAACTGACGATCTCGAATATCCAAGATCGCGTGGTAAGCAGGGCGATCCTGGAAGTCCTTCAGCCGTTGACTGATCCCGGATTTGACGAGCGGTCATTCGGGTTTCGTCCAGAGCGGGGACGAGAAAAAGCACTGGCGGCTGCTCTGGCGCTCTCGGAAAACGGCAGGACTGTCTGGATAGTCGAAGATCTTCGGGATGCCTTCGACAAGATCCCGATCAGCCGTCTGAAGGATGTGCTGACTTCGCACTTGCCCCAAGACGTCGTCAAGTTGATCGAGCGGACGTCGTTCACCGGGAAGAAACGCGGGATTCGACAGGGAGCACCACTTTCTCCGTTCCTGATGAACGTCTATCTGGACCACTTCTTGGATCAGCCATGGCGAAAGGAACATCCCGAGATTCCCCTCTTGAGAACCGCCGACGACATCCTGCTGTTGTGCCGCGACAAGACCGAGTCCGATCAAGCCTACAGGTCGCTCGAAAGGCTGGTTACGCCAGCGGGGATGACCCTGAAGGGCTGCCCGGAGACGAACATCCGTTTGTTGCATGAGGGCCAGAGCGCCAATTGGCTCGGATACCTTGTTGATTGCCGCGACGAGCAGTTTCGCGTTCGGATCGGCGAAGACGCGTGGGTCAAGCTGCGAGATGAACTTGCCTTGCAACATGAAGGCTCGGACGCGCCGCTCAAGGCCAACCAGATCGTACGAGGCTGGATCAGCCAGTCAGGACCGACCTTCTCATTTGAAGATCACTCAACGGTCTGCCGTCGGATCAAAAAGATCTGCGATGAACTTGCGTTCGACGAGATCGGTGACGGCGAGACGTTGAAGAGACTCTGCCAGTCGGCGCACGCCCGGTGGTTTAAGTGCCGGCGGAAAGCCACGCCACCCGACAACTCGTGCCCAGCCACAACCGAAGCAACTGGCCCAAAGGGCCTTGATACCGTCGCTTTGCTAGCACACACGACAATCGAGTCACCCTCTGACGTGCCTGTGAGCGGTGCTGTCGCGCCTATTTAGCCATATTCCAACACGCAAATGACGTGGATGGACTCTCCGAGAACTATGGTCTGCACTAACGTTCTTACACGACCATCGGGTGATGTCTGCTCAGAACCCCCAGTAAAACGCTCCAAAAGGCCTTGAGAAAGAACTTAGGTGAGAGCAGCTGAGCCGCCATTACTTCCGAGCAACTCAAGTGGATGGGCAACTCAAACCCCTTGCTTAACCGGCAGACACGACAATTTCCCTGTCCTAAATTGTCCGGAACCATGGACTAGGAAGACGCCGAGCCGATGCAGGCCTTGACGAATGAGCCGGCCCCGCAACGCTAAGCAAGAAAAACGCTTCCGTGATTGCTTGCGCTCGCTTCAAGACCTCCCGCCCCACCGGCCCATCGCCGTAAAGCGAAAGACCGGTGGGCAGGGGTATTAGGCTGAACCGTCACCGCCGGCGATTCAAACGAATGTCACCGCCGGCGAGTGCTGCAATCATCAAAGTGACTGCCAGCACCGCAAACAGTGTCCAGGACTCAAACACCGCCGCGATGATCCCGGAAATGACCAGGGCCCCGTTGAAATGGGCCTGATTCAGTTTTGCGCGAGCTCCCATTTACGAGACCTCCTTCCTGCGACGACCGGTTCTGGTGCGGACACCGATTCGTCTTGGAACTGTCGCCACGATTCGTGAAGCTCACGCCGCAGCTGCGAAATCCGGGCCGGTGAGACCTTGAAGCGGCGCGCGGCCTCGTTCGTTGGCACACCCACCGCCAGATGTTCGGCCACGTGACGCGCGCGGTCGGGAAGAGCCGCCAACCAGTCGGAGAAGTCGATTCGAGTGGCGGCGATGTCGGCCGGTCCCGACTGACGGTCCTCAACGACTATTCCCCGCCAACCGCTTTCGTCTTCGTCGCAGTAGTCCAAA
>CAUZJR010000134.1:0-11701 GCA_963580005.1 Planctomycetota bacterium
CTGAGAGACCATGCCGATTATTGCGGTGGTCCGACCCGGCTGCACGGACTTCGACGTCCAGAACCGGATCCAGGGCAACCTCGACCTGCCGCTCAACGACGACGGCCGCGACCAACTGGCCGCGTCGATCGAGCAACTTGCCGACTGGCCGCTCGAGTCCGTCCGCTCGGCACCGATTGACCCGGCCAGATCCACGGCCGAGGCAATCGGTGCGGCGCTGGGGCTGCCGGTACGCATCCACGACGAATTGCAGAACATCGACCACGGACTCTGGCAGGGACTCTCAATCGAAGACATCAGGCGGAAGTCCCCCAGGGTGCTCAAGCAGTGGCAGGAATCTCCCGAGTTGGTGCGGCCGCCCGAGGGTGAGACGATCCAGGAGGCCCTGGCGCGGACCCTGGCGGTGCTCAAGAAGCCGATGAAACGCGAGGAGTCGTTCGCGATCGTGACCTCCGACCCGCTGGCCACACTGCTGGGATGTGCCATCACCTCGGAACGGCCCGAATTCGAATCGGTTACCGGCTGCCGAGGACAACACCAGCTGATCTCGATCTACTCGACCAACGGCCGTGTGCCGGTCGCCGACCCCGAGCACCCTTGGAGAACCCAGGCGGCTACCGGCAGTCTGCTGCCGGCGGCAGGCGGCAACGGGAGCGTCCAGGGTGGCTGAACGATCCAAGACCACCGCCTGGCTGACGCACGAAGACCGCAAGAAGCGGGGTGTGCCCGAGGGGCTCTGGATGGGCTGCGACGGCTGTGGAGCCACCATCTACCGCAAACAGGTCGAAGACAACCTCAACGTCTGCCCCGAATGTGACCACCACTTCTACGTCTCGGCCACCAACCGCATCGACCAACTGCTCGACGAGGACAGCTTTGAAGAGTGGTACGCGGGACTGCTGCCGTGCGATCCGCTCGAGTTCGCCGACCAGAAGACCTACCCCGAGAGAATCGCGGCCGAACAGAAAAAGACCGGGCTGACCGAGGCCTGCGTGGTCGGACGCGGTTACATGCGAGGCCGACCACTGGTCTTTGGACTCACCGATGCCGGCTTCATCATGGGCAGCATGGGCTCGGTGGTTGGTGAAAAACTGACCCGGGCGATCGAAGAAGCCACCCGCCTGAAACTGCCGCTGGTGATCGTCAGCGGATCCGGAGGCGGAGCACGCATGCACGAGGGGATCCTCTCGCTGATGCAAATGGGGAAGGTCTCCGCGGCACTGGCACGCCTGGACCTGGCCGGAGGACTGTTCATCTCGGTGCTGACCAACCCCACCATGGGCGGCGTCGCCGCCAGCTTCGCCTCGCTCGGTGACTTCGTGGTCGCCGAACCCAGGGCAATGATCGGTTTCGCCGGGCCTCGAGTCATCAAGCAAACCGTCAACATGGAATTGCCCGAAGGCTTCCAATCCAGCGAATTTCTGTTGCAGTCTGGCTTCGTCGACAGGATCATCCCCCGATGGGACCTCCGAAGTGAACTCGCACGACTAATCGATTACTGCGGCCAATAGGCCCACGCCATGCTCGAGTTCCTCAAGAAACTCTTCGAACGGAAACCCAAGGTCCCCAGGGTCGACCTCAAGTCTCGCTTCGAACTGATCGGCCGCATCGGGCAGGGGAGCATGTCGAAGGTCTACCGCGCTCGAGACCCCGGCACCGACCGCATGTATGCCGTCAAAGTGCTCGACACGCACAAGACCCGCAAGCTCGAAGAACGATTCCTCGCCAAGGGACTCGAACGACCCAGCGAAGGCGAAATCGCCATCCAGCTCGAACACCCGCGAATCGTCAAGACCTACGAGTTTGGCTGGACCGTCGATAACGAGATGTTTCTCGTGATGGAATTCGTCGAAGGCGTCGGCCTCAGCTTCCTGATCGATACCCAGAATGAACACATGCAGAAGGGACGACTGAGATTTCTGGTCGAGCTGGGCGAGGCGATCGAGTACTTCCACTCCAAGAACCTGATCCACCGAGACATCTGCCCGCGGAATATCATGCTCGACGAGAACTACCACATCAAGTTGATCGACTTCGGACTGGTGGTCCCCAACACCCCACCGTTTCAGCAGCCGGGTAACCGCACCGGAACCGCGCTGTACATGGCGCCGGAACTGATGAAACGCAAGAAGACCGATCAGCGGATCGACATCTTCAGCTACGCCATGACCTGCTACGAGGTCTTCGCCAACCGCCAGCCCTGGGACTCCGTCGGGCCGACCATCGAGCTGATGCGGCAACGAATCAACTCCGAACCCGCTGACATTCGCGAGTTCGTCTCGGACATCGACGAGGATATTGCCGAGACGATCATGCGCGGACTGGAAGCAGACCCGTCATCCCGCTGGGCCTCCGCCGCACAAATGGTCGCTCGCTTCCGAGACGCGAGGACTCGCCTCGAAGGTGTCAGCGAGTAGCCCTCGCACGGATCCTCGACATGCTCGTGCTGGGTATCGAAACCTCCACGCGGCCCGGCTCGGCCGCCCTCTGTCAGGACGCAAACTGCCTGGCCGAGGTCCCGCTCGATCACCAGGGACTGCGACACGCCCAGGCCCTGCCGCCTCGGGTCGCCAGCTTGCTCGGTGAGCATTCTCTGACGACCGGCGACCTCGACCTGATCGCCATCAGCCAGGGACCGGGCAGCTTCACCGGACTGAGAGTCGGCATCGCCTTCGCCAAGACTCTGGCCTGGGCTGCCGGATGCCAACTGGTCGCCGTCGACACCTTCAACGCCATCGTCGCTCACGCACAGCTGCCCGCCGAGTGCCACTCGCTGTGGGTCGCCGCTGATGCCCACCGCCGGGAACTGTTCGTCAGACCCTACAGCAGGCACGACGATAACCCGTGGACTCCCGACCAGGACCACGCGATCGTCAACGCCGCAGACTGGTGCCGGCAACTGCAGCCCCACGAAACCGTCGTCGTCGCCACGCCAGGACTGCTCGACGAAGTCCTTCCCAGCCACATCACCAATCACATCACCAGCCTGCCGGCAGCCCAATCGATCGCCCGACTCGGACAACTCGACGCACTCGCCGGCCAACTCGCCGACCCCGTCACCCTCGAACCGCTCTACCTCAGAAAAAGCGCCGCCGAAGAATCACTGCTGCGCCGCTCACCTGGCCAGGATCAGACCGGCGACTGAATCGAACGAAATCGAGTCTTCCTCGAGAGTCAGCTTGCCGCCGGCGATGTCGTAGATCCGCTTCAGCGGCATCAACTCCGCCTCGGGGATGCCGCCGGTCCCACCCACGACCAAACGCGACGGAGCGGCCAGGGCCGCCAACCCGCCGAGTCCACCGTACTTCAAGGCACCGGGCAACAGCATCGGGTCGTCTCGACGGGTGATCTTCGAAAAGGCAAACCCGCCCACGTCGGCAATCGTCAGGCCACGGGCCGGCTTGCCACGCGACATCGCCGCTCGGGCCAGCACGACCCACGTCCCCGCACCTCCGGTCCCGACCAGGTGCACCCGCATTCGTTCTCCCTTGACCACGAAGCTCTGCTTCTCAGCAAACGCCGGCACAACCGTCAGCACGTCGCGGACGCGATGAGTCAACGGCGGCAGGTTGTACCCGTAGGTGTAACCGACAAAACTGCCATGAGTCGCCACGCTGGTGACCGGCTTGCCCTCGGGAACCAACTCGCCGGTCAGATACACATCGGCCGAAAGCACCGTGTGGCCGGCATCGAGCAGGCGGCGGACCGCGGGCACCGGCCGACCCTGCTTGTCGAACAACGCCGACTTGCCACCGCCATCGAACCAGGCCACCAGAGAAGATCCGGCACCCTTGGCCGGAGTCAACAGCGTCCAGGGAATCGCATGGCCCAGCCCGCTACGAGTGATCGTGCCGGTCTCATACGTCCCGCCTCCAGCCAGGCTTCCCTTGCCGACACCTCGCGAGCTGTACCCCGTCGACGGGGTACCCGCCAGCAGAACCCGCGCTGCCGATCCCACCACCTGGCGGTATCGAGACAGGCTCTTGCCTTTGCCTTTGCCTTTGCCGGCCAACAACTTCGCATACTGCTCCTCGATCATCCGCGCCTGGGCAGTACGGTACTGCTCCAGCGACATCGCGTCGCCCGGCAGAGGATGCTCGGCGTCGAACACCTTCAGATCCGACACGGCAATGGGCTTGAAGTCGCGTTCCCGGATCGGCTCATCCAGGCCCAGCTTCAGGAACGTGTTCATCCACGAGTACATCATCTCGCGTGAGACCTGGTTGTAGTTGTGGCCGAAGTGCGGGTAGCACTTGGCGTGGACCAGGTCGGCCTTTCCGTAAAGACCATAGACCGCCTTGAGTTCCGGCAACCCCTTGGTCTCGATGTCGATCGTCCAGTCGTTGGCTCCGCTGAGCGCCATGGGCCGTGGAGCAAACAGCGCGGCGATGGTGATGTTGTTGATCCCCGGCCGCAGGAAACAGCAGTTCTCACACACGCAGCCCCCCTGCATGCCAGTCGAAACCATCACGGCGGGAAAGGCCACGCTGGGCCTGGGGTCCAGGGCACACAGCATGAACGTCTGCGTCCCGCCACCACTGGCACCGGTGACGGCGATCTTCTTCTTGTCGACATCGGGAAGCGATTCGAGGAAGTCGACGGCGCGGATCGAATTGAAAGTCTGCAGCCCCATCAGGTTTTGCAGACGCAGCACCGCCTGGACATCCCCGAACCCGCTGCGGTGAGGCAACGCTCCGCTGTCGGCATAACCGACCATGTCGTAGTGAAACACGACGCAGCCCATCCGTGCCAATTGCACCATCCGGGCCTGCAGAGGGAATCTCGCACCGGACTCGAACTTCTCGGCCCCCTGCTTCAACTGAGCCGCCGCAGAGCCGGCTCCGGCATCGTGAAAACGACCCTGGGGCCAGTGACCGTGTGGACAGAGGATGCCGGGTCGACGACCGCGGGACTTCTTCGGTCGATACAGGCTGCCGGTGACGTAGTGTCCCGGCAGGCTGGCGAAGTAGACCTTCTCGACGGTGTAGTCACCCCGGTCGACCCGGCCATGAATCACCGGCTTGATCGGACCCCGCGGCCACGCCGGCCACAAACCGGTCGCCACCTCCAACTGACGCCTCACGCGGCCCGCCTCGGCGTCCCACTTCTTGAGCGTCTTGGGGGCGGCCCACGGGTGGTACTTGTCTCGCAGGTTGCGAGTCACCCCCAACCGCGAATCCGCCGGCGACTTGCCCTCGGGAAATACGCGAGCGGGCCCGGCGGCCTCGAGATCGCTGGCCAACAGGGTTCCGACAACAGCAGCGAACAGACACAGAGGATGCATGCGGGATTCTCCGGGAGCCGACAGAGCAGGCCGCCGGTTTGGCGACCGTCGCCACATAGCGTATTCTGGCCACCCGCCAAGTTCAAACCGATCACACGCTTCAACGACCCTCTCGATACCGACCTGGAACAATCCTCCATGATCATCGAAGGCCAACTGGTCAGCACAGCCGGAGTCGCCACCGGCCAGGTGCGATTCGAGGAGAGCGAAATCGTCGAGACCGGCGATCAGCTCGGTACCCCCGACGTGACCTTCGACGACGACTGCCTGGTGTTTGCCGGGATGGGAGACATCCATATCCACGCCCGCGACGACACCAGCGGACGGGAAACGCACAAGGAGACCTTTGTCACGGCCGCACAAGCGGCACTCAACGGGGGAGTCGTCCACGTGGCCGACATGCCCAACAACCCCGACGCTCCTGTCGACGACGACAGCTACGCGGCCAAGTGTCAGCACCTGGCCGCTCGCGACTGCGACGTCCATGTGACCCTGTACGCAGGAATCGGACCCGGCACCCGCCCACTCTCCTCGGATGTCCCCTACAAGGCCTACATGGGACCCAGCGTCGGCGACCTGTTCTTCGAATCGCTCGCCCAACTCGACGAGGCCCTGATTCACTATCGAGGCTGCTCGGTCAGCTTCCACTGCGAGGACCCCGAACTGCTCGATGCTCACGCCGGAGCCGGGACCCACGAACAAAGACGGCCGCCCGAGTGTGAGCTCTCGGCGACACGGTTTGCACTGCAGATGATCGAGAAGTACCAGCTCCGAGGAAAACTCTGCCACTACTCGGTCCAGGAAGGTCTGCCGCTGATCCAAGAGGCTCGGGAAGCCGGGTTGGAGGTGACCTGCGAGGTGACTCCGCACCACATTTATTACGACGCCGAGGAGATCACCGAGTCGAACCGCGGGCTGATGCAGATGAACCCGCCGCTGAGATCCGCAGCCGATAAAGCGGCGATGCTCGAGGCGCTTCGCGACGGCACGCTCGATTACCTCGCCACAGATCACGCCCCTCATACGCTCGAAGAAAAAGCGACCGGTGTCTCGGGCCAGCCTCATCTGGACACCTACGGTGCCTTCGTAACGTGGATGATGGCCGAGGCCGGTTTCACGCCCGCACGAATCGCCGCGGTCTGCTGCGAAAACCCGGGCGAATTCATAAATCCCTATACCACGCCTCGACGCTTCGGCCGCATTGCCCCCGGCTACGCCGCCGCCCTGACCGTGCTCAACCTCGCCCGACCGATGACCGTCCACCGCGACGACCTGGCCACCAAGTGTGGTTGGTCGCCTTTCGAGGGGGTCACGTTTCCCGGATCGGTCGAAGCCGTCTTCAACGACGGTCGCCAGGTCCGCTAAAGGCCGCTGGATTGCGACTCGGGCAGCGGAACTCTAGTCTGTCTGGCCTTGGGACAACCCGCACGGGGATTCGAGATGAAACAATTCTGCCTGGCACTGACCGTGGGACTGATCCTGGCCGCCGTGGCCACCGTCTCGAGCACCGCGCCTCGCGATGCCGGGTTGCCCAAACATGTTCGGATCAAGTCCGAGGCCCGCAACCCGTGGACCAATCTCCGGTTCAATGACCAACGCGAGAACTTCCAGTTTGTCATCGTCACCGACCGCACCGGCGGCCGGCGACCCGGTGTCTTCAGCCAGGCGGTCGATCAGATCAACCTGATGCAACCCGAATTTGTCGTCTCTGTGGGTGACCTGATCGAAGGCTACACCGAGGACCCGGGACAGTGGGCACTCGAATGGTCCGAGTTCGAGAACCTGGTCGACCGGCTCGATATGCCCTTCTTCTTCTGTGCCGGAAACCACGACATCAGCAACATCCCGATGAGCAAGGACTGGACCCGCAAGTTCCGACGCAGCTACTACCACTTCCTCTATCACGACTGCCTGTTCCTGGTCCTCAATTCCGAAGACCCACCCAAACTGGGGCCGTTCCACTTCACGCAAAAACAGAGGGACTGGGCCGTCGAGGTCCTTGGGGCCAATCGCGACGTCCGCTGGACGTTCGTCATCACGCACAAGCCCACCTGGACCTACCCCCAAACCGACCTCGCCAAGCAGGGCTGGACACAGATCGAAGACGCCCTGGCCGGACGCAAGTACACCGTCTTCACCGGCCACAAACACGCCTACGCCCGCTACATCCGACGCGGACAGGAATACTACATGCTGGCGACCACCGGAGGTGGCTCGTCCCTGAGCGGCGTGAAGGACGGCAAGTTCGACCACTTCGTCTGGGTCACGATGACCGCACAGGGACCGGTGCTGGCCAACCTGATGCTCGACGGAGTCAAACCCAAGACCGTGCGAACACTCCCCGACCCCTCAGCAAAAAAGTAACACACCTGACCATGACGCGATTTCTCGAGGGACAGGTGGCTCTGGTCACCGGAGCCGGCCGTGGACTCGGCCGGGCCTTTGCCGAACACCTGGCCGCGGCTGGAGCCCGGGTGGGTGTGCACGGGATGCGTGAGCAGGGTCCCAGCGAATACGGCGAAGGGACCACGCTGAGCGACACGGCCCGGGAAATCGGTGAGCACGGCGGGGTCGAAGCCCTGAAAGTCCTGGCCGACCTGACCGACGGGGAACAGGTCGATCGGATCGTGGACGAGGTGACTGAAGGACTGGGTCCGATCGACATCCTGGTCCACAACGCCGGTGGCGACATCGCCGCAGAAGGTGGCAAGCCCGACCCCAACGACGCCGTGATGATCAAGCAGCAGGACATCGAATCGGTGCTCGATCGCAACCTGCTGACCACGATCCTGGTCTGCCGCGCGGTGGCACAGGGGATGATCGAGCGCAACGGGGGCCGGATCATCACGATCAGCTCGATCGCCGCCTTCAGGGGCAACGCCCAGGGTGCAATCTATGCCACCGCCAAGGCCGGGCAGGTGGCCTACACCCGCAGCCTGGCCCAGCAACTCAGACCCCACAACATCACCGTCAACAGCCTCGCACCAGGCGACACCCGCACCGGCCGGTTCATGAATACCCGCGAAGTCGACCCGCAGCGGATGGTCACCGAAGGGACTCTCGAGCGGATCGCCACGGTCGACGAGGTGGCGAGGGTGGTCGAGTTCTTCGCCGGGCCGCTGGGCGAATTCGTCACCGGGCAGGTGATCCGAGTCGACGGTGGCCACCAGGCGTGGTCGGCCTAGTTCAGCGAGCCCGTCGGGCTACGGCTGAGTTGCCGCACTCTGACGCGATGGGGCCTTCGAGGTGCCCGAGACGCTGCCTGCCAGCCGGTTGAACAGGCTGTTGGGATCCATCATCCACAGCAACGCCGGGCTGGCGACAAAGATCGAGCTGTAGGTACCCACCACCACGCCCAGCACCAGGCAGTAGGCGAACCCGTGGATCCCGTCGCCGCCACCGAAGTAGAGAATCACGACCACGATCAGCGTGGTCACCGAGGTCAGCAGGGTGCGGGCCAGCGTCTGGTTCAGGCTCTGGTTGACCATCCCGGAGGTCAACGACGGGTTCTTGCCCCGCACCTCGCGGATCCGATCGAAGACGACAATGGTGTCATTGAGCGAATAGCCGACGATGGTCAGGAAGGCGGCGACCATCGGCAGGTTGATCTTGAAGTCCTGCAACATCAACACGCCGCCATCCATGCCCATTTCCGACGCCGCCAGACCCGCCAACGCGACACCTCCCAGCACAACCAGTACGTCGTGCACCAGGGCGACGACCGCCGCGAGGCCAAAGTCGATCCGCTGGAACCGGAACCAGATGTAGGCCACGATCGCCACCAGGCTGAAGAGCATCGCCAGTACGGCCGACTGCTGCATCTCGTTGGCCACCGCACTGTCGAATGACGTGACCTCATCAAATCGTGGTTGACCGTCCAGGGTGGCGACCATCCCGTCCAGGGTGGACTGGATCGCCGTGGGAATGACCGTCTTCTTGAATCGCACGACCCAGGTCATCGATCGAGCCGCGGCGGGGTCGGCACCGCCTGCGGAGATCGCGAATTCCAACTCGGCCGAAACCGCATCCCCGCCCGACCCGGCCAGTGCCTCTGCCACATAAGCCTGGACATTCTCACGCTGGACCTCGACCTGGTCATCGCTCGAAAACGACACCGTGACCTCGTGCCCCTGGTGGAAATCGGCGTCCGAAGGGTCCTCGATCACAGAGATCGGACCTGGCCGGACCGACATGGTCGCCAACTGGTACTGGGTGTCTCCGTCGAACGCGTCGAAGATCCACTTCTGGATCGCCTGGTTGACCGTATCAGCTCCCGAAGCCCCGCCATTCTCCGTCGTCTTGGTGGTCGTCGTTCGCAGGCGGAAGCGTCGACGTCCGTCGGGCCCCACGGCCTCGTCATCGACCCCAATCCCGGTCAACTCCTCCAACGACATCGAATCGCTAAGCGTCTTGGCCTCCGATACGGCCAGCAGTTTGTCCCTCACCGTATCCGTAGTGGCCCCGCCGGGTGTCTTCAGCAATTCAAAACTGACCGCCCGGCCACCTCGGAAGTCGATGTCAAAATTGTTGGCTCCTCGTGAAATCAACGCCGACATTCCGCCCACGATGACCAGCAGCGAGAACACGGCGGCGATCTTCCTGCGGCCAATGAAGTCGAATTCGCGGCCGGCGATTCCCGGCAGGCTGTTCATCTTCAACTGCTCGCGTCGCTTCCTGCGTTCCCAGATGTCAAACAGCAGCCGGCCCACGAACAGCGCGGTGAACATGCTCATCACGATTCCGATGAACAGCGTGACGGCAAAGCCTCGGACCTGGTCGGTGCCGATCATGTACAACACCACGGCAACCAGCAGCGTGGTGACGTTGGCGTCCACAATCGTGGTGAACGCGCGGCTGAACCCGTTTTGGATCGCCATCCGCACCACTCCACCGCGTCGCTGCTCCTCGCGGATCCGCTCGAAGATCAACACGTTGGCGTCCACAGCCATTCCGATCGTCAGCACCAGCCCCGCCAGCCCCGGCAGCGTAAACGTCGCCTCGATGAAGATCATCGTCCCCATCACCAGCAACAGGTTCAGCAGCAGGCAGATCACCGCCACCACGCCCGAGAAGCGGTAGTAGAGGATCATGAACACGACCACGGCGGCCGAGGCGATCGAAATGGCCACCACGCCCTTCTTCTGAACATCGCCGCCCAGAGTCGGTGAAATCGTCATCTCGCTGATCGGCTCGGGCCGCAACGGCACCTCGAGTGCCCCGGCCTCGAGCACGCCGATCAACTCGTTGATCTCCTGGCGGGTGAAGTCGCCCCGGATGATCCCGCTGCTGCTGATCCGACTCTCGAGCGTCGGTGCCGAAAAGACCTTGCCATCCAGAATGATCGCCAGCCGTCGATAAAAACCCTCGGCCTTGTCCGGCTCGTTGTTGCCCGTCAGGTCGGCAAAGCGGTTCGAGCCGCCGATGTTCAGCGTGAAACCGACCGCCAGTCGGCCGTTGTCATCGTTGGTCTGGTAGACGCGGTAGAGATGCTCGCCCTTGACCCTCAGGTTCTCGGCCTCGTAGGAGACCAACACATGGTCGACCTGGTCTCCCTGCAGGTTGGTTCGCTGCTCGATCAGCACTTCGTAACTGCTGTCGACTTCGCCATTGGGATCGATCGGCAACCACTCGCCTTCCAGCCTCGATCGTCCACCCGCTTCCGCGCTGGCAATACTGATGACCTGGTGCTCGCCGTCGGGCAGCGCCTGGGCCTTCTGGACCAGCGATGCAAACTTGGGGTCCTGCGAATTGGCCAGGATCGCCAGCTCGAGGCTCCCCAGTCGGGTCATCATCCGCTTGGTCTGCTCGACCACCTGGGGGTCGGCCTTGGGAATGATCACCTCGATCCGGTTCGTCCCCACAGGCCGCACCGTCAGTTCCTTGTTGCCACCGGGATTGGCTCGCTTGTTGATCGCGGTGGCCATCTGGGACATCACGTCCGCCGAGAGTTCCTTGCCCTGCTGAGCCCGCAAATCCTCGTCGACCTCCAACAATAGGATCGCACCGCCGGCGAGATCGATGCCCATCTTGATGCCCGAAAAGATCGTCTCCAGCAAAGTGTCACCGTCACCGGAAATCGTGTCCCGCTGGGGTTTCTTCGACCGCGAGAGTTCCAGGGTCTCCAACGCCGGGAAATCGGGGATGTGTTCCTTGAGACCCGCGTCGTCGACCAGGGTGTTGGAGAGCGTCAGCTTGCGGAGGCTGGTCAGCTTGGCCAGGTCCGACAAACCCGCGCTGGTGATCGCCGTGTCCGAGAGATCCAGGGTGTGCAGCTCGTCGAGCGTTTCGAGGTGCTTGAGTTGTGCGTCCTGGACCTGTGAGCCCGAGAGATCCAGGGCGAGGACCCGGGGCACTCGGGCGAGATCGGCCAGCTGGGCGTCCAACTCCGAAGGGCTCGCCGTACGCGACAGCACCACC
>CAUZJR010000135.1:0-11694 GCA_963580005.1 Planctomycetota bacterium
TCTTCTGCTGGAGGAGTGCGTCGCCGAGATAGAACTGGCCCCAGTTGCGGAGCTTGTGCTTGGGAGCGGCCTTGAGATAGCTCTGCAGACCTGTCGTCGCCGAGGACCATTCCCCGAGCAGGTAACTGCACTCGCCGATCCGGAACAACGCGTCGGGGTAGCCGGGGTCCTTGGGGAAATCCGCCACGAGTCGCCTGAACTCGATCCTCGCGTCGGAGTACTTCTTGAGGTGAGTCAGCGAGACGCCCAGCAGCAGTCGGGCCGAAGCGGCCTGGCGACCGCGGGGACCGGTCTTGATGAAGGCCCGCAGGTGCTCGGCCGCAAGCGACCATCGCTTCTGCTTGTAGTGACCCACCCCCAGCCGATAGTTGTCGTCGGCGGTGGTGGCTGCGGTGTTGGCTGCGGTGGTGGTGTTGAGCGAGATGGAGGTGACCAGCAGGAGGGTCAGTCTCCAGGCCGGGTTGGTTCGGCAGAGGAGGTATCTCATGACCGGTGTGCTCGGCGAGTCGAGAACTCGGACCGGGCCGCCGTTCCGGGAGTGGCCCAAGGTCTCCTCGTCACGTCCCGCGGCTGGTCGATGGCCCTATCGTAGCCGCCTTGCCGCGGGCCCATCAAGCACAAGCCCGGCGAGGGCAGTCTGCCTCGCCGGGCCTGTTCGGGAGTCGTGGAGTGGGCTGTGGTGGGTGGGGAGGGTGATCAACGCGGGGTCGGAGGTCCGGCACAGCGGATCAGGTGGTCGTGGTCAACGTAGACCACGTCCTTGGTGGCGTCGACGTTGGTGAAGGGCACCGGCCAGTGCGAGCGGATCGTCTTGTCGTAGTAGATCGTGGCCTTGTAGTGGCAGTGATGCAGCTTGGCCGGCCCGACCATCGGAAAGAACCGGCAGGGATCCACGCGGTCGACAATCAACTCGACGACGATCTTCACGTTGTTGCGAGACGTCTCGGCCAGGAACGCGTATCCCCCGGACGCCTTGTCGGGCAGCGATCTCATCACCTCGTCCTCGGACGGAGGATCCAGGCAGTACAGCGGAGCATTCTCACCTTCGATCGGGTCGAGCACCGGCACCCTGTCGTATCGTTCTTCCTCGTGGTACGCGTCTTCGATCATCTCGCTGAAGTAGGGACTGACCGGGATCAGCGGAGTGGTCACGAAGAACTTGGCACCGTCGATGATCACCGCCACGAAGCCGGTGAAGATCATGCACCCGCTGCTCGTCGCACAGGCAATCGCCAGCGTCAGCAGCAGGGCCCGTCGTCTATTACGTGTCATCTCGAGTTTTCCCTGCACAGGGTTCGCATGTCGGTGTGGACAGCCCGTGAGAATGGGTCGAACGGGCCTGGTATGTGTCTGCTGGGACGTCGGTTGGGATGTCGGCGGCCTGGGACTCGGTCAGCAACTCGCCTACCAGTTCTCAGGGTTCATGAACCACCACCACTTGTCGGTCCGAGGACGGAAGTTGAGGTTCCAGTGCCCGTCGTCCCATTCGAGTTGAGCCGCTCGCCAGCCCATCGGGATCTGGGGATAGGGGTAGAAGGGGCCGATGTAGGGCCAGGCACTGGCACTGTACTGCTTGGGGTAGGAGACCTGTGACGAGTTGGGGTAGGCGGCGTAGCTGGGCCACGCGTAGTTGGGCATGTTGGGCATGTTGTAGACCGTGTTCGAGGCTCGACCGCCGGGGTGCCCATAGCTGGGCGGAGGCGGCATCGCGGGGCCGGCGGCTCCGGGAGGTCCGGGTCCGGGTCCGGGTCCGGGTCCGGGTCCGGGTCCGGGAGGTGCCTGCTGGTAGGCTGCCTGTTGCAGACCGGCCGGTCTGCGTCCTAGTGCCAACTGATTCTCGACCCTCTTGACTCCCGGAACCGACGCAGCAATCTGCTCGACATAGGCCCGTTCCTGGAGCGAATTGACGGTACCGGCCAGCTGAGCGATGCCCTGCCGGAACCGGATTTCGATGTCATAGCTGCTCAGTTGGGCCGCACCCAGCGCCCGAGCAATCTGTTCGGCCATCTTCTGGTTGGCCATCTTGTCGGCCGGGTTCACCTTGGGAGTCGCGGCAAACGTGGCCGGCTTGATTTCCGGTTTGAGGCTGGGTTTGAGGCTGGGTTTGGTGACCGCGGCCGTCTTGGCCGGCATGACTTTCAGCTGGTTGTCGACGGTGCCGACACCTTCGACTCCGGTCACCACCCTGGTCACCGCGGCCTTCTGGCCCGCGTCGGCGATCGAACCGGTCAACTCGGCCTTGTTCGCCTGAAAGCGGATGCGAATTTCGTAGCCGCTCAGGCCGGCAGCACGCAGGGCCGAGGCAATCGACTCGGCCATCTTCGTGTTGTAGGCCTTCGTTTGCTCGGCCGTCGGGGGAGTCTCCGCTTCGGAGCCACCACCAAAGAACTTCAGGAACGACGGCAGCCCCGCCGCAGTTGTACCTGGAATGGCCGCCAACAGGGCCGCCAGCAGAACCCATGTCTGATACCGTCGCATGAACCAACTCTCCTCAGTTGCGAACGAATCGCGTACGAGAAACCCCGCGCACAGGCACGGATGCTGATTCTATTGATCGGACGAGTTGCTCCGGTTGGTTAAACTTTTCTGGTTATTTCGGCTCGGTATGACAGTTGGAACGTGGTCTGCGGCACAAACGGGGTGTTTCGAAGGTCTATTTAGAGGATGGCGGCGGAGATGGCATTTGAGAGGTGGACGAGTCGCCAGGGGGCTCGGGAGCGGATGGCGCTGGTGAGCAGGATGCAGAAGGCGTCGCGTTTGCGGTCCATCCAGCACATGGTCCCCGTGGCTCCGGTGTGACCAAAGACATCCGGTCCCAGGGCATCTCCCCAGCTGGCCGAGGTGCCACGGTGGTTGAGTTTCCAGCCGAGTCCCCAGGGTCGGCTGGCGGCCAGTTGCGGATCGATTCCGGGCATCGTCGCCAGCCGGTTTTCGGTCATCGAGCGGACCGTGGCCGGAGCCAGCAGCCGAGTGCCTCGGACTTCACCGTCTCCGAGCATCAGCTGGCAGATAACGGCGAGGTCTTCGGGCGAGGCGAATGCTCCTCCCCAGGGTGCTCCGAATTCCTGCCAGTAGCGGCTGTTCCATCCGAAGTCGGACCCGACCTGGTACTCGGGCACCTCGACTCTCACCAGTCGGCGTCGATCGAGTCCTCGGCTGCCCAGCGCGATGTCGACCAGTCCCAGCGGCTCGAAGAGTTCTCGTCTGAGCACATCGCGGATCGGCCGTCCGGCCAGTCTCTGCACCAGTTCGGCCGCAACCAGCGTCCCCATGCTCTGGTACTTGCGATCGGTTCCCGGTTCAAACAGCGGAGTGGCCCCGATGGCGCCGGTGATGAAGGTCTTGAGTCCCGCGTGCTTTCGTCTCAATTCCGCATTGTTTCCCAGCATGTCGGGCATACCGGAGGTGTGGGTAAAGAGGTGTTCGACGAGCGTGTCTTCCTTGTGTTGTGCGGCAAATTCGGGGATGTAGCGGGCGACGGGGTCCGAGAGGTTCAGTTGGCCCTGTTCGACCCGGAGCATTCCGGCCAGGTAGGTGATCGGCTTTGAGATCGACGCGAGCAGAAACAGTCCGTCCTGGCGGATTTCCTCGGCACCGGGCTCGGGGCCCTGCCGTCCAAAGAACCGAGGCGGGACAACCCGTCCGTGCCGGCCGACCAGGATGGCTCCGCCGGGGATCGGAGCCTCGGGACCGGTGGTCCATTTCCGCAGCAGCCGGTACGCGGTTTCCAGCCGATCGGCATCGATGCCGATTTCCTTGGGCTTGGCGTACTTGAGGTGACCCATCGAGAGTGGCTCCGGGGTGCGACTTGCGAGTGTGGGTGAGAGTAGTCCGATCGGAACCGAGATGATAT
This sequence comes from Planctomycetota bacterium, assembly GCA_963580005.1. Taxonomy (GTDB): domain Bacteria; phylum Planctomycetota; class Planctomycetia; order Planctomycetales; family Planctomycetaceae; genus UBA8437. The sequence continues at coordinate 3,854 of CAUZJR010000135.1, forward strand.
CCTAGGCCTAGGCCTTGTCCGACCGCCCGAATGGGTGCCGGGCAGGTGCCGGGCAGGTGCCGGATGAGTGCCGGGTGTTTTGTGTTGTGGGAGACTGAGGCGGATGGCCAAGAAGAAGACCGCGAAAAAGGCTGTCGAGAAGACAACCAAGAAGACGGCAGCCGACGGGCCGGCAGCTGACAAGACGGCAGCCAAGACGAAGGCCGTCAAGAAGAAGGTCAAGCGGAAGAAGAAGTCGACCGAGCCGACTCGATTCCGGCTGATCTGGGGCGTCTACAGCAGCAGCATGCGCGAGGAGGCCCGGTTCGACTACGACTGCCGCAAGGACGCCGACAAGAAGGCCGATCAACTCACCGCCAAGGGCAAGAAGAAGCTCTACTGGGTCCAGCCGATCAAGGAAGAGGTCATCCCCGAGCCGGAAGAGGACGACGAGTAGGTCGTGATCAGGCCGAGGGGGCTGCGGCGGCTACTTCGAAATTCGTGCGCGGCGTGCTGCACGTCGTCGTGCTCGTCGGGCCGTGTCACTGGGCTTTTCGTAATATTCGCGACGCCGCATTTCCTTCTTGATGCCGGCGTGCTCGACCAGTTTGCGGAACCGCTTGACCGCGTCCTGAATCTTCTCGTTGTCACGAAGCCGCAGTTTGACCACCGGGTGTCTCCCGTTTGATGTCTCTCGCCTGGGGAAAGAGCCACCGTAGCAGAAGTCATTGCGGCGGCCAACCGAAAGTGGTTGCCCGGCGAAGGCTGCCCCGGTCGCTCAGTTCACGTCACGGGGATCAACGATCCCGAGTGCGGCCAGCTTGTCGTGGCACTCGTCTCGTTCGCGGCAGCGAGTCAGGGTTTTCCACGCGGGGTCCTGGGCTTCCAGAAACAGGGTCTGATCAAAGGGGGGTGGTTGCCCGGTTTCCTTTCCGCGGTCCATCAGCCGCCTGATCACCTCGACATCGAGCCGGGTCAGGAAGGAACCTCCGACACGGTAGTCCTGGAAGGCTTCCCAGACGACCGGGAACAGGGGTTGCACGATCTGTTCGCCGATGGTGGTGGCGTAGTCGCGGATTTCCTGTTGTGCGTGGCTGTCCATTCTCAGTGCCAGGAAGTGCAGCAGGTTGTGCAGGTCGACCTTCCAATAGGCTTCGGTGTAGGTCGAGAGCGGCAGGTCCTTGCGGGCCTGTTCGCGGGCGACACCCGCGTCGAGCCGTGCCTGGTACACCCGCTTGGACTCATCCAGCAGTTCCCGTTCCGTCTGGCTCAGCTGCTGACCGATCTCCTCGGAGAGCACCTCACCGCTCCCCTGCCGGTTGCTCTGGGCCTGGCTCCGCCAGGCCTCGGGTTCGGTGATCTGCGAGGCGTCGATCGCGATCGAGTAGCGGGTGCTGTACTCGTTGACGTTGGCGGTGCGGTGCCGGATCCACTGTCTCCAGCAGTCCATCGGCACCCGCACCAGCAGTTTGATCTCGGCCATTTCGAACGGAGTGGTATGCCGGTGTCTCAGCAGGTATCGGATCAGGGTCCGGTCATCGGAGACCTTCTGAGTTCCGGCTCCGTAGCTGACCCGAGCCGCCTGGACCACCGAGCGGTCGTCGCCCATCACGTCGACCAGGCAGACGAAGCCGTCGTCCAGGACGTCGAACTTCTTCCATCTCAGCTCGTCGACCAACCCCGAGCGGTCCTCGGCAGCTGCCTCTACGGGCTCGTTGCTCATCCCTGTCGACTCCTCCCTGATGTCTGACGTCGCCTGTGGGCCAACCTGTGGGCCAACCGGGCCGACACCCTCGACGCTGGCGGATTGTGGTGCAGGAGCGGCGAGTTTTCCAGTCCACGCGGAGGTCGTCGGCCGCGGTTTGCGTTTCCCACAATCGCCGATTAGTCTCTGACCAGTCCCCGTCGGCTCTGGTGCCGCCGGACCCGATCTCCCCGGACAGGACGATTCACACAATGGCTGAAATTCAGATCACGACCAGAGAAAACGGCCCCTTCCTTGTCAGTGGTCTCGAGAGTGGCCTGCTGGCGCTGACCGATATCAACGGCGAGGCGTTTGACCTGGGCGACAAGGAGACGATCGCCCTGTGTCGTTGCGGGGCTTCGGCCAACCGTCCCTTCTGCGACGGCGGCCATCGCGACTGCGGTTTCGAGTCGGCCGAGACGGCCACCGGTGCCTGAGTCTCCTGGACCGAGTTCGAGGTGAGCAGATGATGCGAGGCAATCGACGTTGCCGGGTGCCAGGCGGTTGGCTTGCGGGGGTCCTGCTGTGTGCCACCGCCGGGATCGTCTCGGCCCAGGCCCCGCCTCAGGATGTCGCCGCCGAACTCGAGACGGCTCGCAAGGCCCTGGTGGGCAAGGTCGAGTTGCTCAAGCGGGACGAATCGATCCGTCGCAGGCTGGTGGCCGACGTCGAGGTGTTTGCCAAGGCGGTCGAGTGGGCGATGCGTCACAACGAGTTCTACTCGCCCAATTCCGGCAAGGGGGGCTCGGCCTGGATCGGCTACGCCAGGAAGTCGCTGTCGATCGGGATGCGTCGTGCCGACGAGCTGGCCTCGGGCAAGTCGCCGTGGGTCCTGCAGACAGGCAGCACGATCCGCGGCTACTACTCGAAGGTCGACGGTTCGGTGCAACCCTACGCCGTCTCGTTGCCCGAGGGCATCAACCCCCGTTCGGGCACCCGTCACCCTCTGCACCTGAAACTCCACGGCCGCGGCGGCACCCTGAATGAACTCAGGTTCATCGCTCTGCACCAGGGCAAGGCGTTACCCAAGGGTCAGGCGTTTGTGCAGTTGGACGTGTTCGGCCGCACCAACAACGCCTACCGGTACTCGGGCGAGGCGGACGTATTCGAGGCTCTCGCCGATCTCGAACGGCGCGTCCGCATCGACAATCGCCGGATCACCTTGTGGGGGTTCTCGATGGGAGGAGCCGGCGCGTGGCATCTGGGTTTGCACCATCCCAGCCGCTGGTCATCGGTGGGCCCCGGGGCCGGGTTCGTCGACTTCTACAAGTACCAGAACCAGACCCGGCAGCGACCCGTTCACCAGCATCGTGCACTCTCGATCTACGACGTCGTCCCCTACGCGCTGAATGCCTACAACGTGCCGGTCTGCACCTACGGCGGAGAAATCGACAAGCAGTTGCTGGCGAGCACGACGATGGTCGAGCGGGCCAAGCGGCTGGGCGTGCCGATCAAGCTGCTAATCGGGCCGGGGACCGGACACCGGTTCCATCCCGAATCGTTCAAGCAGTTCATGGCCTTTCACAACGAGCACTCTCGCAAGGGACGCCGGACCTACCCGGGCCGCACCGACATCCGCTTCGTGACCTGGACGGTCAAGTACAACGTCTGCGAGTGGTTGACTGTTGAGGAGATGGAGGAGCTGTACCGGCCGGCGGTGGTGCAGGCGACCCGGGGCCCGGACGGGACCCTGAAAATCCGCACACGCAACGTCGCCGCACTGCAGGTGGCTCGGGATGTGGCCGAGGGGGTTGAGATCGACGGGGTCAAGCACCGCCTGGCCACCGCCGCGGGCGGGCTGCTGCCGGGTGTCTACTACCAGAAGAATGGCAAGGACTGGAACGTGCTCGACTATGACACGTCGCGGACCTTCCAGAAGAACCTCGATCTGAACAAGCGTCGTGACCTGCAGGGTCCGATCGACGACGCCTTCATGCAGCCGTTCGTCTGTGTCCAGGGCAGCGGGACCCCCTGGTCGAAGTCCCAGGCCGACTGGTCCCACTGGACTCTTCTCCGCTTCGGCCGCGAATTCGACAAGTGGTTGCGGGGTCGGATCCGGGTGGTCAAGGACACCGAGGTCGACGACGCGATGATCGCGGCGAGCAACCTGGTGCTCTTCGGCGACCCCGGCTCGAACTCGGTGATGGCACGGGTAATCAAGAGGCTGCCGGTGGAGTGGACCCGCGAGGCGATGCGGGTGTCGGGCAAGAGTTACGATCCGGACTCGCATGGTCTCTCGATGATCTACCCCAACCCGCTGAACCCCCGTCGGTACGTGGTGATCAATTCGGGCCACACGTTCCACGAGCCCGACTTCAAGAACTCGAACTCGTGGCTGTTCCCTCGCCTGGGCGACATCGCCGTGCAGTCCTTCTCCAAGACCGCCTCGGGTGGCTACGACGAGACGATCTCGTGGGCGGGGTTCTTCGATTCGCACTGGCAATTCGAGAAGCCCAAGCCGGCCGCGGGCAAGTCGAAGGGTGAGGCGGGGGACTAGGATGGATTCGGGCATTCGTGTCGACTCGGAGTCGCTGACGCGGTTCGCGATGTCGCTGTTCGAGGCCGCCGGTGTTCCCGAAGACGAGGCCGAGCTGGTCTCGATCAGCCTGGTCGGCTCGAATCTCCGCGGCCACGATTCTCATGGCGTCGTCCGGATTCCTCGCTACCTGCCGTTGCTGGAGACTGGCGAACTGGTGGCCGGTGCCGAGCTGGTGGTTCATTCCGAAACCGGTGCGATGCTGTGTGCCGACGCGGGATTTGGTTTCGGCATGGTGCAGATGACCCGCCTGATCGAGCGGCTCGACAAGAAGGTCGACGAGTTGGGCGTGGCCTGCGGGACCCTGGTCCGCTGCGGACACGTGGGCCGTGTGGGCGAGTGGGCCGAGCTGGTCGCGTCGCGAGGCCGTGCGGGTCTGGTGACGGTCAACGACAACGGCGTTCTGAAATGCGTGGCGCCCCCGGGCGGAACCGAGCCGACTCTGAGCACCAACCCGATCGCGATCGGTGTCCCCACCGGTGATCAGCCGATGGTGCTGGATATTTCCACAAGCGTCGTGGCCAACGGCAAGGTGCTGGTGCAGCAGATGGCTGGCGAGAGTTGTCCGGAGGGCTGGTTACTGGATTCCGAGGGCCAGCCGACGACTGATCCGGAGGTCCGTTTCAGCGACCCTCGCGGAACGATTCTGCCGATGGGCGGCTACAAGGGCTTTGGTCTCTCGCTGCTGCTGGACATACTTGTCGGAGGCCTCTCGGGAGGCAGTTGTCCTCCGGCTGCACCCGGCGCTCCGGGGACCAACAACGTGCTGCTGGTGGTCTGGGACCCCGAGCGATTTGCCGGGACGGGTCATTTCCTGGGCGAGGCGGATCGGGTGATCGAGTTTGTGCGTGGAGTGGAGCGGATGCCGGACGTGGAGTCGATCCGGTTGGCCGGAGACCGCAGCCGGGAGACGATGCGGCTGCGATTGGCCGAGGGTGTGCCGCTGGATCGGGGCACGTGGGCTTCGTTGTGCGAGACCGCCGAGGGCCTGGGCGTCGAGCCGCCTACCACTGAAACCCGAGCATGACGCTGGAGAGTCCGCTGCCGATGCCCAGCCAGGCGACCCGGTCTCCCTGCTCGAGGTGTCCGGTCTCCTGGCCCATCGCCGCGGCGATCGGCAACGCGGTGGCTCCGGTGTTGCCGAGGAATTCGACGGTTGAGTAGTCGATGGCGGGGTCGAGTCCGAGTCGCTGGTAGAGCATGTTGCGGTGGGCTCGGCCGACCTGGTGCGTGAAGGCCTTGTCGACGCAGTCGTTGCTCCAGCCCAGCACCTCAAGCGTTTCCTGCCAGGTCGCCGCCGCCAGCTCGATGCCCGCGTAAAGCAGTGCTTCGGAGTCGGTTTCCATGCGGGGCCTGTCGTCTCCGTGGTCTTCGGCCGAGACGCCTCCGGCACACAGCTCGTGAGCGGAGGTATCTGAGCGGACGACTCCGCCCAGCAGGCGGTGTCCGGTCTGTGAGAGTCGTCGGTCGCACAGCACGATGGCGGCCGAGGCGGACCCGATGGTCAACGAGGCGAATGCGGGCTTGATCGTCTGGCGGGTCAGTGCGGTGTCGTTGTTCAGCGAATCGATGGTGCCCTCGACCAGCCCGCGACCGATCTCGGTCCCGACCACCACACCGGCCTGGACCTGGCCCAGTTCGATCATGTTGGCCAGCAGCAGGCATCCATTGAGCAGTCCGAGGCAGGCGTTTGAGACGTCGAGGATCATCGCAGAATCGGGCAGTCCGCTGGCGGCGTGAACGCCGCTGGCGGTCGCCGGTTCGAGCTGATCTCGGCAGACCGATCCGTGCACCAGTACACCAAAGCGGCCGGGGTCGATTCCGCTGGCCTGGATCGCATCTCGTGCCGTCTGGGCACTGATGTCACCGGGCCGCGTACCGGGGGCAAAGAACCGCCGTTGGGCGATGCCGGTCATCAGTTCGAGTCGTCCGGCGGGCAGATCGAGTCGGCCGTAGACGTCGGCCAACTGCTCCTCGATCGCCTCCGATGTCACGACCTCGTCGGGCAGCCGATAGCTCAGAGCCTCGACGCAGACGTGCTGGAACCGCATGGGCGGGGCCCGGACGGATGGGAATCAAAAGGGGTCAGGCCCCCCGCAAAAAAGCGGGGCGTCTGACCCCGGCTCTTAATGGGCGGATCTATGAGAGGTGGGTCGAGGGCTGGATCACCAGGTCCTCGTGCAACTGCCGCTCCAGCGTCTCGATCGCCTCGAGCTGCTCGCTTCGCTGCTCGTCGGGGATCCGGCTGAGGCCGATCGAGAGTTTGACTGAGCTGCGGACGAACTGCAGGCCGCGGAGCAGCAGGTCACGTTGTGTGGTTGTCAATTCCACCTGGATCATCTCGCTCATGGCACCGCACCGGATATTCGCGTGGATTGAATCCCGACAGACTTATCGGCTGCTCTAGTGTCTTTTCGACCGGGACCGGTGGTTGGCTTTGCGGCCCATGTGGTTGATTGGATGATAGCGATTACATCGAATCTTCGGCTCGAAGATTTCCCTGTTCGAAGGCACTGGCCATGGCCTTGGGCACATCGGCCTCGGCCAAGACCACCTCGGCGCGGTTTTCGACTGTATCGGCCTTCATTTCCTGTTCCTGGGCGACCGCCTGGGCCCGTCGTTCTTCGGCCTTGGCCCGAGCCACTCGCATGTCGGCTTCGGCCTGGTCGGCCTGGAGCCTGGCCCCTACGTTTTCGCCCACGTCGATGTCTGCGATATCGATCGAGACGATTTCAAACGCGGTTTGGGAATCGAGTCCCTTATCGAGGACGGTGCGTGCGATCAGCATGGGTTGTTCGAGGACTCGTTCGTGCGAGTCCGAGGACCCGATCGCGCTGACGATTCCCTCGCCCACCCGAGCGATCACGGTTTCCTCGGTGGCACCGCCGACGAGTTGCGAGAGGTTTGTGCGGACGGTGACCCGGGCACGCGCCTTGAGCTGGATGCCGTTCTTGGAGACTCCATCGAGCGTGGTGCGGCCGTGTCGCGAGGGATCGGGGCAGTCGATCACCTTGGGGTCGACACTGGTGCGGACCGCGTCGAGAACGTCTCGGCCGGCCAAGTCGATCGCGGCAGCGGTGTCCCAGGTCAGGCCCAGCCGAGCCCGGGTGGCGGCGATCAGCGCCTGGACCACTCGCAGGATGTTGCCTCCGGCCAGGTAGTGGGCTTCGAGATTGTTGGTGGCCACATCGGTCAGGTTGGCCTGCACCGCCATGATGCGTGCCTGGACGACCACCTGGGGGTTGATCTTCATCAGCCGCATCAGGACCAGTTTCATCGGCGAGATCTTCCCGCCGCTGGTCATCGAGCGGATCCAGGTCGGGAACAGCGGCAGCAGCAGCCACATGAAGACCAGGAAGAACAGCCCGACGAAGGCGCCGAGGACGAGAAGCACGATGGTTGTTGGGTCGGTCATACCGCAGATTCCCTGAGCGTATGGTTCACATCCCGGCCTCTCCGTAGCCGGAACGAACGTCGCCACCATTCTAAGTGCCACCGTCTTGCGTGCAAGCGGCGAGTGCTGATCGGGATGTGCGGGGCTTGCACCGTCGACTCCAGTCCGTATGCTCGGGACCCGATCAC
>CAUZJR010000136.1:0-11600 GCA_963580005.1 Planctomycetota bacterium
CCCCTTGTGCAGGAATCTCAGCAGGGGTGTCGTCCCACAGAATCCGGTGCAGCGGACCACGTCGCAGATGTCGTAGCGATACAGGCCCGACCCGGTTGTCAGCAGGATGTAGTAGTCGCTGTCGCACTCGAGCTGGTGGGCCTCGAGAACGGTGGGCCGCGTGCTGCCGTATTCTTCGGCCGGGATGAACTCGTAGTAGTTTGAGACGACGTCGAGCACTCCGTCGCAGCAGTTGTCCCTCAGCGGGATCGTCATCCGTCCTTCGCTGGCGTGCAGCCCGTGGTCTCGCGTCGGCACATCTCCGTAGCACTCGCGTACCGCGTCGAAGTAGGCAGCGCAACTGCCTCCGGTCCAGACGGCCAGGAACTGGACGCTGTTCCAGTAGTCCCTGGGGTAGAGGTGTCCGGTCTGTTCGAGGATCCGTTCGAGTTCCCTGGCCCGGCGCGGGCGTGGTTTCAGCCGGGAGGCCAGGCGGTGCCGGATCTCGCCGGAAATTTCAAACTCGGTGCTGAGTGTCCCATCGGCGATATCGCGGATCAGGGATGAGCTGTGGGTGTCGGCGAAGCGGGCCACGTGCAGCAGAGTGCTGGGGTTGGCGGTGGTCACCATGCCGACCCGCTGATCGGCCATCGCCCATCTCATCGACGCGTAGTACTTCGCCTCGGGGTCTTCGATCTCTGCCACATCGAAGGGAATCGTGTACATGCAGCGGACCACAAACGGCGACTGCATGCGGATGGCCAGCCCGCTGATGTTCCCGCAGGGGGTTCCACCTCGGGTGTGAAACTGTTCGTGATGGCTGACGAATTGAACGATGTTCCCGCCGGTGGCAGCCTTGTGGCTGTCGTAGGCGAAGATGGCCCAGGTCTTCCAGCCGCGGCGGTAGTCGTCCAGGAAGCGTTGGCTGACGGGAATGAACTTGGGGTCGGCCGTGGTTCCACTGCTGAGCGTGAACATCAGCAGCGGGTTGTCGGGACCCAGCAGCGCTGCCTGGTGGCCTTCCTTGAGCCGCTCGATGAAGGGCTGGTAGACCTCGTAGTCGGTCACCGGGAAGCTGCGGCGGAATTCTTGCGAGTCGGGCACCCGCTGCAGGCCATGCGCCTTGCCGAATTCGCTGCCGCCGTTGAGTTCCAGCAATTCGCGGAGCACCCGGTGCTGGGTGCCTCGACAATCGGCGGTGGCGGCCAGGAACTGCCGCCCGAGACGCCTCATCCGCTTCCGGGGCAGTGTGCCCGCCAGCGATTGCAGGGTGGAGCGGATGTCCATGGGCGCGGGGAAGTGGCAACGGGAGTCAGGCCAGGCGGTGGCACCCGGTCTACTCTTCGTCCTCGGTCGCCTCCATCCCTTCTTCGACCAGTTCCTCTTCCTCTTCCTTCTTCTTTTTCTTCTTCCGCCCGAGCGAACTCTTGACGACCCGGACCTTGGGCAGTCCGAAGGGACTCTGGCCGTCCTGCCATCGGTCCTCGAACTCGAGCTTCTCGATTCGCTCGCTTCGCTTCAGCACGTTGCGTGTCCGCGTCAGGTGCCCCCTGCGTCGCAGGCTCTTGTCGATCGTCACCGTGGCATCTCCCCGGGTCGGCGCGTTAGAGTCGTTTCGAGATCCAGAATGGGACTCTCGGCAGGACTCGTATCGAGAGTTCGAAGTCCAATCGTAGGACGAGTTTGTTCCGAATGCAACCGCGATATTTGGGACTGCGGTGAGCTGTCATGGGGCTGTTTCATACCGAATTCGGGACCATCGACTGGATCATCGTCGCGGTCTACCTCGCCGGTTCGATCCTGATCGGAGTGTGGGCCAACCGCTATGTGGGTGGTCTGAGTGACTACCTGGTCGCCGGCCGCACGCTGCGGATTCGGCTGGCCCTGGCGACGATGACCGGCACCGAGCTGGGCCTGGTGACGGTGATGTATGTCGCCCAGTTGGGCTACACCAAGCAGTTTGCCTCGTTGTACCTGGCGGTGATCGAGGTGGCTGGTCTGGCTGTGATCGGGATCACCGGGCTGGTCGTGTTCCGCCTGCGTCAGGAGGCGGTGCTGACGGTGCCCGAATACTACCAGCGGCGATACACGCAGACGGTGAGAGTGGTGGGCGCGGTGATGATGGTGTTGGCCGGAGTGCTCAATATGGGCGTCTTCCTGAAGGCCGGCTCGCTGTTCCTGGTCGGCGTGACCGGTCTCGAAGACCCGATGGCCATGAAGTTGATCATGTCGGGACTGCTGCTGCTGGTCCTGTTCTACACCGTGCTGGGAGGCATGGTCTCGGTGGTGATTACCGACCTGATCCAGTTCCTGGTGCTGGGAGTCGGTTCGCTGGTGGTCAGCTACTATGTGCTCAGCGAGCTGGGCGGTGTGGGCGGCTTGTGGGAGCTGAGCACAACGACCTACGTCAATCCTCTGCTGATCGACAACCCGATGACCGAGGCGACTGCCGACGGAGTGGGTCCTTGGATGCTGACGGCTCAGTGGCTGACACTGTCGATCGCCGTGATGCTCTGGCCGGCAACAGTCTCGAGGACCCTGGCGGTCAAGACTCCGACGGTCGCCCGTCGCCTGTATCTCTTCAGTACCATCCCGTTCCTGGCCCGCCGCACGCTGCCGGCGTTGTGGGGCATCGGGGCCTTTGCCTTCTTCACGCTGAACACGGAGCTCGGCAGCGAGTTCCAGCAGTTGATCGATTCGAAGCAACTGTCCACTCTGTCGGCCATGCCGCTGTACCTGGCCAAGATCATCCCCAGCGGGCTGCTGGGCCTGGTGACCGCGGCGATGCTGGCGGCCTTCATGTCGACTCACGACAGCTACCTGTTGTGTTGGAGCGGCGTGGTGGCCCAGGACATCGTCGCTCCCTTGTGCGGAGGTCTCAGCGACCGCCGCCGCGTGCTGGTGACGCGAATCAGTATCGTGGTGATCGGAGCCTTCCTGCTGTTCTGGGGCCTGTGGTACGAGGTGGGACAGGAATTGTGGGACTACCTGGCCATCACCGGAACCGTGTATCTCTCGGGAGCACTCCCGGTCATCGTCGGCGGTCTGTACTGGCGAAGAGCCAGTTCGGCGGGCGCCCTGGCGGCGCTGGTCTGCGGGGTGATGGGGGTCTGCGGCCTCGCCCAGGTCATCGACGCCATCAACTCGACCTTCTTCCCCGACCCCACGGGGTTCCAGGTCTTTCCGGCGATGATGATGCTGCTGACGATGGTGACGCCGACGCTGGTCTTCATCCCCGTGTCGTTGCTGGTGCCCGATCGACCTCGCACGGATCAGCCTGGTGACAGGGAGGCGGTGTCATGAGCGACTTTGCGTGGAGGCTGCTCTGGATGGTGATCCTGGGTGGAGGCCTGCTCGGGATGGCAGGCTTGCTGCTGGCCGTCGGGGTCGGCTCGGTGCGTGAACTGAAAATGTCTCTCGAGGAGCTACGACAGGGCAGCGACGACAATGCGGCCGGTGATGATGCCGGTGCTGGGTCCGGTGCTGGGTCCGGTGCTGATGCCGGTGCTGATGCCGGTGCTGATGCCGGTGCTGATGCCGGTGCTGATGCCGGTGCTGATGCCGGTGCTGATGCCGGTGCTGATGCCGGTGATGATGCCGGTGATGATGCCGGTGATGATGCCGGTGATGAGATGTCTCGATCCGGGTGAGTCGGTCTGATGGCCAGGCTCCAAGTGGTCTTTGCGGTTTCGGCTCGCTCGGGTACCGTAGTCGTCGCGCTGGCACGCAACGGTTCGGCAACGCGTTCCCCGGAGTCTTGCAGCGATGCAGTGCCCGTTTTGTCATTTCGAAGAGACCAGGGTGGTCGATTCGCGAGCCAGTCAGCCTCATGCGATCCGCCGCCGCCGCGAGTGCCTGGGTTGCGAGCGGCGATTCACGACGTATGAGAAGATCGAGGAATCTCCGCTGCGGGTGATCAAGAAGGATGGCTCGCGGGTACCGTTCGACCGCGAGCGGATCCGGGTGGGACTCGAGAAGGCCTGTTACAAGCGACCGGTCAGCGATGACGAGATCGAGGGGGTTATCAACGCGGTCGAGCAGGAGGTCTACCGGGGCTTCGAGCGTGAGATTCCGTCGCGTGAAATCGGCGAGCTGGTCTTTGGTCGCCTGCGTGATGTGGACCAGGTGGCATTCGTACGGTTTGCATCGGTGTACCGCGAGTTCAAGGACGTCAACGACTTCGTCGAAGAACTGGAACCGATGCTCAGGGATGTCGACAGCGAGTCCGATTGACTTGCCCGGGTGATCGGGTCAGCGATTCAAGAGATATTGACTCGACCGCGGTCGATCGAGATGATCCCCGGGCCATGTCGTACGAGTTGGTCGAGATTCTCCGGGGGGCCGGTCATCCGCGTCTGTTGATCGTGGGAGACTTGGTCCTGGACCGATACACCTGGGCTGACGCCGAGCGGATCAGCCAGGAAGCTCCCGTGATGCTCCTACGGGAGGATCATCGCGAGGTGCGTCTGGGCGGTGCGGCCAACGTGGCCAACATGCTGCGGGGTCTCGAGGCCGAGGTGTTGATGGCCGGAGTGGTCGGCGACGACGAAGACGGCCGCGAGATGCGTCACCAGCTGGTACGGGCCGGGATCGGGACCGAGCTGGTTGTCACCGACGAGGCGCGTCCGACGACGGTCAAGACACGAGTCATGGGCCGTGCCCAGCACCGGCACCCTCACCAGGTACTCCGCGTCGATCGCGAATCGCGTGATCGGTTGTGCCCGGCGATCGCCGACGAGTTGATCCAGGCACTCGAGGCGTCGATATCGCCCTCGGCCAAGCGTCAAGTCGATGCGGTGCTGGTCTCGGATTACGCCAAGGGAGTCTGCACGCCGGAGTTGTTGTCGGCGGTGATCTCGGCCGCCGCCAGGGCGGGGATCCCGGTCATCGTTGATCCGGCCTCGAGCGGAGACTACCGGGTCTACCGCGGTGCGACGGCGATCACTCCCAACCGCACCGAAACGGCCCGGGCGACAGGACGTGTGATTGCCACGGTCGAGGACGGCCTGGCCGCCGCGTCCCTGCTCTGCGGAGATCTCGAACTCGACACCGCCTTCGTCACGCTCGACAGCGACGGCATCGTGCTGGCCCATTCCGACGGCACCACCGGTCACCTGCCCACGCGTCGCCGCGAGGTCTACGACATCACGGGCGCCGGGGACATGGTGCTGGCCACCATCGGTCTCGCGGCCGCCGCCGGTTGTGATCCCGAAACCATGGCGCGGCTGGCCAACACGGCCGGCGGCCTTGAGGTGGAGCAGATCGGGGTGGTCATCGTGACACGCGGTGAGATGATCGCGGACCTGCTGAAGGGGCCTCGAGTCGCGGGTGAGAAGATTCGTGATCGAGCGACGCTGTCCGAGTTGCTGGCGGCCCGCCGCGAGTCGGGGCAGCAGATCGTGATGACCAACGGCTGCTTCGACCTGTTGCACGCCGGTCACCTGGCCAGCCTCGAGCAGGCTGCCGCCGAGGGCGATTGCCTGGTGGTGGCCGTCAACAGCGACAACAGCGTGAGGGGGCTCGAGAAGGGACCGGGGCGGCCGATCATTGCTCAGCAGCAGCGAGCCGCGATGCTGGCGGGGTTGGAGGTCGTCGACTACGTGGTGATCTTCGACGAAGCCACCCCCGAAGCTCTGATCCAGACACTCAGACCCGACGTGCTGGTCAAGGGGGGGACCTACGCGGTCGAGGACATCGTGGGACGCGAGTTGGTCGAGTCCTACGGGGGAGTCGCCAAGGGCCTGGGGCTGGTGCCGGGGCTCTCGACCAGCGAGATCGTGGCCCGGATTCGCGAGGCAGATCAACAACAACTGCGGCGGGCCGGTTAGCGTGGCCGGGGTCAGTCGGAGTCGGTCGGGGGATGGCATGAAGACCGCCGTGTTTCTGCCCAACTGGGTTGGTGATGCCGTGATGGCCACCCCGGCCCTGGCCTCGATTCGCAGCCGGTGGCCCGATGGCGAAGTGGTGGGTGTGCTGCGTCCCTACGTGGGCGATGTCCTGGAAGGGACCGGCCTGGTTGACAGGTCGATCGAGTGGGACCCGGGTGGCGGCTCGCGTGAGAGTTCCGGCTGGGGGCTGGCGCGTCGTTTGAGAGCCGAGCGGTTCGACGTGGCGGTGTTGTTTCCCAATTCGCTGCGATCGGCCTTCATGGCGTGGTTGTCGGGAGCCCGTCGCCGGATCGGGTTGGCTCGAGACGGCCGCCGGCTGTTCTTGACCGATCCGGTCCCGCCCCGGTCTCAGAAGACACCTCACCCGGTGCTGGATGAATACCTGAGATTGGTCAAGCGGCTCGGTTGCGAGTCGACCGATCGTCGGATGCACCTGTCGGTATCGAAGTCAGACGAATCGGCCTGGCGTGCGATTCGAGCACGTCGGGGCGATGTCCTGGGCCCGCGGCCCTACGTGTGTTTCAATCCCGGTGGCGCGTTCGGTGCAGCCAAGCACTGGCCCAGCGGCCTGTTCGCAGAACTGGCGCGGAAGATCGTGACGTCGACTGAACTGGCGGTGGTTGTGGTCTGTGGACCTTCGGAGCGTGAGGAGGCCCGACAGATTACCGCGGTCGCCGATGACCCTCGGGTCGTGTCGTTGTCTGAAGAGCCCCAGAGCCTGGGGCTGACCAAGGCGGTGGTCCGGCACGCCACCGCAATGGTCACGACTGACTCGGGGCCGAGGCACTTTGCAGCCCCGTTCGACGTTCCGGTGGTGACGCTGTTTGGCCCGACTCACATCGCCTGGAGCGAGACGTTTTCCGACAACGCGATCCACGTGCAACTGGATGTCGATTGCGGACCGTGCCAGCAGCGAACCTGTCCGTTGGGCCATCACCGCTGCATGACCGAGCTGACTCCCGAGCGGGTCTTCGCCGAATTGAACGTGCTGCTGAAGCGGGCACAGGCCGCGTGACTCGAACCCAGGTGACTTGGTGAGCGACCCGACGCCGGCATTGTCTTCGTTCCTGCCGACGGCCGTTCGTGGCCGTGGAGTGGTGGGACGGGCCGGCGACGGCGAACTGGGCGAGTGCCTGGAAGCGTATGCCGAGCGGATTCTCGACGGAGAGGTGTCGGGCATCCTGAAGCAGACCGACCGCAGACTGGTGTTCCGCGATGGTGATCACGTGGTGAAGGTCGTCTTCCTGGGTACGCTGCATCGCAAACGCAAGTGGCGGCGATACGGTTTCAGCGAAGCCAGGAACCTGGAGCATGCCGCCAGGCTGGGCCTGGTCGTGCCTGGAGTCTTTGCCCAGGGCCGAGTCCGTCGCCGATTCGATCCGCTGGTGGCCAGTCTCCTGGTGATCGAACACCTCGCCGGTCGTTCGAGCCTGTCATCGCAACTGGCGATCGCCGGAGATCATGTGCAGCGGCGTCGCGCTTTGGACCGGGTCGCCGGTGTTCTGGTTGACTTGCTTCGGACCGGTTGTTTTCACGTCGATGTCGGGCCCGACAACGTGTTCCTGCCGTGTCACGGCAGCCGGGTGATTTCTCCGGCGGTGATCGACTTGGAGTACGCCGAGTTTGTCGTGCCCGGCCAGGTCTCTCAACTGGCCCGCCAGTCCTCGAGATTGGCCCGGTACTGCCGTCGCGATTGGCCCGAGTTGGACTACTGTCGGTGGTTTGATGGAGTTCTCGAGAGTGCCCGCGTGGTCTGCGGCATCGACGTATCGGCGTGCGAGCGGGCCAGAAGCGAGTTTGCGAGTCAACTCGAGAGGTCCTCATTGAGCCGCGAATCGGCGGACCTCTTTCGAGCAGCATGAGGCGGCGGTGTGTGGCGGTGTGTGGCGGATGGGAATTGGCGGAATCTGAAGTCGGGAAAACCGATCCCGTCGCTCGACTTTCCCTCGCCGATCGGCTCTAACTCGTCACAGGCGGTAACCCGTTGGGGGCACACCGCTTCGGATTCCCGTTCGGCTCGGCGTGACCCCGATGACGACGCCCGTCTACATGGTGATCGCGTGCGTGGTGGCCTACCTGGTGGGTGGGATCCCGTTTGGGTACATCATCGGCCGCGTGGTGGGCGGAATCGACATTCGCACCCAGGGCAGCGGCAACATCGGAGCCACCAACGTGGCCCGCGTGATGGGTCTCAGGTGGGGCGTGGCGGTGCTGGTGCCGGACGCTGCGAAGGGACTGCTGCCGGTCCTGGTGGTTTCAGAGACGATGGCCCGGTGGGTCGCGACGCTTGAACCGGGTAGCGTTACGATCGTGCACGCTCAGGTGCTGGTGGGGCTGATTGCGATCCTGGGGCACATGTACCCCTGCTGGATTGGCCTGCGAGGGGGCAAGGGAGTGGCCACCGCGTTGGGCGTGGTGGTGGTGCTGGGTCCGTGGGCGACGCTGGCGGCCGTGGGCGTGTACCTGTTGAGCCTGGCGACGAGTCGCATGGGGAGCCTGGGTTCGCTGTTGGCATCGCTAGCGTTTGCCATTGTGCAAACGGCGTTGATGGTGATGGAGGATCGCTGGATCCCGCACTGGAGTCTCTCGGCGTTCACGCTCGCTGTGCCGTTTTTGATCATCTACCGGCACCGCGGCAACATCGGTCGCATCATTCGCGGCGAGGAGGTGCGGCTGGGTCAGCGAGAGGAGGCGGTGCAGGCCGAGTCCGACTCGGGTTCGGCCGAGCAGGTCACTGGGGACCGGGGTGAACCATGATCAGCCGGTCTTCGTGCGGCCGGTAGAAGCCGTCGACTCGGCTGCGGATGGTAAAGCCGAAATTCTGATAAAGCGAGACGGCGGCGTCGTTGCCGGGGTCTACGGTCAGAAAGACCGGCGCGGTCGCGATGGCGAGCCCGGCCTGCATCAACTCGCTGCCAATTCCCTCTCCCCGGCACTGGGAATGAACCATGATCTTGTGCAGGCAGAGTTCGGCGGTGTTGGTGGGAAACATCACCAGCGCGCCGGCGATGTCGTCGGATTCCGGGAGTGGCTCTGATTCCCTGGGTCGGCGGGCCACCAGCAGAGTCGCCGCGTCGCACCAGATCCTCCAGATGTGTTCTCCGTCGGGAATGAACAGGTCCGGAGCGATGGGCCAGGAAATGCGGTCGAGTGCGGCGACGTTCAGGTAGTCGCGGTCGGTCGCCGTTTCGATGGAACAGGACACTGTGGATCTTCCCGGTACTGGCTCGAGAGCGAAGGCGGAGCGGAGAATAGGTGCTCTCGGGCAGCAGGTAAAGTGGGGGACACCTCCGAGAATTGACAATTTCGGTTCAATGGGGCACTGTGTCGCCGTCGAGGAAGAATCGGACGTGCCAAGGGGGTGGGAGATGCAGGAGTGGCGGTCGGGGCATGGTGGCCGAGGGGTCCCTGGGCGTGTGCTCGCCTGCGTGCTGATGCTACTGGCGGGTGTCGGAGTCGCTCGGCTGCATGCGGCTCAGCGACCGAACATCATCCTGGTGATCACCGACGACCAGAGGTTTGATGCCCTGGGTTGCATGGGCAACCCGGTCCTGAAGACGCCTCACATCGACGCGCTGGCCGGTCACGGTGCCATTTTCACTCATACTTTCTGCACGACCTCGATCTGTGCCACCAGCCGGGCCAGTTTTCTGACGGGCCAGTACGCGATGCGTCACGGGATCCGCAGTTTCCGGCAGCCTCTGAGCGAGATGCAATGGAAGGATGCGTTTCCTGTGCTGTTGCGCAAGTCGGGATACCACACGGCGATGATTGGCAAGTGGGGCCTGGGCGGGCGGTTGCCTGTGGACCGCTACGACGTCTTCAAGGGGTTTAGCGGCCAGGGTCGCTACTACCCCAAGCCCAACGGCCAGGGGCCTCACCTGACTCACCGCCTGGGCCAGCAGGTTCTCGATTTCCTGAACACCTGCGACGGCGAGAAGCCGTTTCTGCTGCAGTACTACACCAAGGCGGCTCATTGTCAGGACGGTGATCCCTGGCCCTTCCAGCCCGATCACCGCTACGAGACGGTTCTGGCCGACACGCAGATCCCACGTCCGGCGACGGCCACCGCCGCGCATTTCGCACGTTTGCCGAAGTTCCTGCAGACGTCCGAGGCACGTCGGCGCTGGAAGATCCGGTTCGCCGACCCGGCGATGTTCCAGAAATCGGTCAAGGACTACTACCGGCTGGTGATGGGAGTCGATGATGTGATCGGCCGGATGGTGGGGCTGTTGAAGTCGAAGAGGCTGTTTGAGAACACGGTGATCATCTTCACTTCCGACAACGGCTTCTACTTGGGCGAGCATGGCCTGGCGGGGAAGTGGTTCATGCACGAGGAGTCGATCCGGTTGCCACTGGTGATCTGTGATCCTCGGCTGCCGTCGGGCCGCAAGGGTAGCCGGATTTCCGCTCCGGCCCTGAACATCGACATCGCCCCCACGATTCTCGACCTGGCCGGTCTGGGCGTGCCCGGGTCGGTGCAGGGGCGATCTCTGCTGCCCTTGCTGCGGGGTCGTCGAGCGAAGTGGCGGACCGAGTTCTTTTACGAGCATCCCTTCCGGCACCCTCGGATCCCGATGACCGAGGGAGTGCGTGGTCCGCGATTCAAGTACGTCCGCTACACGTCCCTGGACCCGGTCGTCGAGGAACTCTACGACCTGAAGCGTGATCCTCGCGAGGAAAAGAACCTGGCCGGAGATTCGGGCATGTCCGAGCGATTGAGCGAGTTGCGTGCCAGCTGGCGTGCGTGGCGAGAGCGGGTGAAGTAGTCGGGCGGCGCCGCGTTGATGACCGAAAAACCGAGGCGAGTGCATGTCACAGTACGTGTTGGCGTTGGACCAGGGCACCACCTCCAGCCGCGCGATCGTGTTCGACGAATCGGCCCGGGCGGTGGGCATGGCCCAGGCCGAGTTCGAGCAGATCTACCCCGAGCCGGGTCATGTCGAGCACGACGCCGAGGCGATCTGGGATTCGCAGTTGTCGACGGCGCGCAGGGCGTTGGTCGAGGCGGAGGTCGACTCGAGTCAGCTGGTGGCGGTGGGGATCGCCAACCAGCGTGAGACGACGGTGGTGTGGGAGCGAGACAGCGGGCGGCCGGTCGCCAACGCGATCGTGTGGCAGAGCCGCGTGACCGCGCAGCGATGTGCGAATCTGAAACGCGACGGCTACGAGAGCCTGATTCGGGACAAGACCGGGTTGGTGCTCGATCCGTACTTCTCGGGCACCAAGATCGCTCACCTGCTCGATGAGGTCGAGGGTCTCAGGTCGCGGGCTGAGCGAGGGGAGGTGCTGTTTGGCACGGTCGACTCGTTCCTGGCCTGGCGATTGACCGGAGGCCGCTGCCACGTGACCGATGTCAGCAACGCCAGCCGGACACTGTTGTTGAACATCCACACGCTCGAGTGGGACGACGAGCTGTTGGCGGCGATCGGTGTTCCCAGGGCGATGTTGCCCGAGGTGGTCGAGTCGTCGGGGGTGATTGGTGAGATCGATGCCGAGATCCTGGGTACGAGCGTTCCGTTGGCGGGGATGGCCGGAGACCAGCAGGCTGCGACAT
The DNA here is from genome assembly GCA_963580005.1 of Planctomycetota bacterium. Classification (GTDB taxonomy): domain Bacteria; phylum Planctomycetota; class Planctomycetia; order Planctomycetales; family Planctomycetaceae; genus UBA8437. The sequence continues at coordinate 11,425 of CAUZJR010000136.1, forward strand.
TCGGGCAGGCCTGCTTTTCACCGGGAGAGGCCAAGAACACCTACGGCACTGGCTGCTTCTTGTTGATGAATACCGGGACAGAGGCGGTGCGTTCTGACGGAGGGTTGCTGACGACCGTGGGTTGGAGCTTGAACGGCGAGGTGACCTATTGCCTGGAGGGAGCGGTGTTTGTTGGC
>CAUZJR010000137.1:0-11594 GCA_963580005.1 Planctomycetota bacterium
GAGGTGCCGGCTCGACGGCAGCGACCTGCACGTGTTTTCCGGAGGACTCCGCAACATCTATGACCTCGCACTGGATGACGATCTGAACGTCTTCGTGCGTGACAACGAGAACGACGGCGGCGACTACATGATCCGGGTCTATCACAGCATCCACGGAGCCGATCACGGGTACCCCTATCATTATCGCGAGCGACGCGAGCTGGCCCTGGGTCCGCTGGCGGACATGGGACGCGGGTCCTCAGCCGGAGGGGTGCACTACGGCGAGACGAGTTTTCCCAAGGCGTACCGGGGTGGATTGTTCTTTTGCGAGTGGGGCAGTTCGGTGGTCTTCTATCCCCGGCAGGCGGCCGGAGCCGGGTTCGCTCCGATGCGCGAGCAGGTCTTTGCCAGCGGGGCCTCGACCGATCCCTACGGTTTCAAGCCGACCGACGTGGTCGTGGGCCGCGACGGGGCGCTGTTCATTTCCGACTGGGCCGACGGCCAGCGACCTCGACGCGGCCGAGCCCGCATCTATCGGGTCGTTCCCCAGGGAGCCCCCGCCCCCCGCTCCTCAAGCGACTCGCCACCGAAGCCTGCGAGCGTGCAGGCGCTGTTTGCTCGATTGAGGTCGACGAGTCGACTGAAGCGTGAGGCGTCGGCTGCGGCCCTGTTGCGATTGCCTCGAAAACACTGGAACTCACCATTGCAGTTCGTGCTGCGATCGGGCAGGAATAAGACCGGCCCGGACCGGGTCCGGGCTCGGATGCACTTGGTCTGGCTGCTGGCGGCCGGTGGTGCGGAGTCTCTCGATGAGCTGCTCGAGGTGGCCGCGCGGGATTCGAGCACCAGGGTCCGGGTCCAGGCCATCCGTGCCGTTGCCGACCTGGTTGATCCCGTGCTGGTTGGCAACAAGCTCGACAGCGGACCCGGCGACGCAGCGATCGCCGGTCGGCTGGCCGACCTGGCCGGGTCGCAGGCACAGGCCGCAGCGGAGGTCCATCGCGAGGTGCTTGTTGCCCTGGGCCGGTTGAAGTGGTCGGGGCTGCCGAAGTGGCTTGCCGGGCACAAGCCGACCACCCTGGATGCCGTCCGGTTGCATGCCGGGCAGCAGGCGCTGCGACGAGTCGCCAACTGGTCAGAAACTCTCGAGCTGCTCGAGTTGCCCTCGGCGCATCCGGCCAGGGCGATGGCGCTTCGGGCCGTGGCCGACCGGTACGACGAGACGATCGTCGAGTGGTTGATCGAGAAGCTGAAGTCCGAATCTCGACCCCAGCGGCGGCGTGAGTATGCCGAGTGTTTGACCCGGGTGTGGCGCAAGCCGGCGGCCTGGAAGTACTGGGGCTACCGCCCGGCACCCCGTCCGGTCAATCCGGCGGATTGGGATCAGACGACCACGATCGCGACGGCCCTCGGCGATGCGCTACGAGACGAGGACCGACGGGTGCGGGTGACGGCGTTGAGGACGATGCGGCGGCAGGGTGTACCGATTGCGTCGAAGGTGCTCTCGGAGTGGCTGGTTTCTGAGCGGGATGACAAGGCGGTGGTTGAGCTGCTGGATGCGATGAAAGCCGAGGTCTCGGACGCATCGACCTCGGCGTTACTGAGAGTGGTCGCAGAAGCGGCCTATTCGCCGGCCAATCGCCGCTCGGCCCTGGCGGTTCTCGACCAGCGTTTCAAGGGGGCAGCCGGCAGCCGATTGGTGACACTGGGCGGGCAGCTCGAGCAGGGTCCGGTGCTGGCCGAGTTACTCGAGCGTCTGGGCCGCCGCGAGGGGCTCGATTCCGGCGGTCTGTTCGAAGCGGGACTCGGTTCCACCGACGCCTCGGTGCGTGCCGCGTCGATCACCGCGTCGGCCCATCGGGGCGATCAGCGGCTGGCCGAGCGGCTGGGTAAGCTGCTGGGCGACAAGGCGTCGCCGGTACGACGGGCGGCGGCAGCGGCGGCGGGGCGGCTGAAGGTGAAAACACTGGCTGCGGATCTCTCACGCTCGGTCACCGATCCTGATGCAGCGGTGCGGTCCGCCGGCCTGTCCGCACTGGTGGCACTCGAACATCCCGGCTCGCTGGGTGCGGCGCGGGCGGCGCTGGATGATCCGATCACCCTGGAAGCGGGGCTGGCGTACCTGGGCAGATTTGGGGAGGCGAAGGACCTGGGTCGGATCCAGCTACTGGCCCGAACCTACCGCTCGACGTCGATCCAGGCCCGCGTGTTCGGGACCCTGGACCGGTTGGAGGCTCGCAAGGTGGTCTCGGCCCAGGCGTTGGCACGTGCGCGAGCCGACCTGCAGGGCGACGGGGGGCTGTTGTTGAGGTGGCGGGCGAGTGGGGTGCTGAGTGTTGATGAGGCGACGGGGTTGCTGGCGGGTGTTGGGCCGGCCGGGTCGACCGGCGGCGATCGCCTGGGCAAGGTGGTGATGGCCGCAGGGGCCGATCCGGCGGTCGTGTTGCCGCGAGGCAAGGTCGAAGCCGAGAAGACCGTGCGGGTGGCGTGGACCGACGTCAGCTCGCCGGCGAAGAAGCAGATCGAGTTCCTGGCTGCCGCCGGCGGGCGGCTGCGGGTGACGATCAACGGCACCGAGGTCTATCGGCGTGATGGTGTACGAGGCTTCCAGCCCGACAGCGACCGGTTTCATGCCACGCTCGAAAAAGGAGTCAACCGGCTGGTGGCCTGGGTCGACTGGGATCGCCCGAGCCGGTTGCAGGTGCGATTTCGGGATCGGACGCTCGAGGGTGTGCTGGAGACCTACGCCCAGAGGGCGTTGAAGGAACAGGGAGACGCGGTGCTGGGCCAGAGAGTGTTCCTGGACATCAAGAAACGGGGATTGTGTGCCCGCTGTCACCGGATCGGAGCCGAGGGTGGCCGGATCGGGCCGGACCTGACGGGGGTGGGCCGGAGATTTTCGCGGATCCACCTGATCGAGGCGGTGCTCGAGCCGAGTCGCGCGATTGCTCCCAGCTACCAGACCCGCGTGGTGGTGCTCGAGAGCGGACGGGTCGTGACCGGGGTGCGAGTCTCCGAGACGGCGACGCAGCTGACGCTGGGGGACAAGGAAGGCAAGCTGCACAAGATCGCCAAGTCGGAGATCGAGGAGCAGTCGCTTCAGCGGATCAGCACGATGCCCGATGGGGTCGACAAGCGGCTGACCGAACGGGAGTTCATCGACCTGATCGCGTTCCTGGTGTCTCAGAAGCAGGCGAAGTGACCGTGGAGTCGTTGTCAGATTCAACGACCAGGACCCTCGTGTTCGGGTGCTCACCCTTCCACTGCCCCCAGATCACACGCTGAAACGGCAGGTCCGACAGCGGGACGTCCGGCGACATCTGGCGGAAGGCCTCGCCGTTGATCTCCAGCATCATGCCTCGCTGCGTTCCGTCGAACCGGGTGGCGGAGGCGGTGAGTGGTTCTGACGGATTCGAGCTCTTGAGTACCCTCGTGGAGTCCTGCAGGTCGCAGTAGGTCACGGCCACGTGCTGGCCTTCGAGTTGGCAATTGATCACGTGCGTCTTGATGTTTGAGAGCAGCGAGAGCGGGAAGGCGTAGTGGGTGTCATCGATGCTGACGACGACGCATTCTTCGTGGTCGGGAACAAAGGTCTTGGATGCGATCTCGAAGCGGGGCTGGTCGATGCCCTGGCGGTGTGCTCGTGCCTGGGCTTGCCGGTAGCGGGTCAGCACGGGGTCGATCTCTGCATCGGCCTGGTCGGCGACACTGCGTTTGAGTTGTGCCTGTTCGAGCAGAAAGGCGGCCAGGGCGATCGTGGCGACCACCGCGACGCCGCAGGCCACGCTGCACAGCGTGGCGGTGGCGCGGAATCGCGGACCCCGATCAGGGTCCGCAGGCTCTGCGGACCGGTGGCCTGCATCGGTGTCGGCCAGTTGTGATGGCAATTGGGATGCAGGTACCATGCGCAGGACCGAACTGGCCGAGCACAGCGCGATCACCAGTGACGTTGGGCCGGTGAGTGGACTGCTTCGCGGCTGAAACTCAGTGGCCACTTTTTTCGATGTTCTGCTCGACGACTCAACTGAGCCTGCGAGCCCGTAGGGACAAGTAACCCCATGGTACTGTGAAGGTGCCGCGGTTTTTTTCGAGTTCTCACAATTCACGACGCACGAGCCGCCGCTGGCGAAGCCCCACTCGGGCGGGGTGTCGGATCGTGATCGGAAACCGGAGATTAGCACCATGTGTCTGGGAAGTCGGCCGTTCGTCTTTTTGCTGGCCGTGCTGTTCGTGTCGAGGCCGGTTGTCTCGGCCGAGCCGGTCGAGTCACCAGTGGCGATGCCCGCCCGTGGCATCTGTGCCCATCGCGGCGCCAGTGAGACTCATCCGGAAAACACCATCAAGGCCTTCCGCGAGGCGATTCGGCTGGGGGCGGTGATGATCGAGTTCGACGTGGCGCTGACCCGCGACGGAAAACTGGTGCTGTTGCACGACTCGACCGTCGACCGCACGACCGATGGCACGGGTCCCGTCTCGGGACTCACGCTCGAGCAGATCAAGAAGCTGGATGCCGGAGCCTGGAAGGCGAAGCATTTCGGCGGGACGAGGGTGCCGACGCTGGATGAGGCGTTGGCGATGATGCCCGAGAACATCTGGTTGAACGTGCATTTGAAGGAGGATCCGGCCACGCGTGAGAAGCTGGCCGCGGACGTGACGGCCCGCATCGTGGCTCACCGGCGATTGCACCAGGCGTTCTTGGCCTGCGGAGCTGTTGCGGCCCGGGCGGCCCGTGCGGCTCATCCCCGGGTCCAGGTCTGCAACATGGAGCGGCAGGCCAACAATCGCCGGTACGTCGACGAGACGATTGCGGGGGGGGCGGCGTTCATCCAGCTCTACGGGGGCGGTTCGGTCGACGCAGCCCATACGAAGCTGTTGAAGCAGAAGAAGGTGCGGATCAACTACTGCTGTGCCAACGAGGCGGGGAAGGTGGCAGGCCTGTTTGGTGCTGGCGTCGAGTTTCCCCTGGTCGATCGGGTCGGTGCGATGATCCGGGTGGCCGACGGGCTGGGGATCGCGCGGTTGAGGCCGGTGTATCGCTCGAGGCTGACTCGCAAGGGGCTCGAGACTCCACTGGCCACTCAACTGGAGCAACGGACCCTGGTCGGGGGGGCGGCCACCCAGGGGCTGGCCCTCGGTAAGACTCACAACTTTTCTTCCAACGCCCGTACGATCTGCCGGTTCGACAAGAACTGGAAGTTGATCGAGCAGAAGACGATTCGCATCGAGGGGGTCAACCACTTCGGAGCGATCGACTATCACGATGGCTTCCTGTGGGCCGGCTTGCTGCATGGTCCCGAAGGAGGCAAGTACGACAAGGCGCTGGATCGCGGGAAGGTGGCCAAGATCCGGGCCAGCGATCTGACAGTGGTTCAGACCTGGGACATCACCAGGGAACTCACCTGGATTGATCCGGTCTGTTTCGATGGCAAGCACCTGTGGATCGGGGACCTCCGCGACCTGGGAATCCACCGCTACAAGATCGACGGGGACCGGATCGTGCGGGAGGGGGTGTTTCGCTATCCCGGTGCGATGCACTTCTCGCAGGGGGTCCGCATCGTCGGCAGCAAGCTCTACTCGATCCACACCTTCGGCAGCATGGATGGGCTGTTCGAATTCGACTTGCCCAAGACCCTGGATGCCAGCATTCAGCAGCCGACGCGAGTGTGGGAGATTGCCGAGACGCGGATGCACCTGGAAGGTTTCGATTTTGTGCCGGGCCATCCCGACCAGATCTGGCACTCGCAGGGCGGACAGGTCGATCGTTACCGGTTGGCCGGGGTCAAGGCTGTTGCTGGTGGCAACCCGCCAGGGTCCCTGTTTCCGGTCGTCCTGCGGCAGGCGGCCGCCGCCCGGGTGCGTGTTACCGACCTGGGAGCAGTGGCCGACGGCAAGACGGACTGCCTGGCCGCGATCAACAAGGCCATCTCGCGGGTGGCCGCTGCAGGAGGAGGTACCGTGGTGTTTCCTCCGGCCAAGCAGCCCTACCTGGTCAGCGGCACGGTGGTCATCGGTTCGAGCAACGTGAAACTCAGTGGCAAGGGGGCCACGATCAAGCTGGCCGACGGTGCCGCCAACGGGACGAAGGCCAGGCGGACTACCGACAGCCAGGTCCACGTGTTGTGGGTGGCAGGGAAGCCGGATCAGCCGGTCAGGCGAGTCGAGATCCGGGGACTGACCGTCGATGCCAACATCTACCGCCAGCAGGACTACTACAATCCCCGGGCCATCGTGGTCGAGCACGGTCATCTGATAAAGATTCGCGATGTCACGATCCTGCGACCGTTTGTCGGGTTGGACATCGGGGCGGGGTCGAGCGACTGCGAGGTGCGGGGGTGCGTGGTTGAGGACTGGCTCGAGGACGGCTTCGATGCCAGCGGGGATGCCGACAAGGGGTCCGGGGCGATCACGACCAATGTCCGCTTCATCGACTGCCACGCACGAGGTGCTCCGAAGTCGACGGGCAATGCGTGGGAGATCGAGGACGGGGTGAGGCACATCCGGGTGGTCGATTGCTCGGTCACCGATGTGCCCCGGGGCAACGCGTTCGGGATCCGCAACCACTGGAAGGCCGGGCCGGTTGATATCTCGCGAGACATCCAGCTGAGACGCGTGCGGATCGAACGGGTGGGGGGCAAGTACGGCATCTACAGCCACAGTGCTCCGCGCGAGAAGTTCCCCCGCAATCGCGTCAACGATATCAGTCTCCACGACGTCCACTGCCTGGCACCGGTCATGCTGGCCGGTCCGCTTCAGAGTGTGCGGATTGTCGGAGGTCGTTTTGGAATGATCCATCTCGGCTGGGAATACGGTTCGAAGGCCAGTCGCGACCCCGGCGGTCCCCTGCCTCTTGCCGGGACCCGCGTCTCGCTGCGGAATGTCCAGGTCCGGGGCCTGAACATCAACGCCCAGGCGGGCCGGTTTTCTCTGAGCAATGTGCTCGTCGATGCCTCGGGCAAAACATCGCTGCCTCACGCGGTGAGGATCGTCGGAGGAAAAGACCGGGTGCGATTCTCCAACTGTACGATCACCGGTGCCGGCAAGGTCGGGGTGGTGCTCGAGAAGAATGCGGCTCCGCAGGTGGTCGATTCGATCATCTGGGGCAATCCGCTCGCCGTACAACTCGGCTCGGGGCAACCCGCGTTTGCACATTGTTGCCTGCAGGGTGGAGTGCCCGAGGGCGGAGACGACTCGGGGGGCAACCTGGCGTCGGATCCCCGGTTCCGGGTGGTTGGAGGTCGTCGGTTTCTGCTGGCTGAGAGCGGGGTGGGGGATGTTGCAGCGAGTCGGTGTATCGATGCCGGTTCGAGGCTGGCCGCCGCAGGGGGACTCGATGAACGGACCACTCGATCCGATCAGTTACGTGACACCGGCCCGGTGGACCTGGGGTTTCACTACCCGCTGAAGTCGGTCGATTGAGACGATCGGTTGCGAGGGGTGCGTGGTAGCGAGTCGATCGGGAGCGGGCTAGAGTTGCGGCGTTGTTCGGCAACGTCCGGATTCAAGATCCTGGAGATTCCAGGGCGATCAGGGAGAGGTGAGATGATGAGGCATTCATTGAGCGGGCTGTCGCTGGTGACGATGTGCGTGGCCTTGCTGGCCATTCCGTCACCACGGATCGACGCGGCCGAGAAGGCGGCTTTGCAGGGCATCGAGTACGTCCCGGCTGAAGCTGTGATGGCTGCGGTGGTCAATTTCAAGAAGCTGCAGAGTGCGCCGCGACTCGAGTTGATGCCCTGGGAGATTCTCACGGCGGGCGGAATCGAGGAGTTGGGATTTGATCCTTTGAAGATCGAGCAGGTGATCGCGATTGTCGCGCCACCGTCTAATGCCCCAACCCCCGGCCTGGGTGCGGTGGTTTCGTTTTCGGCCCCGGTGACGTTGAAGCCTGAATTGCTTGCCAGAGCCCAGCGGGTTGTCACGGCCGGGAAGCAGGTGTACCGGTTTCGCCTCTCTCCGCCGGTTGGGTTGGCTCTGATCAACGGCAAGACGATGGTGTTGGGGACTCCGGGATTCCTCGAGTCCATGCTCAAGGCGGCCGCTGACTTGGAGAATTCCGCGGCACTGTCGCCGCTGAGAAAACAGATCGGGACGCTGGCACCGACCGATGACGTCGCGGTGTTCCTGGCCGTCGAACCACTACGGCCGATGCTGCGAAACATGTTGGAGAACATTCCTCCGCTTCCGCCGCCGCTGGAGTTTGTCCGCTCGCTGCCAGCCCAACTGCAGTCGTTGCGACTGAACATCAATGTCGATGCCGACAGCCAGCTGCAACTGGTCGCGACGGCAACCGATGCCGGGGCGGCGACCGCGATTGACACCGGTGTGCGGGGTGGGCTGGGGATGGTCAAGACCATGTTCCTGGCCACGACGCTGGCGATTCCTGCAGGCGAAGGGCAAGTGGGCCAGGCGACTCGAAACTACTTCACCCGGTTGGCCAACTCGCTCGAGAAGCGACTGCAGCCCAAGCGTGACGGGGTGACGGTGACCATGGAGGTGGGGCTGGAGTACTTCAACACGGCGACCATGGTGGCACTGCTCTTGCCGGCGGTGCAGCAGGCTCGCGAGGCGGCTCGGCGAAGCGCGTCACGCAACAACATGAAGCAGGTGTTGCTGGCATTTCATAACTACCACAGCGTGCATGGCCGCCTGCCAGCTCGCGCCAGCTATGACGCCAATGGCAAACCGCTGTTGAGTTGGCGAGTGCACATCCTGCCCTTCCTCGACCAGGAGTCACTCTTCAAGCGATTCAAGCTGGATGAGCCTTGGGACAGCGCTCACAACAAGCCCTTGATTCGGCTGATGCCCGCCGTGCTCGCCAATCCCAACCTGCCGGCTGGAACTGTGACCAATTACCTGGCAGTGGTCGGAGCCGATTCGATGATGTCCAAGACGGGTGTCAAGTTCGCTGACGTCCGTGACGGGACGTCGCTGACGATGATGTTGGTCGAGGTGGATGCCGACCGGGCGGTGCCATGGACCAAGCCGGTCGATCACGAGATCAAGGCGGCGAATCCCAGGGCGGGCCTTGGAGGACTACGGCCCGGAGGGTTCAACGTCGGCATGGGTGACGGCCGCGTGATGTTCCTCATGAACTCGATCAATCCCGAGACGCTCAAGGGGCTGGCGACCAAGTCGGGCAGGGAAATTGTGGAACTCCCATGATCAGCAAGGGATTCCTCAGAAGGTGCAGCCGGGCGGGCAGGGTCTTCGTGGTGGTGGTTGCTGCCTTATGGGCGGTTGATCCCGCCGATGCCCAGCACGACTCTCAGCGGAATGCCACCCGGCTGATCGCCAGGGGCGATTTTGTCGCGGCTGGTGTGGAGTTGGGCAAGGGTGAGCCCGGGGCACCCGAGACGCACTTCGTGGCGATGATGGCGGCGGCGAAGCAGGGGCGAATTGTCGAGGCGGTCAAGCAGATGCGGCAGGCGATGGCGGCGGGGCTGCCGTTTGAACGGCTGGTGGCCGGACCGCGCGATGTCCTGCAGCCGCTGTACGCCAGTGACGGGTTTCGGGAACTGGCCAAACAGCACGGTCCCGCCGACCTGCTCCACGGGCCGATGCTCGGTGATGTCTCTGACACGGCCGCCTCGGTCTGGCTCCGTACCGCCAGGGCTTCGAGGATCGTGATCCTGGTCCGCGACGCTGCCAGCCGGGCGATCGTGCTCGAGGCGTTTGGGCGGACGATGCCGGAGACGGATTTCACGGCCGTCGTGAGACTCAAGGGGCTGAAGCCGGGGACAGGGTATCGCTACATGGTGCTTGTCGACGGCCGGCCGCAGAAGGCAGAGAATACCCGGTTCCGGACGACGGCGGCCGTGGGGCAGCCCGGGAAGACACGGATCGTCTTTGGTGGCGGGGCTGGTTACGTGCCGAAGTGGGAACGGATGTGGGATACGATTCTCAAGCGAAAGCCCGATGCGATGCTGATGCTCGGGGACAATGTCTACATCGACGCGCCGAAGGAAACGCTCACGACCCGGTACTGCTACTACCGTCGGCAGTCTCGGCCCGAATGGCGACGCCTGGTGGCCGGCACACCCGTGTATGCGATCTACGACGACCACGACTTCGGCACCAACGACTGCGTACCGGGTCCCGAGATCGAGAAGCCGGCCTGGAAGCGGCGGGTCTGGAACACCTTCGCGCGGAACTGGTGCAATCCCTACTACGGGGGAGGCCGGAAGCAGCCGGGGTGCTGGTGCGATTTTCGGATCGGTGACCTGCATGTGATCCTGCTCGATGGTCGCTACTACCGCAGTCGAGGCCGGCGGCCGAGCATGCTGGGGCCGGTGCAGATGGCATGGCTGAAGCGGACGCTGAAGGAATCGAAGGGGACGTTTCGGATCATCGCCTCGCCCGTGCCCTGGTCGGCGGGAGTCAAACCCGGCAGCCGTGACACGTGGGACGGGTTTGCCGAGGAACGCGAAGAGATCTTCGGGTTCCTCGAGACCGAACGGATCAATGGCGTGATCCTGGTCTCGGCCGATCGCCACCGGACCGACCTCAGAGTGACGAAGCGCGACGGAGGGTACGACCTGTACGAGCTGGAGAGTTCGAAGCTGACCAACCGGCACACTCACAAGGTGGTCCCATCACCCGGGTTGATCTGGGGCTACAACAAGACTTGCAGTTTCGCGGTGATGGACTTCGATACCTCGGCCAAGGACCCCCAGGTGCGGTTCGAGGCGGTGACGATCGATGGCGAGCGAGTGCATGATCACCTGCTGCGACTGAGCCAGTTGAGTCACCCGGATGCGAACAGGCCGTGAGCCGGATCGAGAACGGCGCCGGGTGGGACGGAAACCGACACACCGGGCCGGGCTGATGCTCCGGGGGGAGGAGCCCAACGCCGACCCGGTGTGAACTGCGGGCCGAAGAGAACTAGCTCTTCAATGAGATCCGACGCGGCTTGACCGTCTCAGCCTTGGGGACCCGGATGACCAGGACCCCGTCGGTGTGCTCGGCCTCGATCCCCTCCGCTTCGATCTCCTCACCCAGCCGAATCACGCGGCGGAATGTGCCGCGTCGACGCTCGACACGATGCCACGACCGGTCCGGCTCGTCGGGCGATTCTCCGCGATGGCCCGCGACCGAGAGGTTGCCCTCGTGAAACTCGATCTCCAGGTCGTCCTCGGATACGCCAGGCAGGTCCAGATGCAACTCGTAGTGCGAGTCGGTTTCCGAGAGGTCCAGGCGAGGGGCCCAGTCGACCGACTTGCCCGATTCACCGCCCAGAAACGCACCCATCATCCGGTCCATGTCGCCCCAGACGTTCTCAAGACGCCCCACCTTCCATCCCATCGGTAACAGTGTACTCGTCATGGCTCTGTACTCCCTTTTCAAGGTCCGGCCCATCCGGCCGTGGTTGGTCGGCCTCTCGTGCGAGGCTTCGTTGAGGGAGACTAAGAACAAATGGCGTGCCGATTTTCACGATGTGAATTGTAAACCAGTGTGGATAAATGGTTTACGGACAGATTCCGTCCGATCCCCACCGAGCCGGAAGTGCCAATATGGCAGTTTCGTCTTTGAAGCCGGGTAATGCCAAAATGGCAGGTGTGGCGGATCCGCTTACGAGTCGGGGTCACCGAGCGTGACGGGCGTTCCGGGGAGTTGTC
>CAUZJR010000138.1:0-11571 GCA_963580005.1 Planctomycetota bacterium
TGCGGTGGATGCTGCGGTGGATGCTGCGGTGGATGCTGCGGTGGATGCTGCGGTGGATGCTGCGGTGGATGCTGCGGTGGATGCTGCGGTGGATGCTGCGGTGGATGCTGCGGTGGATGCTGCGGTGTTGAGGAGTTCGGTGAGTCGTCGGGGGTCATCGAAGGTCATGCCGTCGACGCCCAGTGAGATCAGTCGAGCGGCAAGACTTTCGTCGCGTCCGACGCCCCAGGCCCGCACCACGATCCCTCGACTCTGAAAGTAATCGACCATGGTCTCGGTCACCTGGCTGGCCGGTGGTGCAACCCGCCTGGCCTGCAACCGCCGTACTTTACCGGCGACATACCACATCCACCAACGCCAGTCGCGGAACCAGGCGATCCAGGTGGTTGCGAGATCCGGAGCCATCCGGTGAATCGACTCGAGCACGCCTCGCTTATCCGAGGACACGGTCACGCGATCAACAGCTCCTCGCCGGTTCACCTCCTCGACCACGGCACGTTCGATACCGCACCGGTCCTCCTTGACGTGCAACACCAGCGGCACGCGGTCGACCAGTTGATCGAAGACTTCGGCAAGAGTCGGCACGCCTTCACCGGCGAACCGTTCGTCAAACCAGCCGCCGGCGTCGAGCTTGCGGACCTGTTCGAGGGTCAGCTGTTGGATGGCCCCTGTGCCATCGGTCGTACGGTCGACGCTCTCGTCGTGCATCGCAACCACGTGTCCATCGGCGGTACAGCGGAGATCCAGTTCGATGGCCGACGCACCCGCCTCGACCCCCGCTTCGAAGGCGGCCAGGGTGTTCTCCGGAGCCCGACTCGAATCGCCTCGATGGGCCATATTCAGGAACATGCCGTCGGTTCCTTTGACATCGCCATGCGTTGGGTCCAAGCCGTCCCTCTCATTCACTCTCAGGCCCAGCAGCCTTGCCTGCAAGGTCCTGTTGCCGCCACGATACGAGATGCAGCGTGTCGATCACCACCGCCACGCCCCGCTGCTTTCGATGATCCTGCCGGGCGATCACCAGGAAACACGGAAACCACCGGACGTGAATCACCACAGCGGCGATCGTCGGACATTCTTTCAGCAGGCCGCATCGGTCGGACTGGCCGTCGGATCCGGCTCCTGGTGCCGAGCCCTGTCTGCAGCGGTGCCCGCCTCCGAAGTCCGCGGCTCGGTCATCTCGGGCAAGACACCCCTGGCCGGTGTCCGCGTCTCCGACGGGTTGCGGGTCGTCCACACCGATGCCTCGGGCGACTTCAGGATCCGCGTCGGGCCCGACAGCGGACCGTTCCTGTTCCTCACCACACCGTCGGGTCACTGGACCGACTCGTTCTACATCGCGACCTCTGACGCGGTGAAGCAACGACCCATCTTTCGGTTGAAGCCCCGCACCAGCGACCCGTCGCATCGCCTGGTCTACATGACTGATGTGCACCTGGCCGAGGGCAACTCGGCCGAATCGTTGAAGCGGATGAAAGGGACGATCGACGAGATCAACCGGCTGGACCCGTTGCCGGACGCCTGCTGGGTCGGTGGAGACATCTCGCTGGATCACCGCGCGGGGCCCCGGTACGTCGAACTGGTCAGCCGGCTGAAGATGCCCGTACGACATTCCGTCGGCAACCACGAGTTCCAGCTGAAAACCGACAATCCACTGGGCCGGTTCCGCCAGCTGTTCGGACCCACCTACTACTCGTGGGACATCGGCACCCTGCACTGCATCACGCTCGACGGCTGCCACATCGACACCACAGCCGGCCAACCGGGAAAGGTGATCGGGCAGTTCGGACGTCGTGAACTTCAGTGGCTGGCGGCCGACCTGGCTGCTGTCCCCCGCGGCATGAGAACCGTGGTGGCGGTCCACATCCCACTGGCCACCAACTACCCTCCCCGTCGAGGCACCACGGCCGACAAGGCACCCCACTGGGTCATTACCAACGCCTCACAGGCCATCGACCAGTTGAAGAAGCACGACGTCAAGCTGGTCCTGCAGGGGCACCTGCACGAGAACCAGAGAATGGTGCAGTCGGGAATCGAGTTCGTCGAATCGGTCAGCGTCTGCGGCACCTGGTGGAGGGCGAAGTCGGGCGAGCGAGAAAATGCCACCAGTGGCGAGCCTCGAGGTTACCGCCTGGTCGACTCCTCCGGCGGCAGGCTGGCCCATCACTACCTCGGCAGCGCCGAATCGCGAGTGGACGCGGCGGGCGAAATCGTCGGACGTCCCGAAAAACTCCCGGCCAAGAAGACTGCTGATTTGCTGGTCAACATCTTCGACGGCACCGACACCACCCGCGTTACCGCGCAGATCGACTCGCGACCTCCGGTGACCCTGAAACCCAGCAACCAGGGCCGACATTTCGGAGACCTGCAGGCCGAACATCACTGGGGCTGGACGATCCCGGCCTCGGACCTGACATCCGGCCGTCACCAGGCAACGATCCGGATCGAGGAACCTGGCCGAACGCGTCAGAGTTTCACACACCGGTTCGCCTGTCCATAACCCGTCGCAGGCGGGCTAACCCACGTCGGCGATCAGCCACTGCATCGACCGTTGGACCTCGAACCGCCGGAACGGCATCTCGCCGGGCTGCACCAGGTGACAGATGATCCGCCCCGACGTCCTGGGCCAGATCATCCCCACCTGCAACCCCTCGGCAAACTCGAACGGCCACTTTGGGGCACAATCGAGGACGAAGTCGCAGTTCGCTCCGGCGTGACCGTCGGAAATCAACGGCTGCATCACGCTCAGAAACGACACCTGCTCGGGACCACTCGTGTCGTCAGTCGCCAGGCCGTGGAACTGTCGCACACCAACCTTCATCGATCGACCCGATCGGATCGCCTCGTGCAACTCGTCCAGGTCACCCGCCACCGCCTGGCCCTCGGCATCGTGCTCGTACACCACCCGCCAGCGGTCACACACGTACCAGCGGTACACGCCATAGGCGTAGGTCTGCTGCTCGTCGAACACCTGCCCGCCAGGCATCCACTTGACCTGCGAGAACGCGCCACTGGTGTCGTAACGGAAGAAACTGAAGTACGGCTGCTCGGCCAATTCGCCCCGGTGAGCATACGAGTGGTGATGAGACATCAGCCCGGCAAACGCATCGCCGCTGCCCGAATAGACCTGCTGAAAATACAGCGTCTCGTCGTAGCCACGGGCCTCCATGAACAGCCGCAGATCCGCACCACGACGCACCGCCGCCGCCACGTCCCCGGCACTGCCGCTGGTCGCCTCGAGCTCGGGGTTCTGCTCGAGTGCCAACTCCCACTGACCCGACATCCGTTGCCTCCCGAGCCTGGCTACTTCTTCTTCGTCTTCGTCTTCTTCGTCTTCTTCGTCTTCTTCGTCTTCTTCGTCTTGGTCTTCTCCGGCGTCTCCGGCTTCGGTGGCTCACCCTCGGACCAGACCGCCTTCAGCAAGGCAAACACCTCGGGCTCGAACTCCTTCAACTCGGCCCGCACGAACGGATAGAAGTCATTCGTGTCAAAAAACGCCTCGCTCATCTCCGCAAAGAACTCCTTGTGGTTGGTCAACGCGTAATGCCTGACCTGGTTCCCGCGAATGTGCAACACCTTCTCGTACTTCTTACTCGCCACGATCTTGTCCCACGCCTTGCGGATCGGACCGTACCCGAAACCCAACACCCGGTCGTGGTAGGCATGAGCCAACTCGTGGAGCATCACGGCTGGCTGATCGTTGCTGCGGATCAGGCCGATCAACCGACCCGCATCGGGGATGTGAACCGCCTTGACCATCGCCGGGTCGTGACCGTGATCCCGCAACCACTTGGCTCCCGGATGATACTGGGCCGTCTTCAGCGGATGATCCAGGTCGACCCAGATCGGCACCTCGCGAAGATGCTTCAGGCGGCTGGGAGAGACCAGCAACGTGATCTCAAACAGTTTCCCGTCGATCATCCGACGGACCTCGTCGCCGACTGCCTTGTGCTCACCGGTGAGTAATCGCTTGTCAAACTGCAGCGTCCAACCCTGCAGCTTCACCGGCGAATGATCGATGAAGCCGGTCTTGGTCGGCTTGGGCTTGGGCTTCTCCTTGCCACGATTGCGAGCTTTCTCGCGGATCTCCTTCTTGACCACCGCCAATCGCTCGGGCCAGGCGAACTTCGGAGCCGTGCTGGGGTTGTACCCGGCCAGGTGTCCCTTCAGGCGAGTCACCGGCTTGGTGTACACCAGTTTCGTCGAGCCGAAGACCTCCTCGCAGAGCTTTGCCAATCCCGTGTCGTACTCCTTGAGTTCCTTGCGAGTGTCGACATGGTTGTGATCGTGGTCGGGTGGCCGGTTGTTGTTGAACCAGCTCTGCACGCCCTCGGCCCAGTACTCGTTCCGATTGGTCGACGCGTACTTGTTCTTCCACAATCCGCGAGCCATCGCCCGCTCGTAGGACTGCTTCAGGCGTTCATCAAACGTCTTGTCGATGCGGACCAGGCCGCGGAGGTGGATGTTGTGAGCAAACTCGTGGATCACGATGCTCTCGGTCTTGTACGGATCCCCCGCGTACCCCATCACGTTTTCCTCGGCACACGAACAGACCGGGTCGGTCCGCGAACCGCCCAGGCCACGTGCCCGGGCGTCCCAGAAGTCCTTGGGTTTCATATGAGCGTATTCGGGGATATCGGTCGTGAACTCGTTGTGAGCGATCACGATCAGCCGCGAACCGCTCTCGATCATCGCCTTCCGCACATCAGGGCGACGAGCCAGCATCAGGTCGACCAGGTACGCCGCCTCCTTCAACGCAAAGTCGCTGACGTTTTTCGAGGCCACGATCGGGTAGCCGCCCGCGTGGGTGTACTTCTTGTAAAACGGATCGAGCTTCAGCTTCTTCGGTGGAGCCGTGACCGGATACCGGGCCTTTCCCTTCTTGAATGACCCGGCAGAAGCGATCGGGGCGAGCAGCAAAACGAGAACGAGCAATCGAGCAAGTCGCATGAGGGAAGTCCGTGGGAGATGGGTTGGCAATCACCGTTGGCGAGCACCGCCGGTGGTGGTTTACCATCAGATCTGTCATAGGCTCTCGATTGTAACCGTCCCGACTCAGGACGCGATGACAGGACGGCTCTTCGGCCACGAGCATCCATGAAATCCACCGCGCACACCCAGCCGGGCGATCGCCCGAGACGCCGCCGCTGGCGACGCCTCGGGTTCGTGCTGATCATCCTGGCGGTGCTCGAAACCGCCGGCTGGGTCGGTGATCATCTGCTCGACTTCCGGCAGAAACTGCTCTGGCGGCTGGCGCTGATGGAGACCGAGACCGAGCCGGTCGCTGCCGAGCTCGACACTACCCCCGGCAGGACACTCTGGATCCGTGGCTCCGATAAGGCACCCGATCCGGCCGAACCCTACCGGGTCGGACAGACGACGATCGATGACGCCGGGCCATGGATCGAGCACCGACGGGTGACTCCCGACACCTGCCCCGGTTTCCCAGGCAAACGGACCTTCGTGCTGGGCGGATCGGCCGCCTTCGGTTACCCCTATCGCCACGACAAAAATCTCGCCGCACAGGCCGATCGACCCTCCAGCAACCCCGATCACCGAGTGCTGAATGCCGCACGAGTCGGAGCCAACAGCAGCGACATCCTGCCCATCGCCCAGACGATCCTCGAACACTACGACCCCGCCACGCTGGTCATCTTCGCCGGGAACAACGAGTGGTTTCATTGGCGTCCAAGTCGACCCGGACTCAAGCCCGACGACGACTCACCGACCCTGCCGCTGGATCGCAGCAGTCGATCCGTCCTGATCACACTCACCCACAGCCGGGCACTGGCCGCCTTCATGTCGGGGCTGCTGCACCTGCTGTACGACCGCGACACCCAGGCAGCACCCCTGCCGGTGATCCACGACGACGGCTTCGTCGAACACTACAACCTGCAGGGGGCACGACACGCGTTCGAAAACCCGCTGACTCCGCTCAGGTACGACGCCACCACGTGGCCGGAAACCCGCCAGAGGTACCTGGACCGGTTTCGAGACAACCTGGTGAGGATCGTCGCCGAGGCCCGAAGTAAGAATGTCCGGGTCATCCTGATGACGATGCCGTTCCAGTACCGGCTCGCACCGGCCTGGAAACAACGCCAACCACTCGCCGGAAACCCGAGCAACCTGCACACCATGACCCGACTGATCCACGAGACACTGCAATTGCAGAAGCTGGATCGCACCGACGACGCGCTGCTAAGAATCCAGTTCGCCATCAAGATCGACCCCGACGCACCCGTCGCTCACTACCTCGAGGCCGAGTTGCTCGAATCGCTGGGTCGGCCCGACGAGGCTGAAGCTGCCTACGCTCGCTCTCGCGAAACGATGATCGGAAACCTCGGTTCGCGGCTGAGTATCAACCGGGTGATCCGCAAAGTGGCTACCAACCAGGAAGCTGAACTGGTCGACCTCCGCAAGATCTTCGACGAGTTCCAGCACAGCCGAAAACGGCACTTCAACGTCGAGCTGATCCACGACGACTGCCACCCCACCCCGCTGGCTCACAGCCTGATCGCTCACCACCTGCTGCTCAGGCTGTTCACAGCCGAGACGACGACACCGGCAACCCGGCCGTAGCCGTCACCGCACCACCGGCAACAGCACGACCCCGTCGCGTGCCGAGTTCACCTGGAACCTCAACAGGTAAACCGTGTTCGGAGCCCGGCCGCTGCCGCAGTAGGGGAACAGGATCGAGCCGTCCTTTTCGAGGATGTAGGAACCGGGGTAGCCGTAGCTGCCGGTGTCCAGCGGCAGGTCCTTCGTCCAGGTCATCCCGCCATCACGACTGATCCAGGCCCTCAGGTTCCGCCACGTGGCAAACGCCACCAGCGTGCCATCCTTCAGGACCACCAGTTGAGGTGCCTTGAACTTGCCGCTGTCGACAATCCGGGCTCCGGAGTCCTTCCAGGTGACACCCTTGTCGGGCGAGTGGAAGATGGCACCATCGGGACGAGTCACCAGCACCAGGCGGCCGTCCTTCAACTCGGCAATCGCCGGCTCGTCGATCGCGTTGTCCTTGCGGACGATCCGGGAAATGACCGGCCAGGTCAGGCCGTTGTCGGTCGAACGCCTGATGGCTCCACAAAGGAACTTGCGGCCGCGGACCTGGTAGTAGGTCGCCCACAGGATGCTGCCATCAGAGAGCAGTACCGGGCGGCCGCCGTGGCCCCGCTCGTAGAAGTTCCCCGGGCTCTTCAGGCCGCGAGGCTTCGACCACGTCTTGCCGCTGTCGTCCGAATGAATGACAAACTGCTTGGTGTTCAGCCCGTCGATGTCCTTTTTGAACCCCGCGGGAGCCTCGGTGTAGCCGTACCACGAGGCCTGCACCCCCACCAGGCAGATCACTCGACCCCCGGCCAGAGTCACCACGGCGTGGGCCCCGTCATCGAGACGGTGGTCGAGAATCGTGTAGGGCTTCGACCAGGTCCGGCCGCCATCACTCGAGCGGCAGGCCATTGTGCGGCCTCCGGTCGGAGCCACGAAGTCCAGAGGCCAACCCTCGGCACGCCAGTTCTTGGCCAACTTCGGCTCGATCAGGCGAGGCATCGCAAACGACGAGTGCCAGTAGCCCGACGAATGAGTCACCAGCAGGTCGCCGTTGGGCATGCGGTCCACGCCACCGGGCCAGCCAATGAAATCGCCGATGCCCTTGTAGGCGTCCGGACGGTTGTGACGGGCTCCGGTCACCTTCAACCGGGCCTCGCCAATCGAAAGCGGCTTGGCGGCCACCGCCTGCGACCGGCCAACACAAAACAGGCCCAGCAGCAGAACCGCTGCCAGGCAGAGATTGGTGATCCGGATGCCAGGATGAGTCATCGGTGCTGCGTCCCGTCGACTGGGGTCAGTGAACGTCGCCAGATCCTACCAGAGCCCCGAAGGCGATTCGACGCGGGCAAGCAGGTGCGTGGCCGCGGGTCGGATCGTCTCGCTAGGAACTCAATCCCGGCAGCTCCCGCTGCATCAGGAACTCGATCTCCTCGATCCGCACCGTCACGCTCCGGGGCGGGTCGAACCCGATCTCCAGGGTGCACGTCCCTCGGCGCATCGGCGGCTGATCGAAAAAGAAGACCGTCCCCTTCCGCAGGGTCGGCTCGATCCGCGTTCCATTCACCACGAACTTCAGCGTCGCATCGACCTGCGGCGACAACGATGTGCGGACGATCAGGCGAGAACGCCGAGGGTCCTGCCGGCTCAGGGCGACCGGCACATCGTCACCGATATGCAGCGTGAACCGGGACGGCTTTCCCTTCTGGTCCAGTTCGGCCGGCAACTGCTTGTACCCGGTCCCCACCGGAGTCTTCT
This sequence comes from Planctomycetota bacterium, assembly GCA_963580005.1. Taxonomy (GTDB): domain Bacteria; phylum Planctomycetota; class Planctomycetia; order Planctomycetales; family Planctomycetaceae; genus UBA8437. Next base: position 8,305 of record CAUZJR010000138.1, read on the forward strand.
GGCTCATCTCTCGAGTCACGAAGTAGTGCTGGTCGGTGCCCGCCAACTTGGCCGGGTCGTGGATCTCGTTGAGAGCCTGACGCTTGGGACCGCGAAACGGGAACGGGCCGTGGCAGTCGTAGTTGAACAGGTAGATGGCATCGACACCGCGGTTCCAGAACGACGCAGCCCCGGCCCGCAGGCGTTCCAGAGATGCCTGGGTGATCCCCTGCTGCTTCGGCTTGACGTAGCCGCGGATGTAGTACTCGAGCCCGCCAGCCACCTTACACCCGGTCCCCTTCGCCAGGGCGACGAACTGCTCGACCGGTGCCGTCATGTCGAGGTAGCCCGAGTCCATGGGCACGACCATGTCGACCAGCCCGTCACGAATCCAGCGGGGTACATCGAGCCCCTGCTCGTGACATTGCCTGATGCTGGTCGGGACACGGACGACGAGCCTGAGCCGCTTGTTCCGCTTGCGGCCCACGTCGCCCAGCATGACGTGGATTCTTCGGACCAGGTCGGTCATCAACTCGCGACCGGCCAACTCGTGCCCCTTGCGAAAGAACAGGCCGCTGCGGAGGAAGTCGAGTTCGAAGCCGTCGACGTCGTACCTGGTGCACAACTCGGTGATGATCGTCAGCTTCCGGTTTCGCACCTGCGGCTGGGCATAGTCCATCGCCCAGGAATAGGTGTAGGGATGCGTGTACCAGGCGGGAATCGCCTTGCCGATCAGCAGGTGTTTCCGCTTCCGCTCCCAATCGCTGCGCAGGCTCGGCCACAGGTCGATGTAGTCCTTGTGCACGTCGTTCATCCGCAGCGACGGGATGAACATCAGCCCGTGCTTTCGAGATCGCTCGCCCCAGACGGTCATCGGATCGAGTTTCTGCTGCACCAGCGAGCGGACGTTGCCGGCCACACGTTTGAAGTACTTGTCCTCGAACTTGCCGTCGGGTACCTGCCGGCCGTCGTAGGGTTCGGCCGCATCGAGCGGATACCAGAACTGGTCGTCGCTGAACTGAGGACAGGGCAGGAAGGCGTCGACGGCCGTGCCCGGCAGGTCGTCGACCACTCGAGCGAGATGCTCGGACTTCATCGGTGGATCGAAACGATAGAAGACCGGTGTGCCGCAGTCGCTGTTGAGCCACAACCGAGGCGGCCAGCGGACCGATCGGGCCTCGCCGCGATCCGGCTCGGCCGCCCACAGCGGTCCCGACAGGATGGCAGCGGCGACCAGCAGAACCAGCTGGCAGCAGACGTGGCGGGCTGATTGTGATGGCATGGCTTGGCTCGGTTGAGAATCACGGTGAGTATATCGCGGAGCAACTCGGTGGGTCATGCAGTCGGAGGTCGACGGCGCAGAAAAAATGGCGTCTCGATTCGGTGGAAATCACGTCAGGCGATGATTATTCTCCGAAGGTCCTTTCGACAGACAACCACCATCGGGCACCAGGTCCGACACGAGATCCACCAAGGATTCTGAAACAGAAAGAGCCTCATGAGTTACAAGTTGGAGTACATCTGGCTGGACGGATACACCCCCGAACCGTCCCTGAGAAGCAAGACCAAGATCGTCGATGGCGAACCCGACGGTCCCGACGATTGTCCCGACTGGGCCTTCGATGGCAGCTCGACCGAGCAGGCCGAAGGTCACTCGTCGGACTGCCTGCTGAAACCGGTACGGATGGTCCCCGACCCCGACCGCCGGGACGGCTCGCTGGTGCTCTGCGAAGTGCTGAACCCCGACGGCTCGGCTCACGCCTCGAACATCCGCGGCACCTTCGAAGACGACGGCGACTTCTGGTTCGGGTTCGAGCAGGAGTACACGATCATGGAGGGTGAACGTCCGTTGGGTTTCCCGCCGGATGGGTACCCCGGGCCCCAGGGTCCCTATTACTGCTCGGTCGGAACCGGCAACGCCGCCGGTCGGGATGTGGTCGAGAGTCATCTCGACAGCTGCCTCGACGCCGGACTGGGCATCTCGGGAATCAACGCCGAGGTGATGAAGGGGCAGTGGGAGTACCAGCTGCTGGGGATCGGGGCCAAGCAGGCCGCCGACGACCTGTGGCTCTCAAGATACCTGCTGCACCGCAACGCCGAGGCCTACGGAGTGTGGATTTCGCTGCACCCCAAGCCGATCAAGGGCGACTGGAACGGCAGCGGCTGCCACACCAACTTCTCGAATACAGCCATCCGTGAAGAGGGTGGTGAGGAGCTGATCACGGCGATCTGCGAGAAGTTCAAGGCCGAGCACGAGTCTCACATCGTCGAGTACGGTTCGGACAACGACCAGCGGCTGACCGGCCTGCACGAAACCCAGTCCATCGACTCGTTCAGCTACGCGGTCAGCGACCGAGGTGCCTCGATCCGGATCCCGGTCGGAACCGTCCAGGCCGGCTACAAGGGATACCTCGAAGACCGACGCCCGGCGTCCAACATAGACCCCTACCGCGTCGTCAAGCGAATCGTAGCCACAGTGAACGGCTAGCCGCAGGGACTGGCTCTCCGTCCGCCCCCGGCGGACGGGTGCCTGTCCCCGTCACCGCGAGCCCTTCCCCCACAGCGGCTCAATCAGCCCCGCCTCCCATCCACTGGCCGCCTTCACCAGCTCGGCCAACCGCTCGGGATGATCCCCGGCCACGTTCTTCGCTTCACCCACATCCCCATCCAGCCGAAACAGCAGCGGCCGACCGCCCATGATTTGACGGTTGTGAACCATCTTCCACGGTCCACGCCGCACGGCGATCGGCCCCCCGGATCCCCCGCCACGCCAATAGAGATCTCGCTCGGGCAGGGAATCGGCCTTGCCCCTCAGCCGCGGCAGCAGGTTGATGCCGTCGAGTTTCCATGAGGGCTTGGGCCGGGCACCGGAGATGGCCAGGAATGTCGGCAGGAAGTCGAGTGAGCTGATGGGGTCGTCGATCACCGAACCGGCCTCGATCCGCCCCGGCCATCGCATCGCACACGGAACCCGGATCCCGCCCTCCCACAACTGCCCCTTGCGGCCACGCAGAGGCTGATTGTTGGCTCCGGTCCGGGTCTGGCCTCCGTTGTCGTTGGTGAAGATGACCAGCGTCCGGCTCTCCAGCTTGTTGGTGGCCAGGCTCGCCAGGATCTTGCCGACGTTCTCGTCCAGTGAGACAACCAGGCCGGCATACCGCCGACGCCGGCCGGCAGGGATCGTGGCCAGCTTCTCGAGATGCTCGGGCTTGGCCTGCAAGGGACCATGCGGGGCGGTGAACGACACGAACAAGTAAAACGGCTCGTCACGGTGCTCACCAATGAAAC
>CAUZJR010000139.1:0-11550 GCA_963580005.1 Planctomycetota bacterium
CAACGCTCGGGCCGGACGTGACCATTGGGGCAACTGTTTCTCGATTGCACTGGCCGGGGGCGGTGTGCAGGGCGGCGTTGTTCACGGCGAGTCGGATGACAGTGCCGCCTATCCGATTTCTGGAAGGGTGGAGCCTCGAGACTTGATGGCCACGGTCTTTCATTGTCTGGGCTATTCGCCGGACACGGAATTGCACGACACGTCCGGCCGTCCGCTGCCGATCAGCCGTGGTCGGGTGATCGAGCAGATTCTCTAGACCCCAGGGAGCAATTCCAACTTTCCCTTTCAGGGAGGTCTTGCTGCTCGTTGTTTTCGGTCACCAGCCGTGACCAACGAGGAGATTGCCATCTTGATTCCGGGTGTCAATTGCGATAAAAGGTTTCTGCCGGTTGGTTTATGTCAGTCCGCCCTCCAGAGCTTGCCACCTCCATGTTCCGCTTCCCCCAATGCGTCCGTGCGTTGGTCGCTGCGATGAGCATCGGTGCGTCCATCGGTGACCTCGCCGCTGAGGAGCGACCGGTTACCTTTGAGCACGACATCCAACCGTTGCTGACCCGATTCGGTTGTAACTCGGGAGCGTGCCACGGCAAGTCGCGTGGACAAAACGGTTTCGCCCTGTCGTTGCTCGGGTTTGATTCCGACTTCGATTACGCGTCGATCACACGAGAGGGCCGGGGGCGGAGAATCTCGTCGTCTGCCCCCGCCTCCAGCCTGGTGTTGGATAAGGCCACCGGCCGCATGCCTCATGGAGGAGGGGCTCGTTTTACGGTGGACTCCAAGCAGTTTCAGTTGCTTGTCCGCTGGTTGGAAGGGGGCTATCCGCGAACGCCGGCCGACGCTCCCAAGTTGGTCCGAGTCGTGGTGGAACCGCCGACGAAGAGTCTTGTTGCAGGAGAATCCACCGATCTCCAGGTGTTCGCGGAATACACCGATGGCAGTCGTCGCGACGTGACAGAAAGTGCTGCCTACCAATCCAATGACCGCACGATTGCCAGCGTGACGGACGACGGATTGGTTAGCGCTGGCCCAGTCCCAGGCGAAACCGCCGTGCTGGCGCGGTACATGAACAATATCGCCGTCTGCCACATCGCGCTACCAATTCCGGGCGAAGTCGCGGACGGCACTTACGCGAACCTGCCGGCCAACAACGAAATTGATCGGTTGGTTTGGAAGAAGCTCAAAGTCCTGGGCATGCTGCCGTCGGGCGTGGCCGATGATTCGAAGTTCATCCGGCGAGCCTACCTGCGAGTGATTGGACGACTTCCCAAACCGGAGGAGGTGCGAGTTTTTCTCGCGGACAGCCGATCGGACAAACGCTCCAGGTTGGTCGACAAGCTCTTGCAGAGACCAGAATACGGCGATTTTTGGGCCAATAAGTGGGCCGACTTGCTCCGCCCCAATCCGTATCGCGTCGGCATCAAGGCGGTCTGGACGCTGGACGCCTACCTGCGGAAGTCGTTCCGGAAGAACGTCCCCTACGACCAGTTCGCTCGCGAACTGGTGACGGCCAAGGGGAGTACCTGGAAAAATGGGGCGACAGTGATCCATCGCGATCGGCCGCTGACTGTCGAGATCGGCTCCTCGATGAGCCAGTTGTTCCTGGGCGTGCGGTTGGAATGTGCCAAATGCCACCACCATCCATTTGAGGTGTGGAGCCAGGATGACTTCTTCGGATTTGCGGCATTCTTCGCTCGAGTGGGGCACAACGGTGGACTGTCGCCGCCGATCTCCGGTGGCGAGGAACTGATCTTCACCAAACCGTCGGGGTCGCTCCGACATGGCCGGACCGGGGCCAACGTGTTGCCTCAGGTCTTGCTGGGCGATCCGTTGACCATCGGTCCAGACAAGGACCCGCGAGAAGTTCTCGCCGACTGGATGACGTCGCCGGGGAACCCTTTTTTTGCCAAGGTCATGGCCAACCGCGTCTGGGCAGAGATCATGGGACGCGGGTTGGTGGAGCCAGTCGACGACATTCGCGCGACCAACCCATCAACGAATGAAGAGTTGCTCGAGTTCCTGGCGGAGGATTTTCGGTCGTACGACTACGATGTCAAACACCTGATCGCGACGATCATGAAGTCGCATGTGTTTGAGTTGAGTTCGACGCCGGTCTTGCGAAACGTGGGTGATCAGAGAAACTTCGCTCGGGCTTACCGGCATCGGATGAGAGCGGAGGTCTTGTTGGACGCCGTGAATGACGTGCTGGAGACCGAGGAGACGTTCGCCGCGATGCCGCCCGGATCCCGAGCGACTCAACTTTGGACTTACCGTTCCTCGTCGCTGTTTCTGGACACGTTCGGGCGGCCGGACCCGAATCAGGACCCGCCGTGTGAACGGTCATCGGACTCCACGACGCCTCAAGTCCTGCATCTGATGAACTCGCCGGCGCTCAACAAGAAACTGGCGAGTGACAGCGGACGTGTTGCTCGCCTGGCGGCCGGTGACATGGCCAACTCGGCAATCATTGACGAAGCGTACTTGCTGATGTTCTCTCGGCGTCCAACAGCCGAAGAATCAAAGAAGGCTGCCGCCAGTTTGCCCTCGAAAGATCGGCGACTGTCGGTGGAGGACCTTTTTTGGGCACTGTTGAACACGCCTGAGTTTTCGTTTATTGACTGACTGACTACCTCCCGACAAAAGCGATCATCCAAGGACCTGCCATGACACTTGACCGAAACTGCGAGGGTGTGCCGCGACGAGACTGTTTGAAACTGGGCTTGGGCGCCTTGATGGGGGGAAGCCTTGCCAGCGCGCTGGAGCTGCGGGCCGTGGCCGGCACTGCCCGGAAAAACGCCACCGGGTGCATCTTGATCTGGCTCAGTGGAGGCCCGAGCCATTTCGAGACGTTCGACCCCAAACCGAATGCTCCGGCGGAGATTCGCGGCGAGTTCCAGACCATCCAATCCAAGGTCCCTGGCACGGTATTTTCGGAAAACATGGTGCGGCTGGCGGCTATCGCAGACAAGTTCGCGGTCGTTCGTTCGGTGAAACACAACCAGAACAACCACGGTGCCGGCAACCACTACATGATGACCGGTTCCCCCACCCGTATCCCGGTCAGTTGTGGCGCGTTCGTCAGCTTCCATCCCAGCATGGGCTCGGTCGTTTCGTCCCAGCGAGGTGCAGAGAACGGGCTGCCACCGTATTTCTCGCTTCCGTCGCAAACTCGTTCGGGAGGCCCCAACTTCTTGGGGGCTCGGCATGCACCGTTTGTTGTGGCCGATGACCCGAACTCCAAGTCATTCCAGGTTCGTGACGTGACGATCCCGAACTTCCTGACCGACGCACGAGCGGTCCGCCGTCGCGGGATCCGGGACGACCTGGATTCGCTGCGTCGTTTTCAGGATCGCGCGACAGCAGATCCCGTTTTGGGCGCGGACGAGAACTATCAACAAGCGTTGTCCCTGGTGACATCCGCCGCGGCCCAAAAAGCCTTTGAGATCGGGCGTGAACCCGATGCGGTACGCGAACGATTCGGGCGCAACGCCCTGGGGCAACGAGCCCTGCTGGCGCGGCGACTCGTCGAGGCGGGTGTCCCATTCGTGACGATCAACAACGGCGGTTGGGATCACCACTCCAACATCTTCCCGCAATTCAAAACCCAGGGACGCGAACTCGAATCGGTTGTTGCGACCCTGATCGAAGACCTGGATGAACGGGGAATGCTCGATACCACGTTGGTTGTGGTGATGGGCGAATTTGGACGGACCCCGAAGATCTCGACTCTGCCCGGCTCGAAGACTCCGGGCCGCGACCACTGGTCAAGTGCCATGTCGATCCTTGTCGCCGGTTGTGGTACGCCTCCCGGCCAGATTGTCGGCGCGACGGACAAGAACGGCTATGCGGCCGTCGAGAACATTTACGGTCCGGAGAACCTGGTGTCGAGTGTCTACCTGAAGTTGGGCATCGACCCCAACACGATCGTCTACAACCGCGTGGGACGCCCCATTCACCTGGTAAGCGACGATCGCCCGATCAGAGAGTTGATGGGTTAGTGGCTTGGCCGTTGCGTCGTGTTGCCTGAGACGTCCAGCTCTGACTTCTTCCGAGACCAGCATCCGGTGATGACCACAGTTCCCGTAGCGCGTGATCACGAGAGCCCTGGCCAACGTCCCAGGGCGAAGATTGGGCTCGGCGCGATCGCCCTCGTCGTGCGTTGTCCTACGCTGCCGCCGCCCCTGTGGCTGATGCTTGTCGTTTTGAGTTTGTGGCCGAGTCGCAGCCATGCCGCCGCACCGACCCTGACTCGCCTGTTTCCGGCGGGCGGACAGCGGGGCACGACGGTGAAGGTCGAGTGTACGGGGAAGTTCAAGTGGCCCGTCAAGATCTGGGCGCCCGGTGTGAAAGTTGTGGCCCTGAAAGACTCGGGGCAGATTCAAGTAACCATCCCGGCGGACTTGGCGGCCGATCGGGTCTGGATTCGGTTGTACGATGCCGAGGGGGCGTCGCCTGCGTTGCCGTTCCTGCTCAGCAACCTGACCGAATTTCGAGATCAGGAACCGAATAACCGACTCCGAAAGGCCCAGCCACTGCCGGGAGGCACACAGACGCCGCCGGGAGCAACACAGGGCGGCGATCCGCCAGGTAAAAGTAAGAAAGGAAGTCGTCCCGGATCCCATGGTGTGGCGAATGGCATCCTGCAATCGTCCGGCGATGTGGACGGCTTTGCGGTGTTCGTCAAAGCCGGCTCGACGTTGGTGGCTGACATGGCGGCCAACTCGCGGTTGAATTCGCCGGTCGACTCCGTCCTCCAGGTCGTCACCTCGGATGGATTCGTCGTTGCCGAGAATCACGACGGAGTGGGGATCGATCCACGACTGGCCTTTACACCAACCAAAACGGGGATCTACCTCGTACGCGTGTTCGGGTTTCCGTCGAAGCCCAATTCGAGCATCACCTATTCGGGAGCGGCAACCTACGTTTATCGACTGACGATCACGACGGGCCCGTTCATTGCCAATGCGGCTCGGGTGTCCGTCGCAGCGGGGACGAAGAGCGTGCCCGTCTTCGGCTGGAACATCCCGGAGGGGACAGAGGTCCCGGTGAGCGTCGAGGCGGAATCGCTGCGAGAAGTCGAGTCGGTGTTCTCCAAACAGATCCCGGCTTCCAGCGAGATCGGATTTGTTCAGGGTCGCGAGTTCGCAGGGCGAGCTCGAATCCGTACCGTTCCATTCAAAACGGTGGGTGTTACACGTCCCGGCGGTGGTCCTGGGGTTGCATTGGCTCCTCCGGTCGCCGTGACCGGTTGTCTCGACACACGCAATCAAGTCACCAGGCACGTGTTCCAACTCAAGAAGGGAACCACGTACTCGTTGTCTGCCGAAGCTTCGACATTCGAATTGCCGGTCGTTCCGATGATGCGGATCATGGCTCCGGACGGTTCCCGGGCGGCTCAAAGTTCGGATCCGGGAACAGGCAAGGAGACGCACTTGCGATTCTCGCCGAAAGTGGATGGACCCCACGAGGTCCAGGTCTTTGACCGCTACCGACATCATGGACCCGGACACTTTTACCAGGTCACGATCGTTCCGGAAGAGACGGATTTCGAGTTGTCCATGAGTGCCGATATGCTGGTCGTTACACCCAAAAAGCCGTTGGAGGTGGATGTCGTCGTCACTCGCCGTAATGGCTCCGGTGGAAAACTGGGATCGATTACGATTGCCGTCGACGGGCTGCCGAAAGGACTGACGTCGTCGGCCGTCGTTTCAAAGCCAGACGGTGGCACGTCAAAGAAAGTCAAACTGTCCATCAAGACCGACGGCACAGCGTTCTCTGGTCCCATTCGCATCATTGGCAAGTGCACTGAGCCCGCCGAGTTCCAACGGGCCGCACGCACGCCGGTGAAGCTCGGAAACGCCTTTGAGACAATATGGTTGACCGGAACGGCGAAGAAGTGACCAGTGTCCCGCACGGGGACCAGAACTGGTGAATTCTGCGGGCACGCGGCGATGTCGTCAATCGCCGAGCACACAATCGCCGGGAAGGCCTGCCCGAGTTTCCGGAACTCTCAACCCTCGAGACCACAGCCCCACCCGCCTTGAAGCGGGCCGTTGCCAGAGTCGTCCAGGTCTTATTGGGTCGCGCGCCGATGTCGTGTTTTGCAGGTTGTTGTCCAAACCAGGTCGAAGAGGTGGCGTGCTGTCGTACGTCCGTGGGGACGGCTCTGGAGAGCCATCCTGCTTATGGAAACTGACTGTTGAGGTCCAGATGTCGATGCGTATCAACCTCAAGAGAATTCTCCTGGCCGGGTGTGCAGCATGCCTGACGCTTTCCAGCGCGACGGGCGACGAGCTGACAGATCTGGTCGTGAAGAAAGTGGACTCCAGGCAGCCAACGCAAATCCTTCTCAAGAACCGTTTCCTGGAGCTGACGTTCGATCCGGCTCGTGGTGGCCGATGTAGTCGGCTGCTGATTCGAGCGACGGGCGAACAGGTGATTGGTGACGAGGATGTGTCGGGCATGTTTCTCGATCACTGGGCCAAGTACGCATGGCCGAGTGGTTTGATGCACTTGCCGTATGAGTACGAGCTGGTGAAAGAGGGTAAGAGGCGAGTGGGCGTGCGGCTGTGGGTGCGCGTCCCCAAGTCGGGCGGTGGAAAAGGGTCGCGAGGTCGCAGCGCGTCGCTGAAGATGGCCACGTCGCCCGATCTGGTTGGTCTCACCGTGCGCAAGACGATCTGGTTGAACTCCGACAACGACACGATCCAGGTCGACCAGGAGTTGGTCAACACCACCAAGCAATCACGGGCCGCCGCCCTCTACATTCAACAGAACCTGGCCATGAGCGGCAGTCACTACAGTGACAACTGGTATCTGCCTTCAACGAGCGGGGTTCGGGTCAACTTGCAACCGGACAAGAGGGGAGGGCGTACCATTGGCCCCGATTGGATCCGTACGCCTGTTGCCGGCTGGATGGCCGTCAAGGACCGCAAGACGCAGCACGGGATGGTGTTCGCCTTCGACTACAACTATCTCAGCAAGACGTACACCAGCGGTGCTACGGGCGAATGGTTCCTGGAACCGGTGCCGATTGGCCCCGGCAAGTCGTTCCGCACAAAGTACGTGGTCAAGCCGGTCAGTGGCTTCAAGGACTTCGTGTACGGGTCGCCTACACTTGTGGCCGACATCCAGGCAGACGAAGTGGGCCAGGGCCGAGTCAAGATCACGCACGATGTCATGGCAGTTGGACGGGATCACAACCATGTCACGGTCGAACTGCAAGTTATAGGCTGGAAGAGCAAGAAGCTTCTGGCTGCGAAGGGGTTCCAGGTTTCCAGGTTGTCCAGCAAGCGGCTGCGGCAACAGCTTGTCTTCAAGCCGCCGGTGCTGGCCGATGGTGTGTTGATTTCAGCCATAGTGCGCAGCGGCAAGAAGGAAGAACGATACGAGCGTTTCTACGCGGGCGACCGCGCCGAGCTGCAAGCTCGTACGAATCTCTTTGCCACCCAGGGGGGCGGACTGCCGAGCGGAAGAGGAGATCGCTACTTTCGTCCACAGCCGCGGAAGCGGAAGCAGTTTGACAAGCCCGACTTCACGAAACTTCCACAGCGCGATCCCAGGCGGTTTCGTTGCCTGGTCGTGTTTGGTCTCTACACCCACATCCTCAAGCTCGACGACGCCGTCGCCGGTTGGAAGCACCGCGGTGGCACCATGCCGGTCGAGTTCACATGGGCGAATTGCCCACCGAATGGAGTCGAAACGTTCCCCGGGACGTACGGTGAGTTGTTTAAATACGACGTGGTGGTGCTGTCGGACGTGAATTATCGAGCACTCGGTGACGTGGCGATGGAAATGGTCTGCGATTATGTCGAGCAGGGGGGCAGCCTGCTGGTTGTCGGTGGGCCGTACGCTTTCGGCAACGGTGAATTCCAGGGGTCGCGTTTTCTGGATGTTCTGCCCGTTCGATTGCGAGGACCGTTTGATCTCAAGTGGGCCGGCAAAGGGAAGTCATGGAAGCTGGCAACCAGGCAGCCGGAGCATCCCCTGCTGAAGGGAGTCGGGTTTGATCAATCGCCACGAGTGTTCTGGCATCACTTCGTGACACCGAAACCGAATGCGACGGTTGTCCTGCACGCGGGCTCGGAACCGACACTCATCCTCAGCCGCTACGGCAAAGGACGCGTCGCGACTCTGACGCTCAGCCCCACAGGATTGCCTGGCAAAGGGGAAGTCGCCTGGTGGGACTGGAAGGGATGGTTTCCCTTGGTTCGTAACCTGTTTGGCTGGTTGAAGGAGGACCGACAATGAGGCGTTGCCAATCCAGCCTGCGTCGTTGGTCACTTGTGGTGAAGGCCTGTTTGCTGTTGGTGCTGTTCACATCGAGCTCGCCAGGCGTCGGCGTGCGAAACAAAAGTTTTCGGGAAGCTCGTGGTGAGACCGTGACCGCAAAAATGGTAGCGGAAATGCGGAAGCGAGGCTGGAAGTGTCCTGATGCGAAGGATTGGCCACACTCGTGGGGCGGGCAAGGTGCACGAGTCACCGTCGAGTTCCCGTCAACGGGCGGACGAGGCAACGACGCGTTTTGTCGGTTGTCAGCCAGTAACTCAGGTTACGTGAACGGCTATTGGGGGGGGCGATTCAAGCCATCTCAAGTCTTGACCTTCTGGGCCAGAGGGCAGGGGACTTTGCGAGCCGGGTTGATGGCGTACAAGTTGTCCGACGACCACAAACGGATCCTGCCGGGAGGACGCATGCCGGCGCTGGACATCAAGGTCAACACGAAGAAGTGGGTGCGCTATCGGTATCTGATGAAGAAGCCCGACTACGAGCTGACAGGTCACCCGCTGTTCCAGACGCTCAAGGGGACTGTCGATTTCGATGATGTGGACATTCTCGATTCGGATCCCGCGCTTGATGTGATTGTCGCCGAAGAGAATCGCCTGTATGGCAAAAACGCGTTGGTGGAATCGTTGAGCCGAGTTGCGAGTGATGAGACCTTTGCTGGGCGGCTGAAACAGTATCGATCCGCTGTGCAGGCCTTCGAGTCTGCCGAGGACCGTGTGTCAGCTCACCTGCTCAAACCCATGGGTGAGTACATCGTCGCCTTGCGACCGTACGTTGAGTCGAAGGGCCTCAAGACCGTACAGGCCACTCACTACAACCAGATGATAGTCCTGACTCGCGTCCTGAATCGACTCGCAGGCAAGTCCGTCGGATCAGTAGTTGCACTGAGTACGACCAGGCTGCAGGCCGGCGGGAAACCTCATTTTCCCGGCAAGCGGGATCCGCGTCCCAGCCAGGTCACGATTACAGACATCCGCTCGAACAAGTTGCGTTACAACGAACGCGAACCTGCCAGCACAACGGCAACGCTGGTCAATCACACGGCGAAAACGGTGACTGGTGTCTTGCGAGCGAAAATGATTGTCGATTTGGGTGCGGTGCGCCCCCTGGCAGACGAGCAGTCGTTCTCCATCAAGTCAGGAGAAACTCGCAAGTGGACGTTCGCATACAACGTGGGTCCGGAAACGTACGGCCGAGCCATCGAGGTCGAATTCGTTGACGGTCGAGGGAAGCGGCTGGACAAGTGGCAGGAATATTACGCTGTGGCCCGTGAGTTCTTTCGAGTCCACCAACATTCCTACCAGGTCAAAGGCAAGTACTGGGCTGAAGATCCGCACATCTTCTATTTCAACCAGACGCATTATTTTGCTCATGAGCCGACAGGTTTGGGGGTCGAGCCTTTTGATGCGGAGGTGTACATCACGGGTCAGACGGGATATCGCATCAACGTGAAATTTCGCAAAGCCCAAATGGCCTTCAACAAAGCGCAGGGCATTCTCAGCACGTTCTATGCGATCGGAGCATTTGACGGGCAGATGGGCTACGAGCAGGCCCGACAGCACCCCGAATTCCTGTTGTATGATCCCAACGGCCAGCCTGCGGTCGACACGCTCTATGGTGGCTATCCCAATCCCATGGAACTGGCGTCACCGCTGGAAGTTGGCCCCAAACGGAAAGCGATGAAGATCAAGCCGTATCTCGATCGGGAGATTCATCCCTGGCAACACGTCAGCATGAATATGGCTCGTAAGGATGCGGTCCTCTATGCCATCAATCGGATCAGGGCATACGCCAAGGCGTGGGGGTTTGGTGGAGTGTACTGGGACGGGTGTCTCGGCGTGTGGGCCGGATTGGACCATGAAGGAAAGCATAATGTTCCATCGCGCGAGTACGACGACTACGTCAACCTGAACGCTCGCAACCATCGCTTGTGGAACCAGATTCTCAAGGCGGACGACCCGTACTTTGGGACGTGGTTGAATTGGGGATTGGAAGGAGCCACGGGTGACTTCGCCAAGCGACACGGTATTACCATTTGGCGAGGAACAGGCGTGAAGGGTGACCCACGCGACGACAATATCCGAGCAGCGACGGATGCCAAAAATGTCATGTTGCTTGACGAGCACCAGAACTTCTCGGGAGAGGACTATCGCAAGTTGCTTCGTGACCGGTTGCGTAGTCGCGATCATTACGTGCAGAAATATGGGGTGAGCCACATCATTGGTTACGCCAGTCCGGCTGTGGATCTGCAGGAGCCAGGGGCCACGAAGTGGGGCTGGCCGGCGTGGAACCATGTCATGTCGCAGCTGATCGCGACTCAGTCGCACCTGGCCTCGTCGTTTGTGCCCAGCCAGAGGCCGGGAATGCAGTTTATGACGAGGTACTCGCGGTTCATCTGGGCTCGCGATATCCGTGCTGTGTCACAACAGAAGGCCGAGCAAGACGTGCAGGTGAAGTCGGGCGAAGAGCTGTGGTGGAAACGGCTCGTGTATCAACGCAAGACGGCATCCGGACGCGACGTCATCATCCACATGTTACGCATTCCTCCGACCCCGAAAGTGGACTACGCCTGGGCAGATGAACCGTCGCTACTCAAGGGCGTTGAGGTCACAATGAATGCTCCGGGCGAACGACTGCGCACGGCTCAAGCGTGTCGGGCTTATCACTACGAGGAGCCGCAACAAGTCGTGCAGCAGGACATGAAACCCCAAACCAGCGGTCCACGTGTCACCGTCTCCGTTCCCCCGTTTCGCTACCACACGATGCTCGTCATGCGCTTCACCGCATCTCGCAGCAAGAAGCGTTAGGCCAGGCGGAGGTGCGGCGGGCGACGAAGATCGGGTTGCCGGCCGACGAGATCAGTTGGATTGTTCCCCGTCGCCCCTTCATGCGATGTGACACGCATGTGTGCTATTTGTGTTTATTGTTCGGCATCCGAAGGTGGATGTCCCGATAGCACGTCTTTGCGTGTCCCTTTCCATCATCCAGCACAACGGGAATCAGATTTCGGCCCGGCCGCAGTCGCACTTCCATTCGGAAGCTGAATGACCTTACCCCCTCCCGTGGTACCAGTGGAAATGAAAGGATCATCTGGATCTGACTGATCCGGAAAGGAGATTCTCGAGATGTCCAGAAGACGCCACAGCGTGGACCAGATCATCGGCAAGCTGCGTCAGGCCGATGTGGAACTGGGCCAGGGCAAGACCGTCGAGGAGGCCTGCCGGGCCCTGGAGATCACCGTGCAGACCTACTACCGCTGGCGTCAGA
>CAUZJR010000140.1:0-11529 GCA_963580005.1 Planctomycetota bacterium
CGCCGGGTCTCAGATCTCGGCGTTGCTCGAGGGCCTGGGCACGGCGATCCTGGGCCAGGCCGAGCTGCTCGAACAGGTCACCATCTGCCTGATGGCTCGCGGCCACCTGCTGCTCGAGGGCCTGCCGGGCCTGGGCAAGACCGAGCTGGTCAAGTCGCTGTCGGCTCTGCTGGGCCTGGAATTCCGCCGCGTGCAATTTACTCCCGACCTGTTGCCCAGCGACATCACCGGGGCTCCGATCCTGCAGGAGGGTGAGGGGGGGCGGACGCTGGTGTTTCAGCCGGGTCCGATCTTCGCCAACCTGTTGCTGGCCGATGAGATCAACCGGGCGACTCCCAAGACACAGTCCGCGTTGCTCGAGGCGATGCAGGAACGCCGGGTGACCGTGCTCGGCGAGTCTCATGATCTGCCTCAACCCTTCTTCGTCCTGGCCACTCAGAACCCGATCGAGCTCGAGGGGACCTACCCGTTGCCCGAGGCCCAGATCGACCGGTTCACGTTCAAGGTGCTGGTCGACGGTGTCGATGCGGCGACGCTGGCCGAGATCATCACGACCCGCCAGCACGGCCAGGCTCCCGACCTGGACGTCGTCTGTTCGGCAGCGGAGTTGAACGAGTTGTTTGGGATGGTGGATCGAGTGCACCTGCCGCGGGCCGTGGCCGGCTACATCGCTCGCTTGGTCTCCGCGACTCACCCGGCCGATTCCGAGTCACCCGAGCCGGTTCAGCAGTTCGTCCGGTTTGGAGCTTCGCCCCGAGCGGCGATCGCGATGGCCGAGACGTCTCGAGCCGCGGCGCTCCTGGCAGGCAAGCCGAACGTCGGTTTCGAGGAGGTGCAGAGGGTAGCTCAGAGTGTGCTGGGGCACCGCTTGATCCTGGACTACTCGGCCCGGCTCGAAGGCTGGACGACTGCCCAGATGGTCGACCTGGTGGTCGGGGCGGTGCCCGAGATGGCCAACGAGTTGCCCGAGGACCTGGCGGGATGAACCACGGATCCAGCCACGATCGGTCCCGCTGTCCCGCTGCAGTTTCGGTCATCGGGCTCTTTCTGCCGATGCTGCTGCTGTGCCTGGTCACCGCCGCGCCGGTGTGCGCTCAACAGAGACTCAACGGCGAGGATCTCGACATCCTGGTCGATTCGAGATGGGCCGGTACCGGTAGCGGCGGGTACTTCCCGGTTCGGATCCGGGCCAGGAACAATGCGAAGGAGCGGACGGTGACGTTCCAGTTCCAAGGGGGCAACGTGTCGCCGGTCACTCGGACGATCGAGTTGCAATCGGGATCCACGACCGAGTTGACGGTCCTGGTCCCGATGTTCGGGTCTTTGAACTACAGCCGTCCGCAGCTGGAGGTGATTGTCGACGGAAGGCGGAGCAAGGGATTGAGGGCGGTCCTGGAATTCCCCGGCCAGGCCGCTCCGTGGCCCGAGCCGGCATTGCTGGTGATTTCCGACGACAGGGTGGATTTCGATGAATACGACAAGGCGGTCCACTCCTTCTTTGAGAATCAGTCCCAGGCCAGTTCTTCCAGCGGCTACATTCTGGGTGGTGTCAGTACCGAGAGCGACCGGCAGTGGATCACTCCGACGCTACTGCCCAGGACCTGGCTGGCCTACACGGGTTTGGACCTGGTGAGTGTTCCGTTGTCGACGCTGGAGTCGATGGAGGCTGAGGCGCGGGACGCGATCCTGGGTTGGGTCGAGACGGGTGGGACTCTGCTGGTGACCGAAGTCGGTCGTCCGGCGTCGGAATCGACAGAGCTGGCTTCGGTGCTGGGCCTGGCGCAGCGGGCCGCGGCCGGCGACAGGTGGCAGGTGCCGACGGAAGCATCGCGGGCGGGGTCTCTCGCTGATCCAACGGCAATGACATCACCGGTGTCTGCAGCCGCCAGCGTGGCCGGCGTGGCACCTCCAGCACCCGCCTCAGTCGTGGCGACGCGTGCCAGGTCGAGCTGGCCGGAGGGGGGCGAGGTGTTTTCCTACCGGAGAATCCAGAGAGGTAAGGTGGTGGCTTTTGTCGGCGATCCGATGACCGGCGGCGACGCGGACTGGGTGTGGTGTTTTCGAGAGCTGTCCGAGCCACGGGTTGGCAGTCGTTGGCTGGAGTGGGAAGGCCGTCACGGCATGTCGACTCGAGTCGGCCTCGACGATTTCCTGGGTTTCACCGTGCCGGGTGTCGACAGCGTGCCGGTCGCCGCGTTCCTGATCCTGATCACGATATTCACAGTCGTCATCGGCCCGGTCAACTTTGTCTACCTTCGGCGTCGTGGCCAGTTGTACCTGCTGGTGGTGACCGTACCGGTGATCGCGTTGGTCACCAGCACGGCGATGCTGGGCTACGCTGCCTTCTCGCATGGATTCGGGATCAAGTCACACACCCGCAGCATTACGTTTCTTGACCAGGGCAACGAGTCCGCGGTGACTATGGCTCGAGTGGCCCTGTTCGCCGGCATGGCTCCGTCGACGCTCGAATTCTCGCGCGACACCGCAGTCTATCCCGCTTGGCCCCTTGGCTCGAGTTTCGGCAGCGGAACGGCCGACTGGACCGATCGCCAGGTCTTGGGCAATGGCTGGATCAAGACTCGCACCCGAGCCCAGATGCAGACCGTCCGCCGTTATCCTTTGCGCGGACGCATCAGTGTGGGTTCGCCCGATGACCAGGGCCAGGTCACCGTCGACAACGGTCTCGAATGGGACCTCCGCTACCTGTACGTCTGCGACCAGGCGGGCAGACGCTACCTGGCCCAGGACATCTCGGCCGGGCGTTCGGTGAAACTCGACGAGCTGCCCCTGAGTGATGCCAGCAGCCAGACTCCGTTGACCAACGCGGTCTCGGAGCACTACCTGGTATCGGCCAACTCCGAACGCCGGCTCTCCGGCCAGGGAAATGGCCGCGGCGGGCGGACGATCGAAGCGAGATTCTCATTGCTCGAATTCCATCTCTCGGCCTTCAGGCAGACCTCGGGACTCGACCAGCTGCCCCGCCGCTCCTACATGGCCATCCTGGCCCAGGACCCTGGCATCGAACGCGGGTGCAGCACAACCGACAGTGGTTCTCTGCACGTGCTGGTCGGCCAGTACTGATTCGCCGCGCCCAACCGCACCCTGAAAACCACCCCATCGACTCACCCGGAGCTCGCAGGCATCGTGTCGAGTGTGACCGACGAGACCGAACTCGAGAGTGGCGAATTGCCCAAGGCGTCGCCGACGATCGAGATCCGCAACCTGCACCGGTTCTTCGGCACGCTGCGGGCCGTTGACAACGTGTCGTTTTCGGCCCGTCCCGGTCAGGTGATGGGATTCATCGGCCCCAACGGGGCCGGCAAGACGACGACGATGCGGATCCTGGCGACGCTCGATCTGCCCACCGCCGGGGACGCGCTGATCTGCGGCCAGTCGGTGATCGACGAACCCGACCAGGTCCGCCGTGTGCTGGGCTTCATGCCCGATTCGTTCGGCCGCTACCCGAACATGAACATCCTGGAGTACCTCGACTTCTTCGCTCGGGCCTACGGCTTCCGAGGTGCCAAGCGTCGAGACTCTGTCGAGCGAGTGTTGGACTTCACCGAACTGGGTCCATTGGTCGGCAAGCAGATCGACACGCTGTCCAAGGGAATGTCGCAGCGACTGTGCCTGGGTCGCACCCTGGTGCATGACCCCGACGTGCTGATTCTCGACGAACCCGCCGCCGGTCTCGATCCTCGAGCCCGTGTCGAGCTCCGCGAACTGATCCACCTGCTGGCCACGCAGATGCAGAAGACGGTCCTGATCAGCTCACACATTCTCACCGAGCTGGGTGAGATCTGCGACAGCGTGGTGATCATCGAAGCGGGCAAGGTCCTGGCCAGCGGGTCGATCGAGGACCTGCAGAAGGGGGTTGCCGGTGGGGGCGTGGGTGAGGGGTCTGAGGCGAGGCAGGCGGACTCGAAAATCGTGATCACGGTGCTTGAGGGGGCCGAGGATCTCGAGAGGTGGCTGGTGCAGCAGCCGTTTGTCGAATCGATCAGCATCGCCGGCGGACAGGCCATCGTCTCGTTCTCAGGCGACGACGACGCTCAGCACGAACTGCTCAAGGCCCTGGTCAACTCGGGTGCGCGAGTGGTCAGTTTCGAGGCGAAGACTCAGACGCTGGAAGACACTTTCATGAGGATCACTCGCGGGGAACTGCAATGAGTGGTCAGGCCGAAGTTGTCGCTGCGACAAAAGCGGGTGTGGCTCGAGTGCCGTGGTCCGAGCGGATCGACCTGTGGGCCGACCGCTGGAGCGATCGGATCAACCCGGTCGTGGTCCGCGAGATCCGCCAGGAATTCCAGGGCGTTCGTTTTGGCATCACGCTGATGCTGTCGCTGGTTGCCGCCTGGCTGGCGTCGGTTTTCGGCGTGATCACGTTGTACGACCGCATTCGGCAGCCCGAGATCGGCGACGACCTCTTCGGGTTCTTCTTTGCCGTGCTCGCCTTCCCGCTGTGCCTGGTGGTTCCGTTCGGATTGTTTCGCAGCATGACGTCGGAGTTCGTGGGGACGACCTGGGAATTGCTGGTGGTGACTCCGATGGGAGCGGCGAAGATCGTACGGGGCAAGGTGGCCACGGCGATGGTGCAGGCGGCGATCTACATGGCGCTGCTGGCTCCGTTTCTCTGCTTCACCTGGCTGCTGAAGGGGATCGGAGTGATGCACATCGTGCTGGGCCTCACGCTCCTGATCATCGCCTGCTTCAGTCTCTGTTACCTGGCCCTGTTCTGTGGCTCGCTGATCCGCAAGGCCGCCTGGCAGGGATTCGGCTTGATCGTGCTGATGACCGGCTGCCTGTTTGTCTGGGGGTTCCTCTGCGGAGTCGTCCCCAACGCCGGTGAGATGGGCCTTGAGACCTGGATTGGGGGCGGGATCTGTATCGGGATCGGGTTGCTGTACATGATCGTCATTGCCTCGGCCACCGCGGTTGCGTCGTTGACTCCGACGTACCCGATCTACAACGCCCAGGCCGCGTTGCAGGCTGCTCAATCTCATGGTCCGGGCGGTTCTGCCGGTGCGGTAGCGAGTGCGAAGCCGACCATCGAGTCGACACGTGATCACGAGGAGACTCGATGAGCATTGTCGACCTGGCTCTGGACCGCGCCGCCGCCATCACTGCCTCAACCAGTGATCGGCTGAACCCGATCCTGATCAAGGAGACCCGGCAGGCGACTCAGAGCAAGCTGTTCTCGACGGTCTTTCTGATGTTCGTCGCCTTCAGTTGGATCGTGCTGGTTTTTGGGACGCTGTCTCAATGGGAGTACCTGGAGACTCAGCCGACGGCCGAGACCTTTTTCGCGTGGAATTTTTCGTTGCTGTCGTTTGCGATCCTGGTCATTGTGCCGTTCGGGTCTTATCGCAGCCTGTTGGCCGAGCAGGAACTGCATACGTATGACCTGCTGAGGATCACGGCGCTGAGTCCTCGCCAGATCGTGCGGGGCAAGCTGGGCACTTCGCTGCTGCAGATTATCGTGTACTACTCGGCGATCGCCCCCTTCATCGCCTTCACATCAGTCCTGCAGGGATTCGACGTGGCGTGGATCTCGTGGGTGCTGCTGATGTCGTTCCTGTGGTCGATGGCGTTGTGTACCGGTGCCCTGTTGACGGGAATCTCGTCGCGTCAGAACCAGTGGCAGTCGGCCAACATGGTTGGGCTGATCATGATGCTGTTGATCGGCTGGGGGTTCGTGCTGTCGTTTGTGCTGGCCGGTCGCAGTGCCGTCGACTTCGAAGACCCCGATTTCTGGTGGGTCAACGGCGTCGGGCTGCTCGCGGCGGTCTCCTACGTCATCCTGGCCGGCCAGGTGATCGTCGCCCGCCTCACATTCGCCTCGGGCAACCGCAGCACGGGCATCCGCATCGTGCTGACGGTCCAGTTCTGGCTGGCGGTTGCGATCCTGGGTCTGCTGGTGTGGCTGGGCAACTCCAACGTCTTCGACTCAGACTTTCAGATCAACGTCGGTTGCGTGGTGCTGCTGCATTGGGCCGGTGCCGGGTTGTTCCTGGCGACCGAGAGCGACTTTCTGTCGCGGAGGATTCGACGTCGATTGCCGGTGAGCCGTTGGTTGAGGTTTCTGGCGGCTCCGTTTCTGCCCGGAGGTGGCACGGGCACGATGCTGGTCTTCGCTCACGTGATACTGATCGGCCTGGGGCTGTTCGTGGCCGGGGTCCTCCTGGGCGGCTATCCCATCCACTCCAGGCAGATCGAGACGCTGGCGATCATCCTGCTCAACGTGATCATCTGGGTCGGCATCGCCTCGGCACTCGCCCGCTGGTGCCGCAAGCTCTCTTACCGGTTCACTCCCGTGGCGGTCCGGATCCTGACCGTCACCCTGTTCATCGTCGTCCAGATCCTCTCCGTCCTGCCGTCATTGCTCGATGCCGACATGGCCAGGGACCTGATCTGGATGAGTGCCCTGTCTCCGTTCTTCATGATCTCGATCGTCAGCAGTGTCCATGGGGGCTACTCGGGATTCGATGCGTCTTACAATTCGCATCTGATTGCCTGGGCGATCGTGATTGCGACGGCGGTGCTGGTCGTGGTCATCAATGTGCCGGCGATGTTCGCGTCGGTGTCCCGCATCGTCCGCGATCCCGGTCCCGCCGAATTCCAGGCCATCCCGCCGCCGCCCGAGGAGCCGATCGGTGCGTAGCGATGCAGATGTCCGCCATGCGGCCGACACCTATCAGCTGGGCCTGCTCCGCGTCCCTGCCTCGGGTCGTGCCGGAGACCTGCTCGGGCGGGGCACCGGCAGTTCGCTCGAGTTCCAGGAGTACCGCGAGTACACCCCGGGTGACGACATCCGTCACGTCGACTGGGCCGCCTATGCCCGCAGTGACACGTTGATGGTGAGGTTGTATCGCGAGGAGATCAGTCCGCGGACCGAGATCCTGGTCGACACCAGCCGATCGATGAACGTGGTGGCCGCCAAGTCGCTGATGGCTCGCCAGCTGGCCGGCCTGTTCGCGATGCTTGCCGGCGGTGTGGGCGGATCACCGGTGGTGATCCCGTTGACCGAGCAGCGACCTCTCGAGCGGCTGGGCCTGGACCAGATCGAGCGGCTGGTCGAGTGGCCGTTCGTGGCGAGATCAACGCTGGCCGAGTTGATGTCCGACGGCAGTGTCCCCCTGAAACCTCGTTCGATCCGGATCGTCATCAGCGACTTCCTGTTTCCTCACGACCCCGAGACCCTGGTCAAGCAGCTGGCATCCTCGGCATCGACGCTGTGGATGGTGCAGGTGCTTGGTGCCTGGGAGGCCGACCCGACGGTGCTGGGCGGTCGCAGGCTGGTCGACAACGAATCGGCGGCCGAGGCGGACCTGCTGATCAACCCCTCGTCGATCGCCGACTACCTGCAGCGGCTCCAACGCCTGCAGCGTGGCCTGGCCACCTCGTGTCGACGTGCCGAGGCGTCGTTTGTGACGGTCGAAGCGGAATCGGGCCTGTTGCAAACGTGTCGAGACGACCTGTGTGGTGCCGGCATCCTGAGGGTGGCCTGATGTCGTTTGCCAATCCCTGGGGCCTGATGGCGCTTGCGGCTCTGCCGACGATCGCCGCGATCCACCTGTTCCACCGTCACTATCCGCGGTTTGAGGTCTCGGGGTTGCACCTGTGGGGGGTGGCCCAGATGACTCACACGCCCGGCCGTCGTCGCGAGCGGCTGCCAATCACCGCCACCTTGATTCTCGAATTGCTGGCCGCGTTGGTGCTGGCACTGGCCCTGGCCCGGCCCCAGGTCGACGCGGTCAACCGCTCGGTTCACCTGGTGGTCGTACTCGACGGCTCGGCCTCGATGTCGGCCCAACGATTGACCTCCGCTGGAGACCTGAAGACGTTCCGCGAATTGGCGATCGACGAGCTGGACAGCCGGGTCCGCGGGTTGCCACCCGGTAGCGTGGTCACCCTGGTCGAATCGGGCCGCCGCCCTGCCTTGCTGTTTGGACCCCAGGGACACACGGCCGAGGCGATCGGGTCGCTGGAGCGTTGGAGTCCCCAGTCGGTCGGCCACGATGCCTTACCGGCCTGGAACCTGGCCGACCAGTTGGCCGGTGAGACCGGCCAGTTGCTGTATCTCACCGACACGCTTCCCGATGTGGGACAATTCAACCTGCCGGGCCGGATGGAAGTCGTCTCGGTCGGTGAACCTCAACCCAACCTCGCGATCACGGCCGCGGGATGGATGATCGGCGAGGCTGCTGATTCGGGACAGGGCGGCGCGGGCAGGGTCCACCTGAGGTTGGTGAATCTTGGTGGCGGGCCGGCCACCGCGACGCTGTTGGCCACGACGCGTGACGGACAGCAGGATCGCACGGTGCTCGAGCGGCAACTGGAGTTGGCGGCCGGAGAGGTGTTGCCATTTGAAGCTGAGGTTCCCGAGGCGATCGGCCAGCTCGATGTCCGGCTGACCAGCGATCGCGATGCACTGGAACTGGACAGTCACGTGCGGTTGATCGAGCCGGTGCCCAGGCTGGTTCGGGTGGCGGTGACGCTGCCGCAGGAGTCGGTCGGCCGTCAGCAGGTGGGTCGGGCGCTGTTGGCCCTACCCGGCTGGACCCCCTCGGGAGCCGCGGATGCCGACCTGGTGATCGGAGACGCCTCGGCGGTTGCTGCCCAGGCAGAGTCCCAGCAATGGCGATTGGGGATCGGGCCGGTGGCCGATTCGCCCGCCGTCGATCTCTCGGACCGCTCGGCCTATGTCCTCGAAAAACGCCACCCGTTGCTCGAAGGGGTGGTACTGGGTGGAGTGATCTGGGGCGGCGTGCAGGAGCTGAAATTCGACTTCACCCCGCTGATCACCTCGGGCACCAGGTCGCTGCTGGTCCAGAGGCTCGATTCGCCCGCGACCCAATTCGTGCTCAACATCGACCTGGCCCGCAGCAATCTCACCGACACGCCCGACTGGCCGATTCTGCTCAGCAACCTGATCGAGCAGTGCCGGGATTCGAGGCCGGGATTGCGGAGGGTGAATTATCGGGTGACCGAGGATGTGCGGTTTCGGCTGGACGAGCAGTCTGCCGAGGGCGATGAGTTGTTGCGTCTGGAGGGTGGAGACCGTCCGCGGCAGGTGGCTCGCGGCCGGCTGGTCGAGATCAGCGGCCTGGTGCGGCCGGCGTTTTACACCGTCCACGACGACGACCGGCAGCTGGCTCGATTTGCCGTCAACTTCCAGGACATCGACGAATCGACCCTGGTGGGGTTGGTTGCCGGTGAGCGACCGGCGGTGGTGGATGCGGACGCGGCTGGTTTCGAGGTCGATTCGCCCTACACATGGCTGATCCTGTTGGCCATTGTGATGGTGATCGGTTTGGCGCTGGGCGATTGGCAGCTGTTGCGCCCGGGACTGGCTCCTCCGCCGTAGTCCGCCGAAGGCGGGCTACGGCGGAGGTGCCTGTCCCGGGCACGGTCGCAGTGTATGAAGGAAGCAGCAAGTAGAAACTAGAAAGTAGAGAGGAGATCCAGGGACTGGCATGCTCGAATTCGAATCTCCCGCTGCACTGGCGCTGGCCTTGCCTCTGGGCTGGGTGTACTGGCAGTGGTTTCGGGTGCGTGGTGTCACCGGCTGGTTGCGGCTGACGTTGCTGGGTCTCCTGGTCCTGTCCCTTTCGGGTCCTCGACTGGACGTCGGGGGCGAGGGTGTGGACGTGGTGGTCGTGGTCGATCGTTCGCGGTCGGTCTCACCGGAAAACCAGGCCGCATCGCTGGGTCTGATCCGAGATCTCGAACAATCGCGCAGTGGCGGCGACCGGCTGGCGGTGGTCACTTTTGGAAGCGAGCCGCGAGTCGAACAGGAACTCTCGGCCACCGGGCAGCTGGGCAAGGGATATTCTCTGGAAATCGATCCCGACGGCAGCGATTTGTCCGCGGCGATCGGGACGGGTCTGAACCTGGTCAATCCAAGTCGTCCGGCGCGGCTGTTTGTGCTCAGCGATGGCGAGTCGAATGGTCGCGAACCGATGTCGATGGCACGGCGAGCCCGCGAGTCGGGGGTACCGATTGACGTACGGCCCTACCAGCGGCGCAGGGTGGGTGATACGGCGGTCGAGGCGATACGGCTGCCGCTGACCGTTTCACCTCGCGAGCCGTTCCAGTTCTCGGTCTGGGTCGCTGCCGATGGCGAGCGGATCGGGACCTTGCGGGTGCTCCGCGACGGCCAGGAGCTGGCCAGTCGAACGCAGAGGTTCCGATCCGGCCGCAACCGGTTGCTCTTCCGCGACATCCTCGAAACCGGCGGCGTGCATCACTACTCGGCCGAGTTGGAGCTGGTGGATGACCCGGTCTCGGAGAACAACCGGGGCTCGGGCGTGGTGCGAGTCGATGCGGGGCCCCGGCTGTTGCTGCTGACTGCAGATGGCCAGGGCGGCAACCTGCAGCGGGCGCTCGAGGCGGCCCAGTTGCCAGTTGATGTTGCCCGTGCCGGATCGCATCCGTTGACGCTCGATGGACTCGACGGCTATCGCGCGGTGATCATCGAGAATGCCCCGGCCGAGGATCTGGGTCGACTGAAGATGGCGCGGTTGGCCCAGTGGGTCGAGGAGCTGGGCGGGGGATTGTTGCTGACCGGCGGCGAGCGGAGTTTTGGCCAGGGCGGGTACTACCGGAGTCCTCTGGATGACGTATTGCCGGTGTCGATGGAGTTGCGCGAGGAGCACCGGAAGCTGCGGGTGGCGATGGCCATCGTGCTCGATCGATCCGGCAGCATGGGGATGCCGGTGGCTGGGGGCAAGACAAAGATGGACCTGGCCAACCTGGGCACGGCCGAGTGCATTCGGCTGCTGGGCCGCGAGGACAAGGTGTCGGTGATCGCCGTGGACAGCTCGCCTCACGTGATCCAGCCTCTCGAAAAGGTGACCGATCCCGAGGCGATGGCACGGCGGGCGTTGAAGATCAAGAGCATGGGAGGGGGGATCTTTGTTTACGTGGCGTTGGTTGAGGCGGGTAAGGAGTTGGCCAAGGCGGGTGACTATTCGACTCGACACATCCTGCTGTTCTCCGACGCGGCCGACAGCGAGCAGCCCGACAAGTACAGGGAACTGCTCGAGAAGTACGAAAAGGGTGGGATCACGGTCAGCGTGATCGGGCTGGGCAGCGAATCGGACCCCGATGCCGACCTGCTCAAGGACATCGCCAAGCGGGGCAACGGGAACATCATGTTTTCGATGGACCCGCAGGAGTTGCCGAGGCTGTTTGCCCAGGACACGCTCAGCGTGGCGCGAAATACGTTTGTGAAGAAGAACGATGAGACTCAGGCCGAGGGGATCCCGGGTGCGTTTCAGGCGGGAGCCCGGTTATTGGGCGAACTGGGTGCTCTTGGACCGGGCGAGTCGTTCCCGGCGACCGATGGTTACAACCTGTGTTACCTGAAGCCCGATGCGACGATGGCGGTGGCATCGGCCGACGAGTACCGGGCCCCGTGGTCGGCGGCGTGGTATCGAGGCCTGGGCCGTGCTGCGGCGATCACGCTGGAGGTTGATGGTCAGTACTCGGGCGCATTCGGCAGTTGGGACGGGTATGCGGACTTCC
>CAUZJR010000141.1:0-11487 GCA_963580005.1 Planctomycetota bacterium
GGCCAGGTCAAGGAAGTAGCGGGGGACCTGCTCGGAGGTGAGCATGCCCTTGTAGATCAGGACCTTGGTCGAGAGTGAACAGATGTAAAACTGCAGCGCCTCGGTCAGATCACTGCTCCGCAGCAGGTGGCTGGACCGCTTGCGGATCACGAACAGCCGTCGCTCCAGTTCCTCCTGGTCCAGGCCCGCAGCAGCCCCGATCAACAGCATCTCGATCACCGGCTCGGCGGCTCGAGCCGATGGACCAATGTCGGCACCATCGGGATCGACCGGAACCTCCCGCCAACCCAGCAGCGACTGGCCCTCCTCCTGGATCACCTCGTTGACCGCCTGCTTGCAATGGGCCCGTTCAACCTCGTCTCGTGGCAAGAACACGATACCGACGCCGTAACTTCCTCGTTCGGGAAGGGTCACGCCGAGTTCGCTGGCGGCGACCCGCTCGAGAAACTCGTAGGGCAGGGCGGTCAGGATCCCGGCACCATCGCCTGTGTTCTCTTCACAACCGCACGCGCCACGATGGGTCATGTGGTTGAGCATGTGCAGCGAGTCGTCGACGATCTGACGTGACCGCTGGCCCTTGATGTGAGCCACGAAGCCCACGCCGCAACTGTCGTGCTCGTTGGCCGGATCGTACAGCCCGTACTTCCCGGGAACACCGTTCCGGTAGACCGGCCCGGGAGTCACCACCGCGGGTGACAACGAGGACCGCGGGGGACGACGACTACTTGGCATGAGTCGTCTCCTGCAAACGCTCGATGAATCGCTCGGCCGCCGTGCTCAACTGGCGGTTGCGACGATGGATGAAACCCAGCGGCCGCTTCCAGTCGGCGTCGACCGGAGACAGCGAAACCAGCGAGCCCTGGGCCAGCTCCCGACGCAGCGTCGGCTCGGGAAGGATCGACAGGCCCGACCCGACCTCGACAGCACGCTTGATGTGCTCGCAATTGTCAAACTCGTGGACCACCTCAACCGAAACCCCCGCCGACTTCAGCCAGCGGTCGATCCGGCGACGAACTCGCAAATCCGAACAGAACCCGACAAACGACTCGCCGTCTAGCCACTCGACAGAAACCGGGCCGCTGGAACCGTTCCGAGATGCCAGGTGGTGATCCGGAGACACGACAATCGACATCGACTGCTCGAGCCATCCCACCACGGTGAAATCGCCACCGCCGCGAGGAAATGAGACGATGCCCAGGTCTGCCTCGCCAGAGAGTACCCGCTCGGAAACTTCCTCGGGATGCAGGTAGTCCACTGTCAATGACACGTCCGGATAGGTCTCGCGGTAAGCCGATGCCAACTCGGCCATCTCCAGCAACCCGACCGAATAGATCGCCGCAACCCGCAGGCGACCGGTCACCCGATCGCTGATCGCAAAGACCTGCTCCTCGACCTGACGAAACGACTCCAACAAACGACGACAACCGTCGTAGTAGATCTGGCCGGCTTCGGTCAGAGACAAGGGCCGCTGAGATCGGTCGATCAGGACCGCACCCAGACGGTCCTCGAGAGTCTGAACGGCCTGGCTCGCCGCCGACTGTGAGACCTGGTGCGTCTCGGCCGCCTTCGAAAAACTGCTCCGCGATACCACCTCGCAGAACAACTCGACGTTTCGCAAGTGCATCGCGCAGTCAACCCGTCCTAGGGACCAATCATATAAGTGAAACCGATTATGTTTGCGCCACAGTATTAACGGCGCAAGGGCACACTCTAGAGTGAGTCTCTG
The DNA here is from genome assembly GCA_963580005.1 of Planctomycetota bacterium. Taxonomy (GTDB): domain Bacteria; phylum Planctomycetota; class Planctomycetia; order Planctomycetales; family Planctomycetaceae; genus UBA8437. The sequence goes on from CAUZJR010000141.1 coordinate 1,727, forward strand.
ACGTTTTCAAGCAGACGCAACCGACACCAAAACGGAATTCTTGGACCGAAACCGCTTCTGTGGTCGAGGAATGCAGGATAGGATGGCGCCGGGGTCGATCGAGCGTGGCGGGGAACGGTCCTGATCGAGTGCAACAGCGACGAGGACGACGGATGAAACGGCGGGGACGGCTACTGACATGGGTTGGCCTGTGTGCCTGCGGCATGATGGGCGCGATCGGAACGGTCGGCGTGCTCGGCACGATCGGCTGTGGGGGCGAGGGATCTGATTCGATCCCATCGGCTGCCCCCGGTGGCGGAAGCCAGTCCGCGACCGGCAGCTCCGCAGACCCGCAAGCCGAGGCCTCCGCGAAGGTGGACGCCGGCGAGCCGGACCAGGCTGTGCGTGCCGTTCTGGAGGGTGTCCGCGACGGGAAGGCATCGCCGATCTGGACTTTTCTGCCGTCCCGTTACCAGCGAGACATCAACCGGCTGGTGCAGGACTTTGCCGGCAGGGTCGACGCCGAGGTCTGGGACCGCGCATTCGTGACGTTCAAGCGGCTTCTGGACGTGGCCCGATCCAAGAAGGACCTGTTGATCAACAACCCGGGGTTGGCCTTGCGAGAGATCGACCAGAAGCAGCTCGACGAGAACTGGCCGGCTCTGCTGGGGCTCTTCGACACGCTGTTGACCAGCGAATTGAAGGAGGTGAAGACGCTGAAGACGTTCGACGGCCAGAAGTTCTTTGCCGGCACCGGCACCAGGTTCCTCGATCAACTCCGCACACTCTCCTCGACCGATGCCTCAGATCCATTGGGCGACCTGGCCACCTCAAAGATCAGCGTGCTCGATCGCGGCCCGGAAACGGCTCGGCTGCAGATCGGTGCGGCGGGCACCCCCGAGACCCCCTCACCTCCTCGTCAGTTCATCGTGATCGACGGGCAGTGGTTTCCTTCCGAATTGGCTGCGGACCTCCAGGAGGCTCTGCGTCTGGGACGCGTCTCGGTCGAGGCGATGCCCAGGGCGGGGACGGCCGAGTCCCGCAAGAGTTGGCTGGCGGTGCTTGATGCACTGGACACCGCCGCCACGGCTCTCGAAAAGGCCGACACGGTCGAGTCGTTCAACAAGGCACTCGCGGATGCTCAGTTGAAGGTCATCCCGCTGCTGGCCACCTCCAGCAGCGACGAACCTCGCAATTCCAAACTGGTCACCTCGATCACGGTCGTCCTACAGGGCGCGATGGATGAAAAGGCCCGCCGCGACCACATCGCGGCGCTGCGGACCCTTTCCAAGAACCAGGAAGCACCCGACGTGACCTCGAGCAACGACGCCACCACGGTGATCCTGACCACCACCCAGTCGATCCAGTCGATCGTCGACGGCATCAAGTTCGGCAAGGTCACCCGCATCGACGAACGCAAGCGGACCATCACCATCCGCCCCGGCCAACTCAACAACAAGCCAGGCACCTAGCAGCCACCGCCCGCCAGGGACTGGTTCGCCGCCCGGTTCGCCGAAGGCGGAGCGAGCGGAGTGCCTGTCGCCGGGGCAATCGCTAGACGATCTCCAGCGGCCGGAATCCCTTGCCCACGGCCGGCACGGCGGGGATCTTCAGCCAACGCTCCAGCAGCATCGCGTACACCCGTCGGAAATCGGTGTGGTGCTTCAGGTCGCCGTCGTCCAGGTCGGACAGGCTCGGATGGTCGCCGACAATCCCCCCACGCCCCGGCGGCGTCACCACGAACAACTGCGACGCCGAACCATGGTCGGTGCCCAGGCTGCCATTCTCCTTGACCCGACGGCCAAACTCCGAATACGTCGCCAGCAACACGCGGTCGGCGATCTTCGACTTCGACAACCGGCGATAGAATGCCGCCACGGCATCTGAGAGCTCTCCCAGCAGTGCAGCATGAGCTCCCTGCTGGTCGGCGTGAGTGTCGAAGCCGTCCAGTGAAACAAAGTAGATTCGGCTCGAAAGACCCGCTTCGATCAATCGCACCACCGCCTCGAGCCGCCGACCCAGCCCCGTCGCCGGCAAGCCGGTCTCACCCTCTTGAGTCAATACGTCACCAATCCGACGCGACACGTCGATCGCCGAACGAGCCAGGTTGCGGACAAACGACGCTTGCGAGCCGCCTCCTGAATTCTGTACCGCCAGGTTGCGAATCACATCGCGGCCCGCTCGACCCCGCGCCTCGACCGCAGGACCGGGTCGCAGCTTCAACTGGGCCGGGTCCTTGATCACAGGCACCGACACGCCCGCTCCTCGCAACGCCAGAGGCAGTTGATCGAGTCCCAACGCCATGGCCGGTGTCGGATTGTCAGGAAACTGCGACCTGTCAATCACGCGACCCAGCCACCCCTCAGAAAATGTCTCCGCCTGGGGCTGGGCCGATTCCCAGATGTCCATCGAGCGGAAGTGCGAACGGTTCGGGTTGGGATAGCCGATGCCCTGCACAACCGACAATCGCCCGTCGTCAAACAGCCCCTTCAGGCCACCCATCGCTGGGTGGAACCCGAGACTCCCGTTGAGCTTCAACAGGCTGTCGCGATCCAGGCCCACGCCCGGCCTGTTCTGGGAATAGAGTGGATCGGTGAAGGGCACCACGGTGTTCAACCCGTCGTTGCCTCCGGCCAACCGCACCAGCACCAACACGCGACCGTCGCCGCCTGCAGCTGTCCCCGGTGCCGCCACGGCCCGCGACAGGCACTCGGGCAGAGACCCGCCCAGAGAAACCGCACCCACTCCGGCCAGAGCCTTCAACACCTCGCGACGTCGTGGCATGACTCCCCTCCCCAAACTCCAACCCCGACGCCCCGCGCCGGCGGTCCCACTCGAGCACTATCCCAACTGGTATTCCGGAAGCGACACCACCATGTGCCAGGCAACCCGTCGCTGCCGATCCGCACCACCGGCCGCCTCGACTTCCTTGATGATCTTCGCACGCGTCGAGGCAATCAACGGACGCCGGAGCACCGACCTCGTCAGCCGATCAACTCGCGACACCGCCGTCATCTCCCGAGCCGGCCCATCACCCAGTCGACCCAGACCGCGGCCACCGGTCACCTCGCTCGCGAAGTTCAGCCGCAGGATCATCGACGCCGTGTTCAGCCAGCCACGGTCCCCATCCCAACCCTTGACACTGGGAGGAGCAAACAGGTCCTGGCCCAACCCGGCGGTCACTTCGATCATGCTGCTGTAGGCCGCCGTCCCGCCCAGCTGACGAAACGTCCCCACCACCAGCTCCACCGGGCTCTTGATCCGTGCCCCACGAGATCGCTCACCAAAGAACAGCTCAGACCGGAACAACTCGCCCAGTACCGGTCGAAGCTGCCAACGATGGTGCTTCAACCGACCGGCCAACTCCTCGACCTGCTCCGAACTCGGACCCGGTGCGACAAATTCCTCGAGCAACCGCCTCGCGATCAACCGCGAACAGGCCGGTTGATCGAGCGTCACGCGGATGACATCCTCGCCACCCAGTTCCCCCGTCTTCCCCAACACCTGCTTCGAGCCTCGGTCGCACTGGGCCTCGTTGAACCAGTACCGCCCGTGTCGGACGTGCCAGCCGCTGAAGGCACGAGCCGCCTCCTTGATGTCCTTCTCGGTGTAGTTGCCCAGCCCCAGGCCAAACAGCTCGAACAACTCCCGAGCAAAATTCTCGTTGGGCTGACGCTTGCGATTCAGATTGCTGTCGAGCCAGACGAGCATCGCGGGGTCGCGAGCCACCTCGAGCAGCAATCGGTCGAAACGCCCCAATGCCTCGCGACGGAACAACCGGTTCTGGTCGGCCATCATCCGCACCGACTGCACCTTCTGGTAGGACGTGGCAAAGTGATCGTGCCACAACAGGGTCATGCGTTCTTCGAGCGGGTGAGGCGACTCGGTCAGCCGGAAGGCCCACCAGGCCTTCAGCGAATCGATGCTGTCAGCTTCCAGGGCGGCTTTCTTGAGCAACCCATCCGTCTCGCGGAACGTCGCGCCGGGCTTCTCGCCGGTCAGCACCCGCTGTACCGTCCGGTCCAACCCCTCGCCGACCGCCTGCTTGAGACGATCGAGACCGACGCCGTAACCGGCTCGGCCCAACAGGTGCCCGGCCGCCGCAACATCAAACGCCTCGGGCCGACTCCATCTCGACAACGAGCCCATCACTTCCACCTCCACGACCAGCTCACGCGGGCGACGTCCGCCTGGAACCCCGATGTGATCGACATCGACTGGATCCCGGCCAGCCACTCGACAAGCTCGGCTAGGTAGGCCTGGGCTTCGGGCAACGATCGTCCGTCGCGGACCGCTGCGGCGATCACCGGATCGCGGTTCCGCTGCAGTGCCTCAACCGCCGCGGGCACCGACAGCACGGTGCGGGTACCCGAGGCCACCGCCCGCGACTTGCCGGCGGCATCGAGATGCTGATCGATCAGGCGACGGCAGGCGTCTCGTGACGAACAGAACACAAAGCGGCTGCCGATTCGTGCCGCCGCCGGCCGCAATGCCGCCAGCACCGCGTTGCCCGAGTTGGCCTCAGATGACAGCGGCCGGCCATAGGTCATCTCGATCTTGCGGTAGGTCTCGTGTGAGAGCACCCAGGGCTGAGTGCCCTGTTCGCCGGCCTGGAAGTTCAGGATCGCCACGATCGTCTGGAACAACAGCCGCATCATGTCGTCGGCCTTCTGAGGCTCTGCCAATTCGACCACCACGCCCATGCCCGGCAGAGCCAGTCCGCTGCCGCTGTCGGTCTTTGACGCAGCAGGCGGCGTCATCACGACCAGGCTCAACTCAGGGCCAAACAGCGGGAGTATGTCCTTGGCGAAGTCTCGACCGGGCACCAGGTTCCCGATGCTCGCCTCGAACTTATCGAATTCCGGCAGCACCGAGGCCTGCATCACCGTCTCACGCTGGCGGTACCAGGCCGACCAGTCACGATGCATCGAAAACGAAAACAGCGTGCCACGAGCAGGCTGCAGAGGCGAGGTCACGCGAACCGTTGCCGGAAACGCAGCCGCGGCGGAGGCCGAGGGTGGCGCTGCTCGCCGCTGCCACAACGACACGTCCACTCCTCGATCATCAGCCCGAACCGTGACCGCGGCAAATGCACTCGAGGACGCCGCCAACAGCAGGTCGCCGAAGAGCAGCGACGCCAGGGCGTTGTCGGATTGGGTGGGGAACTGCAGAGGTTGCTGGTAGGCGGCGGCGGCCTGCTTCGGGAACGCGTACAGCCCCATCAGCGGACGACCGGCTCCGCAGGTCCGTTGGGCTTCGACAAGCAGCTTGCCGTCGGCCAGTGAACCGCCCGGTGGGGACTTGGCGGTGGCACGGACCAGGACGTCGTCGAACAAACTGGTGTCGGTCGCCGCGACAATGTGCTGGGCCCCAAAAGCCAGGCGGAAGCCGTTCTTGAGCCAGATGCGGTTGAAACCTCCGGCCTGCTTCCTGGACTTCGTGAGATCCTCTGCAGCGATCAGCAACGCGCTGGCCCGTAACAGCAGCTCCCGCAATGCCTCCTTGTTGCGAACCTCGGCGATGACCGCCACTCGAGGCATCCCTGGCTTCTGCTGGCTGGGAGAATACGCGGCGGCGACAAAACGGTCTCCCAGCAGAGTCTCCAGCTTCTCCCAGGCCGGGTCACCCAATGCGGCCGAAAGGCCTCGTGAAACCTCCGCGGCCTGGCGAGCCTGTTCCGAGTCACGCTGCTGATCGACCAGCCAGATGGGAAACCCCGAGAGCCTCAATTGCTTGACCCGGGCACCCAGCCCGTTGACCTCAGCAGCCGCCACCGCGCCGTCGGGCAACAGCTCGAGCAACGAACCACCGGGCTCGGCCGCAGGCATTGGGAGTGCCAGGCCCGGAGCCAGAACCAGGCCCAACACCAAGACCAGAACCAAGCCCATCCAACCTGTCAGGATACGTCTCATCACCCGGCTCCCCGCTCTATGATTCGACCGCACACGTGGCGGAACCTGGATTGCTCGCGCTCATTCTCTCGCACCCAAACGCCGGACTCAACCCGTCGCCTGTCACAAAAAAGAAACGGGGCACTCCTCGCATGGAGGAGTGCCCCGCTCACTTTACGCTGTCGCTCAGGCGACTGACTCTACTTCTTCTTGGCTACGACATAGCCCTTGGCGAAGGCCTTGTCGCTGAATGCGAGAGCGACTTTGTTCTTGGCCTTCAGAACCTTGCCCTTGCACATGTTGCAGCAGAAGCAGATTGTGACGCCGTTGACCTTAATCTTGGTCGCGGTGTTCAGAGCCTTGCCCGTGAACACGCACTTGGCGAGCTTGGCCTGGCCCGTGGCAGCCAACTGGTGGTTGGCGTTGTGGGCGTTGGCGGCACGACACTTCGCGTCCTTGGCGAACTTGCCCTTGCAACCGCCGCAGCAGAAGTAAACCTTCGCGCCCTTGTAGGCGACCGAAAGGGCGGCCTTCACGGGGATCGGCTTTCCATCCTTGGTCTTCTTCAGGAAGCAGTTGACGCCCTTCAGGGGCGACTTCTTCTTCTCGGCTGCGTTGACCTGGTAGGTCATCAGCACGGCCACGCACAGCGACGCAGCAATCAGGAGTCTACGTGTCATCTTGGAGTCCTCACGGTCTTGGGAAAACGGGGAGTTGTGTCAACGTGTCCGGTTCGTCTCTCAGAGCCTGCCTCAGCCGTCGATGGCCGATTCCGCTCCAGAAACGGAGTCCTCATGAAATCACTCGTTCACATGAAGTTGTGATTATATGATCGCCGGAATCAGAATGTCACGGCCGAAATGCAAAAAACTCTCGCGAATCGAACACCACGACTCAGGCCCGTCCGGTTGAAGTCGAGCGTCGGGCCGCGGTATGGTCATTTCAGACCGACCCAGCCGACCACAGCCGTCCGGCCAGCATTTCACAGGGATCCGACACATGCACCGTTCCTTTCTGCCGCTGCTCCTTTGTGTCATGGCCTGGACAATGCTGTCGCATCCGGTCGACGCTGGAGACTGGGACCAGTTCCGCGGCCCCAACGCCACGGGGGTCTCACCCGACAGCAAGAACCTGCCGGTCCACTTCTCGACCACCGAAAACGTCGCCTGGAAGAAGACGCTGGGCACCGGAGTCGCCTGCCCGATCATCTCCGGTGGCCGCTGCATCGAAACGGCAGTCACCGGCAAGAAGGGTGCCGAGCAGTTTACCGTCTTTGGGTTTGACGCCATTTCCGGCAAGGAACTCTGGAAGACATCTTTCCCGGCCGGCAAGTTGCCCGAGATCACCTGGCCCAACCAGCACGCCTCGTGCACACCCTGCTCCGACGGCGAGCGAATCTACGTGCACTTCAGCACCATCGGCCTGATCTGCCTGGACGCCAGCAGCGGCAAGCACCTCTGGACCCACAAGACACCGATGCCGTTTTACCTGCTCGGCTGGGGAGCGGCCAATTCGCCGATCCTGCACGAAGACAAGCTGATCTTCTGCCTCGATGACGACCTCAACAGCTACCTCGTCGCACTGGACAAGTACAGCGGCAAGCAGAAATGGCTGACCAGCCGACCCGAGATGCTCGGCGGCTACTCCGTCCCGGTCGTCGTCACTTCCGGCAAACAGACCGACATCGTGATGGCCGGCAGCGGCAAGCTGAAGGGCTACGACCCACAGACCGGCAAGGTCCGCTGGAGTTGCCATTCGCTGCTGAGAACCATCATGACCACGCCGGCTGTCGTCGGCGACAAGATCTACGTCTCGGTCCAGAGCTACGGCGACACCGCCCGCACGCTCAAGTTCGCCCTGCTGCAATGGCGAGACACCAACCAGGACAAGAAACTCGACAAGACCGAACTGGGCAAAGTGTTCTGGAAGAAGTTCGACAAGGGCGATGCCAACAAGGACGGGTTCCTGGTCGATGACGAGATCAACGACGCCTTCCAGGCCAAGACCAACCGGGTCGGAGGCGGCAACATCATCCAGATGGTCCGAGGCGGAGGACGCGGCGACGTGACCAAGACGCACCTCGTCTGGAACCTCGACTCCAAGGCCCCCTCCAACATCGCCTCGCCACTGGTCGTCAACAACCAACTGTTCGTGGTCAAGGAAGGTGGCATCTCGGCCGCCTTCTCCGCCGCCGACGGAACCACCCAATGGCCACGCCGACGCATCCGCAATCTCGGCCACTACTACGCCTCACCGGTCTACGGCGACGGCAAGATCTACGTCACCGGCGAAAACGGCTTCATCGTCGTGCTGCAACAGGGACCGAAACTGAAGTACCTGGCCAAAAACGACGTCGGCGAAAGCTGCGTGGCCACGCCGGCGATCGCCGAGAACCGGATCTACGTCCGCACCGTCAATACCCTGTACTGCTTCGCCAACACGCCGGCCCCAAAGAAGTGAATCGCATCATGATCCGCCACTCGCTCGCTCTTTGCCTCGCACTACTGCTGGGCACCACCGCCAGCCTCCCGGCCGCCGATTCCATCGCCGTCGTCACCGGCAGCAAAGCCGGTCGCCTCGAACACGACGCCGCCGGGGAACTCGCCAGGCAATGGAATCTGATGTTCGGTGTCGACGTCGAACGCTCTCACGACACGATCCCCGCCACCACCAACCTCACCGTTCTCGTCGGCAGCCCCACCACCAACCCCGCCATCGCCAAGAGCTTCGGCGGGCTCTGGCCCAAGATCTCCGACCAGGGACTGGTGATCCGGACGCTCAAGACCGCCGCCGGCCGCGAGATCCTGGTGGTCGGAGGCGGTAGCCCGGCGGCCACATTCTGGGCCGTCTGCGAACTTGGTCACCGACTCGGAGCCCGCTATACCTTCCGCCGCGACTTCTTCCCACCCCAACGGACTCTGAAACTGCCCGCCTTCAATGTCAGTGATGAACCCGAACTGAGAACCCGCACCTGGCGGACCATCAACGACTTTGCCATCGGTCCCGAATCATGGCCGCTGGCCGATCACAAGACCTTTATACGGCAACTGGCCAAGATGAAGTTCAACCGCATCCTGATGTCCGTCTACGCTTGGCAGCCCTTCGTCGATTACCAGTTCCGAGGCGTAAAACGGTCCACGGCGATGCACTGGTTCGGCGAGGAACTGAGGGTCGATGGAGACACTCCGGGTCGAGTGGCCTTCCGAGGGGCCAAGATCTTCCAGAACCCCGACTTCGTCGGGCAGACCACCTACAAGCAGAAGATCGCCGCCGGCCGGAAACTGATGACCGGCGTCATCGATGTCTCACACTCGCTGGGCATGACCGTCGGACTCTCGACCTCGGTCCTCGAATTCCCCAAGGAATTCGGACCCGTGCTGCCCGGCTCGGCCAAGGTGCACCAACTGGGCAGCCTGACCGTCGGACCCGGGCCCACCATCAAACCCGATGACAAGGTGCTGACCGAGCTGATCTCCACACGCATCCGGGCCTTCCTGAAGACCTACCCCGGACTCGATGCCCTGTATGTCTCGGTGCCCGAGTTCCCCGAGTGGAGTGCCCATGCCGCCACCGCCTGGAAACAGCTCGACGCGAGACAGGATCTGGGTGACCATTCGCTCGAGAAACTGGTCGCCGCGGCCCGCAATCGCAAGCTGATCGCCTCGGGAGACCGCGGTGAAATGTCGATCAGGGGCAACCTGGTCGGCATGGCCTTCTTCTGCCGACTCTTTGACGATGGCAAGCTGCTCAAGAAAGCCGACGGATCGAAGGTCGAACTGGTGATCAGACAGCCCGACCCGGCACTGTTCCCGATCCTCGATCGCGTCCTGCCTCGAAACGCCAGCACGCTGAACTTCGTCGACTACACGGCCAGGCGGATTGCCGAGAGCA
>CAUZJR010000142.1:0-11476 GCA_963580005.1 Planctomycetota bacterium
GGGCTGGAGTCGGCTGCAGCAGTTCGCTGACCCGGACGGTGTATCTCTTCTTACCGACCGCAAACTGCAGTTCGTAGAAAACGTCGACCGCACCTTCTTCATCCTGCTGGTACCCGATCAACCGCGCCGCGGTCACCATGTCTTTCAGCGGACGGTGCACCGAGATCGGCTTCCCGGTCCCATCGACAATCACCAGCACCACGTCGCCTCGCCGCTCTCCTCCGGTCAAAACCAACCGACCCGCCATGTCCCAGAACCAGCTCTTGCCCTGCGTCCGCTGCGTGGCGAAGTCGCCGAACGTCCACATCGCCAGGTTGGCTCGATCGAGATCCAGCAGCAGGTTGTGAGAATTCGAGAACCCGATCGCCAGCGACCGGGCCACAGTCCCGCCACCTGCCGATTTGGGCAACGTGAACACGTCGCGAACCACTCGAGGTGACTCGCCTCGATTGATCACCAGGAACTGCTCGACCGCGTTGGGATTCACCGGTGCCTGGAACCGCTTGTCGTTCAGAGCGTCCCACATCGCCGCGAGTTGACGCTCGATCTCGCCGCCGAAGATGCCCTTGATCGGTTTCTTGTACGACGGCATTTCCATCCCCGGCACGATCCTCAACGGCTCGCGACACCACCTCAGGAAATACTCGCGGCGTATGTGGCCGGCCAGGCCCTTGAGATCCGAACCGCGTGTTCCCAGGGCGACGTTCTTCGGGGTAAAGCTGCCAAAGCTATGACAGGCGATGCAGCTGAATCCCTTGAAACCGATCAGGTCCTGGGACTCGAGCAGTTCCTGGTCACTTCCGCTGTGTGGCGGCACCGCCGGCGTCGCGGGCGGGTCGGCCGGGATGCGGTCCGACGCCTTCAGGTGGTGCGTCAGTGCCTTCACGTCATCGGGTGTGTGCACAAAGCGAGGCATGCGGACCCGCAGCCACGGCATCCGCACCGTCTTCTGCTCACCGGCCACCGAGCGGTCCAGTTCCGCATCGAGCAACTTGTCGCCGACCGCCGAGAGGGACGGCGGGACCATCGCCGGGCTCTGACCGGTGAGCGGCTCGGATGACAACGCAACCGCACCGGCCACCGCCGCCAATCCCTTGCTGGTGCCCCGTTCGTGACACACAAGGCAGCCACGTCGTTCGAGAACCAACCGGCCGCGGTCGTAACTCGAAAGCGCCGCCAGCGGCCGCTTGACTCGCGATTCGACAAACGCCCGGATCGCGGCCGCCTGGCCCCTGGCCAACAACTTGCCGAATGCAGGACGTCGCCTGCCCCGATCCGGAGCCTCGCCCAGGCAGCTCGACTCCCAGTCGGTCACCGCCCGCGACAGGTCGCCCGGCCTACGCTGTGCCGTCTTGTCCTGACCCGGCTTCGCCGCTGGACCTGGCAATCGATGGCAGCTGGCACACCCGGCCTCCTGCACCAGCTTGCGGCCTCGCACGATCTGATCTGCAGTCACCGCAACCGGTTCAGCCTTCCACGGTCCTCCCAGGGCCGACAAGGCCGCGACCAGCTGCAGACGCTCGATATCGCTGAGCCGAAACAGCGGCATCTGGTGATCGCGGTTCAGTCGCGACGGGTCCTTCAACCAGGTCCAGAGCCAGCGGGTCGATCGTCGGCGGCCGACATCGGTCAATTCCGGACCGCTCTCGATCGACGTCCCACCCAGCGAGTTGACCTTGTGACACGCCAGGCACCCTGTTGATATCAGCAACTGGTGGCCGGCCTGCCGGAACTTTTCGGGATCGGGGATCTTCGGTTTGGGAGGCTCGAGCAACTGGACCTTGCGAGCTGCCGCGACCAGCCAGCCGACAATCGACCGGGCCTGCTCGGGATTCACCCCCATGTGCGGCATGCGGTGCGAGGCGTTGGCCTTGCGAGGATCGATGATCTGTTCGACCAGTGAGCCGAGCGAGGTGCCGACGGTTGCGGTCGAGAGGTCGGGAGCCTGGGGTGCTGCCGGGTCGTGAGTCCGCAGGTGGCAGCGATTGCAGCGATGCGTCCGAGCCAGCCGTCGGCCCACTTCGACACCCAGCAGATCGCCCCGCGGCTTGGGAAGGAACAGCAGATGAGCCGGCAGGGGCTCCAGCGGAAAGTGCTCCGATGACCAGAACACCTGCACGCGTCCCGTCTTGCCACTCCGCGAGTAGTCGATCTCCAACGACTGCTCACCAAACGCCAGCTCGACTTCACCGCCGGATTTCCAGCCCGGAACGGCCGACTGAGCCTCCAGGACCTCGCGGCCTCCCAGTCGCACTCGGATCGTCCCGCTGACAAACGCGTGCCAGCGATATCGACCCGGCTGCCGGACCAGCAGGTTGCCCCGCCAGAGGGCCCGAAATCGACCCTCGGGCAGCCGTGTGTCGGGCGAGGAGTCTCGCCAGTCAAAGGCGATGCCCGGATCGATCCGCTCGATCGTGTGACCGCCCGAGGTGTAGGTGCCCACCAATCCCGGCTGGTACTCATCGTCGACTGCGGGCAACGGCTCCTCGCCGGCGGCACTCGGGCCGGTCCGCAGCAGAACCAGGCCCAGCATCAGCAGCCACCTCGATCGGGTTGTCCGCCCCTCCTGCATCGTGTTCCCCGGTCTTTCTCTGGGTTTTTCAGTGCTTCTCTGTCAAAGCAACTTGGCCGGTGATTATAACCTGATGAAGAGAAAACCGGTGCGCCGTCGGACCTCCCGAACTCCGCGTGGATCATGCCCGCTAACAACTCGCATCGCCTGCTCGAGTCGATTCGAGAGGCGATGGAGCAATCCGAGTTGCTCAACACGCTGGCCACGGTCCGCGAATGGGTCGAGGACGAGGTCAGCCTGGTACTGGGCGTCGCCACCCGGGCTCTCTCCGGCGACGAGATCGATCAGCTCGTTTCGCAAGGGAACCGGGCAGCGGACTGGTCGACGATCGAGGTCGGAAGCGACTTTGCCACGGACCATGTCTGGGGCAACCACTTCCTGGGCAAGGTGGTCCTGGGTCACTTCACCGGGACACCGGCGGAATTCGAGGCCCAGGTGGCTCTGCCAACCGGAGTGTTCGACTCGACACTCAAGGATTGTGAGATCGGAGACGAAGCACTGATCCACCGCGTCGGCCTGATCTCCGGCACCCTGGTCGCATCGCATGCCAGCATCATCGGCACCGACAGTGTGACCGGCGGTGAAGAGACGTTCTACGGCTGCGACCTGGCGTTGCCGCCGGGGATCGAAGCCTGCGCGGTCCGCATGGGGACGTTTGCCGAGTTGAATGCGACGATGCTGGCCGAGTTGATCGAGTGCTTCGACGATGAGGATTTTCGGGTCGACTACGAGAGCCTGCTGGAACAGTACGTCATCGAAGCGACCGGCCACTGGACGATCGTCGACGAGGCCGCGGTGATCCAGGACTCGGGTCGGGTCGTCGGATCCTACATCGGCCGCGCCGCGGAGGTCAGGGGAGCCCAGATCATCGACAACAGCTGCGTGATCTCCGACGAAGAACAACCGACGTCGATCAGCGACGGTGCCTGCCTGTACGGATCGATCGTCCAGTGGGGCGGCACTGTCAGCACCCAGTCCGTGGTGCGAGACTCGGTGATCGGCGAACACGCCACGGTTGAACACAACTCGCTGATCCGCGAATCGTACCTCGGAGCCAACTCACACATCGGCCAGGCCGAAGTCACCGCGTCGCTGTTGGGCCCCTTCGTGGCCGCTCACCACCAGTCGCTGCTGATCGCCGCCACGTGGCCCGCTGGGCGAGGCAATATCGGCTCGGGTGCCCAGGTCGGCTCGAATCATACCGGCCGCGCCGCCGACCAGGGGATCCGCTGTGGCGAGGGCCTGTTCTTCGGACTGGGGTGCCTGCTCAAGTTCCCCGCCGACTTCACTTCGGCACCCCACACAGTGATTGCCGCCGGAGTCACCACGCTCCCGCAATGCCTCGAATTCCCCTTTTCGCTGATCAACGTCCCGACCGACCGTGTCGATGCCGCCGCGGAACTCCCGACTGGACTCAACCAGTTGACTCCCGCCTGGGTCCTGCGTCACAGCCTGTACCAGGTCCGTCGCAATGACGAAAAGCACCGGCAACGAGACCGTGCCCGCCACGATGTGCTGGCCCTGGATGCGTTGTCACTTCACACGATCCAGCTGATGCAGGAGGCATTAAGGCGGCTCGAGGCGGCTGAGACTCAACCGCTTTACACCGAGGCTGACATCGCCGGATTGGGTAAGAACTTTCTGACCCGCGCCGGGCTCGAAGATGCGATCGAAACCTATCGCTTCCACGTCAACCGCTACGCCCTGCACAGTGTCAAACAGCGACTCGAAACGGCCGCCGTCACGGCCCACGCCCCGCAAGCGGCCGACTGCCTGCAGCCGGATCCCGACGACCCCGACTGGACATTCGCCCGCCAACTCCTGGGCGGCCGCACCGACATTCCCGCGATGCTCGAAGAACTCAAGACCGCCGCCCGGACCATGGCCGAGCAAGTCGAGAACTCGAAGCGGAAGGACGATCAGCGGATGGCGAAGATCTTCGGCGCAGCGGTCCCCGCAGCCACGCCGGCCCAAGAGGATGCGATGGTCAAGCTCAACTGGACCGCCTTCGAACAACTCGCGCAAGAGATCGACTCGCTGCTCGAGTGACTCTCTTGCCGAGAAACCCACAAATCGGAAAACCCAAAAGCCGACTCATGGACTCACCGACACCCTCGCTGACATCACCGGTCGATCGCATCCGCTCGATCAACGAGCCGGGCGTTTCGGTGTTCGACGTGCCGCTGGTCCACGCCACCTCCGAGAATCTCGAGGGCCTGGCCACGCTCGAGGACTCGTTCGAGGAGGCGGAGGTACGGATCGAGACCTGGCCTCAACCGGGCTGGCGACCGGTGGTGGACGGGACCGGGAACGAGGGCGGGGTGACCTGTGGTGAGTTCGAAGTCTACCGCAGCGGCCAACTGGTGCTGGGCCGCAATCATGCCGTCGGCGGCTACTACGTCACCGGCTGGTTCGATGACCCCGGGACGGCCTCCGAGGAGGTCACTCCCCGCGACCCGTCACGGGTGCTGGTCAGCGAGGCGAATTACCACCCCGACGGCGGCCAGGTCTTCTCGCCCCGCAACCAGGACCCCTTCGTCGCCCTGCTGGCTGCCGCCGGTGACGACGTGACCCCCGGAGACTTCCGGGCCTTCTACTGCGACGGGCGGCACGGGATCAACCTGCTGCCGGGCACCTGGCATCAACCTCTGTATCCGCTGGGTGAGCGGGTCGTGTTTGATGACAAGCAGGGACGGGTCCACGCCTGCATCGCGGTCGATTTTGTCGGCGAGTTCGGCGTCTTCCTGTCGGTGCCGTTGCTGCAGCCGCCCGCCGCCAGGGACTAGGGTCGCGACGCGGATGACGTATCGGAGATGCAATAGAGCATCTCGCGACGACTG
The DNA here is from genome assembly GCA_963580005.1 of Planctomycetota bacterium. Taxonomy (GTDB): domain Bacteria; phylum Planctomycetota; class Planctomycetia; order Planctomycetales; family Planctomycetaceae; genus UBA8437. The sequence goes on from CAUZJR010000142.1 coordinate 5,413, forward strand.
CCCGCCTTCAGATGGCCGACCCGGGCGTAGACGCGACCGCCACAGATCGACGGCGTGGCAAACACCTCGTTGCCCAGCGTGTTGCGGCCCAGCTCGATGTACTTCGTCGGCGAGGCCTTGAACACGAACGTCGTGCCCCGCTCGTTGGTCATGTAGATGTTCCCACCGGCGATGACCGGCGAGGCACTGACGGGGCCGGCCAGGCGTTCTCGCCACATCACCTTGCCATCGGTCGCCTTCCAGCAGAAGACGATACCCGGATCGGTCATCGCGTAAACGTAGCCACCGTGCACAATCATCGATTGCTCATAGCACTTCTGAGTGTTCCTCCAGACAACCTTCCCCGACCCGTCGGCCTTGATGCAGACCGTCTCGGCCTTGGGGAACCCGCCGCTGGCAAACACCAGGTCCTTGTACCAGACCATCGTCCCGCTGGTGGCCATCGTGGTGGCCGGGACCTCCCACAAGCCCTTCCCCGTGTCGGGGTCGAAACCGGCGACGCGGTCGCAGCCGGAAATCAGGACCTGGTTGCGGCCGGCGACCCGGGCGAGAATCGGAGACGAATAGCTGATGCGGGCCGGTCGTGTGACCCGCCAGGTCAGCTCTCCGCTGCTACGCTCAAGCGACACCATGTAGCTGCTGTCGTCGCACTCGGCCAACACGATCAGGTGCTTGCCATGCACGATCGGTGAAGCGGCATATCCGTTCTTGTACTCGTCGGGCCGGAAGGGACCGATCTGCTTCTGCCACAACTTCTTGCCGGCCATGTCCAGCGCCGTGACATGGATCGCCTGGTGGTGGTAGGCCACGGCGAACAGCCGGGTGCCGTCGGCGGCAACGGTGGGTGAGGCGTGAGTGTTCTTGCGGTGGATGCGAGCCGGGAAGCCGCCGCTGTTGATCGTGGTCTGCCACCGCCGCTTGCCAGTCTTGCGGTCAAACGCCACGACCGATTGGGTCTTGGCCGTCTCGTTGGACGTCTGCATGACAACCAGTGAGCCGATGACCGTTGGCGAGGAATGGCCACGACCGGGCACCTCGGACTTCCAGGCAATGTTGCTGGTGGCCGACCACTTCACAGCAGCCCCCGCTCCCACCGCGACCCCGTCACGAGCCGGACCTCGCCACCAGGGCCAGTCGTTGGGACCGACCTCTCCGGTGACAGGCCCAGCAACAGGCCCAGCAACAGGCCCGGCGGCCAGTGACAGCGGCGAGAGGAGCAAAGCAAGCGAGAGGGCCTGGAACGAGAAGCGGACGATCGACCGCATGAGAGGGTGTGCTCCTGGAACAAAACTCTTCGCCATCATCGGCAACGGCATCCTACTCGCTGGCTCCCACCGAGGCGACTGACTGACACGTGCGGTGCGGGTTGAGTATGCTGTCGGTTTCGCGACCTGTTTCCAGGAGCCCCGCCGACGATGCATCGTTTTGTTGAGAAGATTCGCAGTGGCCAATTGTGCCTGGGCACCTGTATCAGCCTCTCCGACGCCCAGGCCGCCGAGGCTCTGGGTCCGGACGCCGACATCCTGTGGATCGATACCGAGCACGCTTCGATCTCGCTGGACAGCATCAAGACGATGATGATGGCGCTCAAGGGCACCGAGACCGCGGCGCTGGTCCGGGTTCCGTGGAACGACCCGGTGCTGGTCAAGCCGGTGCTCGACCTGGGAGCCGACGGCATCATCTTCCCGATGATCCAGACCGCCGACGACGTCCGCAAAGCGGTCTCGGCCTGCCGCTACCCGCCGGCAGGCGTGCGAGGTTTCGGACCGCTGCGACCGCTGGACTACGGACGCAGGGACGCGGTCGAGTTCTGCGACGAGGCCGATGAGAACATCATCGTGGTGGTGCAGATCGAACAGGCCGAGGCGGTGGAGAACATCGAGGAGATCGTGGCGGTCGAGGGCCTGACCAGCCTGGCCTTTGGCCCGATGGACCTCTCGGCCTCGCTGGGCCACCGCGGACAGCCGGGTCACCCGGCGGTCGAGGAAGCGGTCAAGCGGGTGGTCGAGGCGGCCAAGGCCGCCGGGGTCGCCACCGGTGTTTCGATCGGCTCGAACCCCGAATCGGTCGCCCAGTGGGCCGACTACGGCCTCGACTGGATCTGCTACGGCGTCGACGTGACCCTGATGATTCAGTGCTTCAACGACGTGGCCACCCACGTCCGCGAGCATGTCGCTCAACGGCCCTGACCAACGGCCCTGACCAACGGCCCTGACCAAGCCCCGGGAACAGCCCCCGCCCTGCTCGAGACTCCCGCATGTCCACCGGACCCTCGCTGATGCCCGCCGCCTGGGACATCCCGCAGATCTTTCGGGACCGGCTGGGAGTCACCTCCGGACGCCAGCGGGCCATGGTCCACGAGGGACACCTGCTGCTGGTGCTGCACGCACCTCCCGCCGATGACCATGCTACACGTGGCGGGAGATTTTTCTGGAGGGATCCCGGCGGAGGCTGGTCTGCGCATTCCACCGGCAAACCATGCCGATCACTCGACGCCCACCTCGCCGAGTACGAGACCATCGTTGCGGAACTCGACGAGCGAGACCCGGCGGCAGAAAACGCCGTCGAACTCCACGCCGACATCACCGCGCTGGCCCCGCTGGTCCGGGCCACCCGCAACCTGCACTCCGCCCTGCAGCACGCTCGCGAAATGCTCTCCGAAATCGACGAGATCATCGTCTATCGCGATCGGTCGAATCAAATCGAACGGATGGCCGAACTCGCCTACCAGGATGCTCAGAATACGCTCGGCTTCACGACCGCGCTGCAGGCCGAAGCCCAGGCCACCTCCGGCTACCAGATGGCCCGCTCCTCACACCGACTCAACCTGCTCGTCGCCTTCTTCTTCCCCATGGCCACGCTCTCGGCCATCTTCGGTGTCAACCTGACGCATGGCTTCGAGACGTCGATCGCCCCACTCCCCTTCCTGGGACTCATCGCCCTGAGCATCATCAGCGGCTTTGTGCTCAAGGCGTTCATCGCAGCCGACCTGCCGCCACCGGATTCGAATTCTCCGAACCGGCCATCCTCCTAGCCTGCCGCTGTGGCCCAGGAACCGCCCCGGATCATGCTTGACCCCATTCGTCTGCTCGCCGCCGTTGTGCTGGCCACGCTGAGCTGCCATGCCGCACCCAGGTTCGAGGTCCAGGTCGTCAAGAACCGCTCGAGTGGCGACTACCGCAAGCTGCGGCAGATGATCACCGGCCCCGATGTCAATCCGCACCCCGCCTACCAGGGCTGCACCGGGTTCGTCGGATGGGAATCGGTCATCCAACTGAAAAACGGTGACCTGCTCTGCTCGTTCTCGGCAGGCTACTGGCACGTATCCTTCCCCACACCCATCGATCTCAAGCCCCCGCTGCTCGAGCAATACACCAAAGCAGGATTTCCCGCCAAGATCGACGCGCCCACCGGCGGCCGCGGACTCTGGTGCCGCTCGAAGGACAATGGCCGCAGCTGGTCGCGACCCCTCACGCTGGTCGACACTCCCGGCGACGACCGGCACCCGGTGATCGTCGAACTCGACGACGGCACGCTGGTCTGCGTCTTCTTCGTCATCGACAACTGGTACGGCTACGACAAGCCCCCCAGGGGACGGAACAAGAACAGCCGAGTCGCCTCGATCCGCTCGACCAACCAGGGCCGCAGCTGGTCGAAACCCGCCTACATGCCCTCGCCATTTGGCTACTACGACCGGATGTGCGGCAAACCGGTGCTGCTGCCCGATGGGGGCGTGCTGTTGAGCACCTACGGCAAGGACACCTGGACCGGACCCGAACAGCTGGGCATGTACCGCAGCGACGATTCGGGCAAGAGCTGGCAGTTTGTCTCTCGGCTCAAGGGCACCACCGGAGCACTCGACGAACCCGCCATCACGCGAGCGGCCAACGGACAGGTCGTGATGGTCGCCCGACCCAACGGAGAACTCGCCTTCTCGCAGGACGACGGCCGCAGCTGGAGCCAACCGATCGCAACCGGGATCAAGATGGTCGCACCCTGCCTGTTGACACTCGCCGACGGCACCATCGTCTGCCTGTTTGGCTACGGGGGCACCGGAGGACTGCAGGTCATCTTCAGCCACGACCACGGTCACACCTGGACCGCACCGGCCCGCGATCGGGGCTTTCGGCTGGATGGGTCGGTCTACGTCTACGCGATCGGCACCGAGTTGTCCGACGGATCGATCTATGTCGTCTACTACGATCCTCGAAGCAAACAGCAGAAAACGGCAATCTGGGGGCTGCGACTGCGGATCCGGAAAGACCGCCAGGGGATTGACCTGCTGATGATCGACAAATAGGCCGCGGTAGGGAATCCACGCAATGTACTCACGCCTGCTGCCACGCCTGCTGCCACTCCTGCTCCTGGCCACCGGCCTGGCCGCTCAGGCCCACTCGGCCCCGCCCCACATCGTGCTGATCGTTGCCGATGACCTGGGCTTCAGCGACCTGGCCTGCTTCGGCAGCGGCTACTACCGCACGCCTCACCTCGACCGCCTCGCCCGCTCGGGCATGAAGTTCACGGCCACCTACACCTGTGGCCCCAACTGCGCCCCGACCCGGGCCTGCCTGATGAGTGGCCAGTACTCGCCACGCCACGGCATCTACACCGTCGGCAGCGGAGCCCGCGGACCGGCTCGGCTCCGAAAACTGGTCCCCGCCAAGAACACGACCGTGCTCGACCCGGAGATCGTGACCCTGGCCGAGACACTCAAGGCGGCCGGCTACACGACCGCCCACTTCGGCAAGTGGCACCTGGGTCCCCCGCCGACAGGCGGACCACGCCAGCAGGGCTTTGACATCAACTTCGGCGGCAACCGCACCGGTTCCCCTCGCGGCGGCTACTTCTCGCCCTACCGCAATCCGCAACTCGAGGACGGACCCGCCGGCGAACACCTCACCGACCGGCTCAGCACCGAGGCCGCCGGCGTGATCCGCAACCACGTCCGCAAGTCAGCCGACACGCCCCTGTTCATCTACCTGCCGTTCTATGCCGTGCACACGCCAATCCAGGCCAAGCCCGCGCTCGCCGCCAAATACGGCAAGAGGGCGAAGGTCGGAGGCCACAGGAATGCAAAGTACGCGGCGATGGTCGAGACCATGGACTCGGGCGTCGGGCGAGTGCTCGCCGCGCTGGATGACATGAAGATCGCCGACAAGACCCTGGTCATCTTCACCTCCGACAACGGCGGGCTGGGTGGCTACACCTCCGCCGACAGCCAACTCCCCAACGGCATCACCGACAACGCACCCCTGAAAGGGGGCAAGGGGATGCTCTACGAGGGAGGGATCCGAGTGCCGATGATTGTCCGCTGGCCCGGCCGCACCAAGCCCGGCTCAACCTGTGCGACACCGGTGATCACCGTCGACTTCTATCCCACGTTGGCCGAGATCGCCGCAGCACCGCTGCCGAAAAAACAGACCGGCGACGGAGTCAGCATCACCGGTCTGCTTCGAGGCCAGAGCCTGCCCCAGCGGCCTCTGTTCTGGCACTTCCCCGGCTACCTGCAGGCCTACGGACGCCAGGGCGCCTGGCGGACCACTCCGGCCGCCGCCGTGAGACTGGGAGACTGGAAGCTGCTCGAGTTCTTCGAGGACGGGCGAAAGGAGCTGTATCACACCGGCCGCGACATCGGTGAAACACGCAACCTGATCGGAACAGAACCGAAAGTCGCCGACCGGCTCCATCGTCTGATGCTCGACTGGCGGAAACGGACCCGGGCCCCGATGCCAACCAGGAAAGACGGCCGCACACAATGAGAATCACCGAAGTCGAGCTGGTCCCGTTTGACGTACGGCGTCGCTATGCGACTCAAATCGCACAGGAAGGCGGCGGGGCACGCAAAGTCGTCGAGGCCTCTCCGTTTCTGTTCCTCAAGGCCACTACCGACAGCGGCCACGTCGGCTGGGGCGAAATCTCCGACATCGAACCCGACGAAGTGCCCGAACCCGACGACTGGCAACAGCGGGTGGCCACCGCCCTGATCGGTCGCAACCCGATCGACATCGCACGCCTGCACGCCGATTGGGCTGAGATGTTTCCCGACTCCGAGGGCATTGGGGGC
>CAUZJR010000143.1:0-11392 GCA_963580005.1 Planctomycetota bacterium
CCACGACTCGACCGTGCCGCCTGGTGACTCGCATGGCCATGAACACCGCTTCGCTGACGGCGGTTCCGCCCTCGTAGAGGCTGGCATTGGAGACATCCATTCCGGTCAGCTGGCAGATCAGTGACTGGAATTCGAAGAACGCCTGCAGGCTGCCCTGGCTGGCCTCGGCCTGGTAGGGCGTGTAGGCGGTGTAGAATTCGCCACGGGATGCGATCTCGTCGACCGCCGCCGGAATGAAGTGGTCGTAGACTCCGCCTCCCATCAGGCAGACCCTCGAGGACGTGCCCTGGCTGGCGGCGGCCAATTCGCGGAGATGGGTCTCGAGTTCCGGTTCGGACAGCCCGTGCGGGATATCGAGTGGACGGTCCAGCTGCAGGTTTTCAGGGATCTGGGCGAAGAACTCGTCGACGGATTCCACCCCGATCGTCTCGAGCATCGAGCGGATGTCTTCGGGCGTGTTGAAGAGGTAGGCCACGAGGAGTCTCGAAGTGGAAGCGGCGATGGCCGAGTTGGAGGTCAGTGACCGGCTGACTGGCAGTGATGCTGGTAGCCGGCCTCGTCGAGCAGGTGGTCGGCGGCCGAGGTGTCGGTGATGGCCAGCTTGATCATCCAGCCGCGGCCGAAGGGATCCTCACTCAGCGCGTCGAGATCGTCGGGCAACGAGGTGTTGATCTCGATCACCTCGCCGGAGACCGGTGCATAGAGATCACTGACCGCCTTGACACTCTCGACCTCGCCGAAGATCTCACCGGCGGCCAGCACCGCCCCCAGCTCGGGCAGCTCGACAAACACCAGGTCGGTCAGGGCCTCGACGGCAAAATCGGTGATGCCCACCGTCGCGGTGAATCCGTCGAGCCGAAGCCACTCGTGGCTCCGCGTGAACTTCAAGTTGGCACGGTCCATACGTTGTCAAACTCCGTTTCGCCCGCGTGTGCGTCCCTGTCTGCGACCAATCACAGTCGTTTCGATTGAAATGGAGAATCCTGCCAGGCGAATGAGGGGGGCCTGTGGGCCTGGTACCGACGGCGGTTACTCCGAGACCGGTGCCGACTGCTGTTGAGGCTCGTGTTCGGCGATCTTGTCGACCCGCCGAGCGTGTCGTCCTCCCTCGAATTCCGTCTCGAGCCAGATTTCGATCATGCGGTTGACCAGTCGATCTCCGAGCAGGTCGGCCGAGAGGCACAGGACATTTGAGTCGTTGTGCCGTCGGCTCATTTCGGCCGTCAGGTCATCGTGGCAGTTGGCCGCACGGACTCCGGCGAACTTGTTGGCGACAATGCACATCCCCATCCCGGTCCCACAGATCAGGATCCCTCGCTCGGCAGTGCCCTCGGCAACGGCCCCCGCGACTTCGGCTGCGAAGTCGGGGTAGTCGACGCTTTCGTTGGAATTGGGGCCGTGGTCAAGGCCGTCGTGACCGAGTTCACTCAGCAGCGCAAGCACCATCCCCTTGACGGTGAAGCCTCGGTGGTCGCTGGCAACGGCGATCTTCATGGTCGTTGTGTCAAGCGGGGTGGTTCAAGACAAGGACAGGGTCGTGGTGGCGGTTCAGCTCTGTGGAGCAAACAACTCGTCAATCAGAGTTCCGAGGTGAGTCTCGATGGTCCGGCAACAGGCGGCGTAGATGTCCGGCGACCCTCCGATCGGGTCGTCGATATCAGTTCCGTTGGGGTCGAGCAGCCGGACCCGTGGCTCGGCGTCGGGCCAGGTATTGAGGATCGAATCGCGGTGTCCTCGCGTCATCGTCACCAGGTAATCCGCCTGGACCGCCAACTCTGCGGTCAGTGGCTGGCTGACGTGCGAAGCGGATTCGATACCCCTTTCCCTGAGACTCTCGGCCGCTTCCGGGCTGATCGAACTCCCACCGTAGGTACCGACTCCGGCCGAACCCACCAACAGACCTCGATCCACCAGTTCCTCGTCCGGGCATTGTAACCGTTGAGCCGCCAATTTGCGAAACAAGGCCTCAGCCATCGGAGACCGGCAGGTGTTTCCGGTACAGACGAACACCACGACGCGGCAGGCCATCCGAGCCACCGTCGCCGCCCCCACCGCACCCTCGTGAGTGACCTCCCAGTCCTGACCATCGACGCGGATCGTGGTGTCGCCATCGGCATAACGCGAGGGTCCGGCCTGGAGGATGACCGAGGCGGATTCGATGGACTGGTCGACGACTTCGCCGGCATCGGTCACCGGCAACGGTCGAGCCAGTAGGGGTGAGTCGGCGAGGTCGAGCAGGCCTCGTGGTACCTCGTGGGCCGGGACCCGGACTCCCAGTCGCTGCCGCTCACCCACCCCTTCCCAGAACGCGGGACTCCAGCCACCAGGAGCGGTCTCTTGCGGGTTGAGTTCCAGGACGACCGGAGCCGGCCAGCAGCGACGCGCCAGTCTCAGCGTCAGTTCTCCGGGCCCCGCTGGGTCTGAGACCCATTGCAGCAGGCTGTCGGCATCGTTACCCAGGACGACCGGCTCGCGTCTCAGCGGGGCTTGCAGCAGCCGCTCGGTGGCCTCGGGGTCACAGATCGAAGCGACCAGTTGATAGCCGGCTTCGTCGGGCACCGCGACGAGCTGTCCGCTCGCGATCGCCTCGGCCGCACGGGTGACGGCCTTGGCCACGGCCTGTTCGTCACCGCCTCGGATGTCGAATTGCTCGGACATCACAACTCACCTGTCCCCCCAAGTGGGCCTCAGTCGGCGTATCGCTCGCGGCTCCAGTCCCGAGCCAGTTCGACCAGGGTCTCGAGCGTCTGGTGGTTGGCGCTGCAGGCGACGATGCCGGGCAGCCTCAGCATGTCGGCTCGCTGGTCCATCCACAATTCGTCAAAATCCACGCTCCGCCCATCGTGAACCCAGACCGCATCGCCGCCCAGGATCCGGGCGATCTGCAAAGAAACCGGGAAGTCGTAGATATTGGGCGAGTGGATCAGCGAACCGCCGAAGCGGCCGTCGGCCAGCAGGGGATAGATGCTGCCGGTCATGTCGTCGGGTGCGACTCCTCTGAGACCCGTGGCGGTCACATCCTCGGCCCGCGCCGCGTCGTGATCCTGGAACCCGATCAGGTAGATCTGATTCGAATCGGGCCGGCTGAGCGGATCGACCGGTTCGATGGCATCGAGTGCTTCTCGGGCCGGGCTGAGGATGTTGTCGGGTCCGCAGCGGATCGTATCTCCGATCGCTTCCACCCACGTCCCCGACTCACCCATCTCGGGCAGGTAGACCAGCGAGTAGTGCAGCGTCTCGCGAGTTCGCAGCGAGAGCATCACGGCGTAGCCGTCTCCGGTCTTGTCGCGATATTGCCTGGTGCCGTCGATCGGGTCCAGCGCGATCGTCCAGGGGGCATCCTCGGCGAAGAGCTCCAGGTCCCCGTTCTCCTCCTCCGCCTCGATCCTCGCCTGCCGAAACATCGGATCTCGATCCCGCAGGGCTCCCACCAGGATCTCCTGCACGCCGATATCGGCCAGTGTCAGTGCGTCGGTCAGGTGGCTGCCGGAGGTCTTACCGGGCAGCGAGATGTTGAAGCCGCGGATCTGCCGGGCCAAGGCACCGCCCCAGCGCAGCACCTCGGGCATCTCCCGCGACAGCGCGGTGGTGAGATCAGTGAGTTCCATCGAGTGCTCAGAGGAGGCGGGTCCGGGGCTGCAGACCGAGACTAACGCATTGGGTGCGGTGAGGGAATCGACCTGCTTGGCCGGGTGAGTGGCAGAAAGTAGGATGCCGAGAACGAAAACCGGGGTGGAGCAAACCGATGACCGAGCAAGCCGTGAGTCGACTTGGGAGACGCGGACTGGCCGTTTCACTGATCTGTGTGCTGGCCTGCCAGGGACTGCTGCAGGCCGATCATCCTCACGCGGCACCCCGACTCACCAGCCTGACCAATCCTCGCGTCGTCTACCGCAAGACCTCTGCTCACCACGTCGTGCTGAGGGCCGGTGACGTGACCGCGGTGATCGTCGACAACAACGCGGTCAGCGGCGGCCCACTGCTGGCCGATCACCGTGCCGGCTACAACGGGGTTGCTCAACTGACTCACAAGCAGCGTCCCGCCAACATCTTTCGAGCCCCCTACGCGGGTTTGAACTACGAACACATTCACGACGGAACGCTGGCGGTCTCGGGTGAGAAGTTCGAGCCCAGGGTTTCGCCCCTGGAACTGCGGATCGTCGACCGCCGGACTGTTGAGCTGTACCAGCCACCGACGAAGAATTGGAAGCTGGAGAGTTGTGGTCGCTACCGGTTGCTCGAGGATGGTTCGCTGGAATACACCTTCGAGTGCATTCCGCGAGCGAAGACGTTTCGCCAGGGCTACATCGGGCTGTTCTGGGCCAGCTACATAGATCGTCCCCAGGACAAGGCGATTCACTTCCGTGGCCGCCGGGTCGAGGCCCGTCAGGGACGAGACTGGATTCGTTGGCTGTCGCCGTCTCACGGAGTCGCCAGCACCCATCCGCCCTCCGGGGCCCGGCTGCCGAAGGTGGTCGAGGGGTTCCCGTTGACGCTGGTCAATCATCCCTCGCCGTTTGTCTACCGCTCACCGTGGTACTACGGGGTCAGCCACGGGATGGCGCTGGCACAGGTGTTCCGGACGCGAGACCGGATCTGGATGGCCCAGTCACCGACGGGAGGTGGCCAAACGAATCCGGCCTGGGACTTCCAGTGGTTTGTCCCCGACTACCGCGTGGGCCAAGCCTACGGGTTCGTGATGCGGATGGTTTACGTGCCGTTTTCAAGTCGTGAGCAGCTCAGCGGCGTGGTCCGGCCACATCTCGAGGCCCTCAACCGGTCGCCCGCGTCTGACCGCCGGCGTGGGACTCGATGAAGGCCATCAACCGGTCGGCCACATCGATCGAGTTGACTCGGGCCAGGGCCCGCCAGCCGGGCACGGCGTTGACCTCGAGCACCATCCGGGCCCCATCGGGCCCGCTGATCAGGTCGATTCCGGCCAGGCAGGTGCCGGTGGCCACGGCGGCGGCCCGGGCCAGGTCGATGTCTTCATCGGCCGGCGTCCAGGCTTCGGCCTGGCCCTGCTGCGAGATGTTGGTCCGGAAGTCCTCTCGAGACCATCGCCTCATGCCGCCGATCAACTCACCGTCGAGCAGCAGCACCCGGTCGTCGTAGCCCCCGTGATCGATGAAGGCCTGCAGGTACAGCACCGAGTCGACTCGTTCGAGCGTGCGGAAGGTTCTCAGGGCCAACTCGGGATCACTGACCCGCACGATCCCTCTGCCCTCGGACCCGAAGATCGGCTTGACCACCACGTCACCGCCGAGCCTCTCGAAGGCCTCCAACGCCGTCTCGGAACTCTCGCAGACCACTGTCGGCGGCACGGGCAGACCGGCCGCCTGCAGTCGAGCTGTCGAGAGATACTTGTCGACGGCGCATTCGATGGCGCGGGGGGAGTTGAGCACGGTGACGCCGAGCTGTTCGAGACGGGCCAGGGCGTCCATGCGGAAGACAACCTGTTCGAGTGAACCCGGGGGCATGGTACGGACGATGACCGCGTCGGCTCCGTCGAGTCCGTTCTCGGCGTCGTCGACGGTTTCGTCGACGGCGTAAGGCGTACCGGTGGCCATCGACGCCGAGATCTTCGGAAAACGGATTCCCACGCAGTCGTGTCCACGGAGTGTGGCGGCGCGGGTGAGGTCTTCGAGGTACCAGCTGCCGGGGTTGCTGAGGACGGCGATCCGCACGCTGTGGGTCCAGGACGTGAAGGTGAAGTCTTGTCGACGGGGTTCAGATCCCGAAACTCTCGCAGAGGATCTCCGGCTCAACGGCGCCGAAATCGTGCACACGGCCCGAGTCGGTATTGATGAACCGAATTACCGCCGGGCTGAACAGGTGAGGGTCGATGGCATAGAAGTCGTGTCCGGCGTCGGCGAAGATCTCTAGGAAGGGGCGTCCGTGGGCGCTGGAGGCCGACGAGGGGACGCGGGGTCCGATGTCCTGCAGCGAGTCATCGTCGCCGGTGACCCACAACGTGACGGTTCCGCCGTAGAGAATCGCATCGTTGGTGCGGCCGATGCCAGCCAGGTCGTCGGCAGCGACCGGTGGCAGCGGGGCACTTCCGAAGCCCGAGGCGACTCGTGTGACATCGAACTCGAGTTCGTGCAGCTTGTGCAACGCCGTCTCGACGCTGCGGGCCACCACCTGGATGGTGCCGGCCTGGCTGGCCGTCGGGGCCACCGCCAACAGGGTCTGATCCGGGGCGACACCGGTCTTTTCGGAAATGGCCGCCGCCACCGCTTCGTCGGGCAACGTGCCACTCTCGATGACTCCCACGCACACCCCCGGTGACTCGGTTCCGCCGATGTCTGCAAAGAGTGGTTCGCGACCGGCAGCGGCCCGCATCGGTCCCGAGCCCATCCCGAAGTAGTCCTCGACGCTCAATTGCCAACCGGCGTACTGGCTGGCCAGGCAGGCGGCCACGGGGGCGTCGGTCGAGACCTCGATCGAGGGCCAGTTGTGCCTGGGCAGAGGGCCGGTGGTGATCGCCACGCGGCCTCGATCGGCCAGGCAGAGTCTCGCCAGGGCGAGACCCGCCTCGAGTCCACCGGGGACATCGATTCCGAAATCGAGCACGACGGTGCCGTTGTCGAGCGTATGGGCGGAACCGCGGAGTTCGTCGAGATCGAGGCGGATCGTCTCAGCCAGTCGCCAGGCCCGTTCGTTGAGCAGTCCGCCGGATTCGGTCACTTCCCCGGATCCTTGTCCGTGGCCTCGACCGAAATGTAGGACGGCAGTCCCCGAGGCTGGAATCTCATCCGGATCGGACCCTGGCAACACTCGCATCGCTTGATCTCGTACATCGGGATCGAGCAGATGTCGCACCAGTAGTCGAAGTAGTGCCGGACCGGTTTTCTCTGCGGCCCGGGCTTTTTCCTGGTGGTCTTGCCGCCAGTCTTGCCGCCGGTTTTGGGTTGATCGAGCGTGAAGACCATCAGGACCTGCAGGTAGGGCACACCACGTCGGCGGTAGCCGACCAGTTGGACCTGTCGGTCTCTGAGGCGTTTGTCCTGGTAGAACGCCCGGCCTCTCCAATCGGGCACGATCGGGATCAGTTCACCGGCGGCGGTCTCGAGCACCACCAGCTTGTCGAACTCAGCGGTGCTCTTGACCCCTCGTCGCTTCAGGGCATCGCGGAGCATGACCACTTTGCCGGCGAAGAGCTGTTTCTTGATGCTGCGGGGTGCGGTGGCTTTCTTTTGCGATTTTGCGTTCTTGTCGGTCTTCGAGTCGTTGGTCCCGGCGGGTGCGGCGTCCGCCGAGTCGAACCCGGCCAGTCCGCAGGCGAGCAGTATCAGAAGGATTCGTGCTGAAGCGGTCACGAGGCTACTCCGGGGAACGGCCGATCGCGATGAACCGCAGGTTGACCTTGGCCGCCTTGGTCTTGGTCTTTGCGGCCGCGGCGACATTGAGGATCCAGAAGCCGTGATCGTCGTCGTGAGTCACCGACGCGGTCTTGATGGCCTTGGCGGCGGGCAGCATCGAAAAGATGGCCGGGTGGGTGGCTCCGGCCGACTTGGCACTCTTGGAGGACAGGTCGTCGAATCCGAAGATCGGCTTGGGGTCCTGGTCGATCTTGGCGGGCAGTGCCAGCAGGAAGTCGGCCAAGTCGCTGGTCCCCACGTGGTTGCCATCCTCGGGCTGCTGCCCGTATCTCAGGGTGTAGACACCCGGCTTGAGTTCCTGGCCACGGAAGTCGGTGTACCCGTTCTTGCCGTGGACCTGGAGCAGCCCGACGAGCTGTCCGTTGGTGAAGGGGTACTTGACTGACAGCGAGGGCTTGAACTTGTCGCGGATGGCGACGTCCTTGACCAGCCAGACACTGCAGACGGGTCCCTTGGGGCTGGAGATCTGGTAGCCGGCCGGGTCGATCAGGGAACCGATCTTTGCGGCAACGCCCTTGGGCACCGCCTTGGTGCGTGCCAATTTGTGTGCGGGCGCGGCGGCGGTGGCCAGCAGGATCCCCGATGAGATCAGGACGGCGGTCGGAACGAGCAAGGCGGGAAGCGCGGCGCGTTTCATCGCGTGAGGCTCCTTGGTGGTGTGCAGATCCAGTTGAGTGGCTCTCATTGTAAACGCTGACCGCACTCCAGTCATCGGTCGCAGTTTCCTGGTGGCCAAATGACCAACAGGCGAGATGCGGCAGCCGGGCCGAATCTCGCCTGTGGTATGGACCGTGGGGGCCGTGCGTGGCGTTTAGCGACGGAAGGTCGCCAGGAACGCGCTGCTGGTCCCGAAGTCGGTGAACCGCCGATTGAGTCCCTTGCCCTGGTAGGAGAGCTTGAGGCTGAAGGCGGGGCTGAAGTTTTCGACCTTGGTCAGCGGCTGGTAGTAGATCACCTCGTTGGTGCAGACGCAGTCGCTCTTTTTCAGGCCGCGGGTGGAGATCTCGGCGACCTTGCCGGCGGTGAACTTGGCCTGCTTGGTCAGGTGGTTGGCCTTGAGTTCGATCGGAGCCCGCTGGATCTTGACGACGTTCTTGGTGTAAGTCTTGGCGGTGTCCTTGACGAAGTCGACCAAGGCCGCGTACTGCTCGGGAGTCGCCTTCTTGTCGATCAGGATCACGGCCTTCATCTTGCCGGCTCGCAGCGGGAAGATCCCGTCGTAGCCAATCGTGTTCTGTGCCGTGACGATCACCGCGGCGCCCAGGCCGTCGACCTGGACACCCTTCCACTGACCGGTGTCGATCTTCCAGGCCATCAGGGCTTCCTTGCCGGCGAGGCCCATTTCGGCGTTGGCGAAGCAGGGTCCGGTGTAGACGCTGCAGGTGCGTGCTTCGAGATAATCGCCGGAGATGTTGGCGGCCTGTCCGCTGGTGGCGAACACGAAGAGCAGTGCGAGGGCCAGGCTGAGTTGATGCATGTCCGAGATCCTTCAGAACGCCATTTTCAGGCAGGTGGGTTGTCAGTGGATCCCCGATTCTCTCACGGGTTGCCAACCCCGTCAACGTGATGCCGAGGAATTCGCAGCCAGCGCCGAGAAACACCCCGCCGGACCCATGGGCGGGACTGGCGGGGTGGTTCGAATTCGGCGGTCCGGCTGATCTGGCTAGCTGATCAGGTTGAAACGGACCTAGGTGGTCTCGTAGCAGCTGCGGGCGGCATCGGTGCAGTGTTCCGCGTCGCAGAGTTTGTCATCGGGTCCGTAGATCGTCTGGGTCTTGCCGCACCAGAAGTGACCGTCTCCGGTTGCCTTTTCCCCGGGCGGCATCCCGGCGTTTGTGTAGAGCCCCTTGGAGAGGAGCTGTTGGCACCGGGTGGCCGTGTTGTCGAGAACGTTGAGTTCTTCGGTCATGTCGGTCATGTCGGTCATGTCGGTCATGTCGGTCATGTCGGTCATGTCGGTCATGGTTTACAGAGCTCCTTCCAGCATATCGGCCGCCGCGAGCACGGCTCGTTTGACGGCCACTTTGGCCAGTTGCACCTTGTAGCCGTTGTCTCTGAGTGGCGTCGCAGCCTGGACGGCGATTTCGCCGGCCCGCGTGGCGGAGACTTCATCGACACTCTGGCCGATCAGGCTCTGGGCGGCTTCGTGAGCGACCCAGGGCATCGGGGCCACGTGCCCCATCACGATGCTCGCTTCGCGGACCACGCCTCGATCCAGGTCGATGGTGACTGCGGCAGTGGCCAGAGGCCAGTCGAGCCCTTCCATCTGCAGGACCTCGTAGGTCGAGCTGATCTTCTCGGCGGCCGCCGGCAGGCGGACGTGCGAGATCAGCTGGCCGGGCTTGAGGATCGAGACGCCCTGGCTTTCGACGTTGGGGGTCACGAAGAAGTGCTCAAGCGGCAACCACTCGCTGGCATCGGGCTCGGGCCCAATCACTCTCACGTCGGCGCCCCAGGCGATCAGTGCCGGAGCGAATCTCGCGGCGCTGACAAACTTGGCAGGCCCCTGGTTGCCCAGGATGGCGTGGTAGCGGTTGTCTCCTTCAGCCACCAGCGAGGCACCATCTTCGAGTGCCAGCAGCCCGTAGCCGTTGCGATAGAACCAGCAATTGGGCTGGTGGCAGAGATCACCACCGAGGGTTCCCATCTGCTGGATCTGGATCGCCCGGACCCCGTCGACGACGTCTTTCAGCGACCGGTACTCGTCCAGCAGCGGACTCGCAGCGATCTCCTCGAGCGTGGTCAGGGCTCCGATTTTGACCCCGTCACCGTCACCGGTGACGCCGTGCATCGATTCGACCTGCTTGATGTCGACGACACGTTGTGGCTCCTGCAGGTCGTCCTGCAGCAGTGCAATCAGGTCGGTGCCACCGGCCAATACGGCCGTGTTGGCGTCGTGGTCATTGAGCAGATCCAGAGTTTCACTCTCGGTCTGCGGTCGTGCGTATTCAAAAGGTCTCATGCTTGACCTCCTTTCAGAGCCTCGAGGACTCGCTGAGGAGTCAGTGGTTGGACGGGAACGCGGACGCCGGTCGCGTTGGCGACGGCGTTGGAAATCGCGGCCCCGGTGGAGATGACCGGGGGTTCACCCAGTCCCACCACACCCCGCTCGTACTCGCTGTCGGGCTGGTACATGTGAACCACCAGTTCGCCGATGTCGCCGATCCGCGGCAGCTTGTAGTTCTCGAGGTCGGCGTTGATGAACCGCCCGGTGCGGTTGTCCATCACGCGTTCTTCCGAGAGTGCGTAGGCGATGCCCATGATCAGGCCGCCGTACACCTGGCTGCGAGCGGTCAGTTCGTCGATGATCAGGCCGCAGTCCTGCACCGCGACCAGCTGATTGATCCTGACGATCCCGGTCTCGATATCGACCGAAACGTCTGCCATCTGCACACCGGCGACTCCCGCCGAGGTCAGGCCATCGTTCTTGGGTCCTTGTCCCTGGACTTCCAGGGGCATCGGGCCCAGCAGTCCACAGGCCTGTTTCCAGGTACAGACGGCTTTTCCGGCCGAGAGAATCTTGCCGCCCTTTGCGGTGAGTGAATCGGCCGGCACCTTGTACTTGGCGGCGACCAGGTCATAGATCTTCCAGAGTGCATCCAGACCCGCACGCCGAAGCGGTCCCGAGACGCCTCCGACGGTGATTGAACCACCCGAGGGGTTGGCCTTGGGGTAGGAGTTGTTCCCGATGTTGACCTTCACGTCGGCCACACCCAGTCCGAAGGTTTCGGCCAGTGTGATCGCGATCACGGTCCGGGTTCCGGTTCCCAGGTCCTGGCTGCCCAGGAAGGTTTCGACCGCCCCATCGGGGTGCACCTTGACGGTACAGGTCGTGGCTCCCGCGCGGCCGCCCCAGCGGTGCAGGGCCATGCCCAGTCCGCGTTTGACGGCTCCCTTGCCGCCCCCCTTACCATGAGCGTGCCATTTGGTCTTCCAGTCGATCAGCTTCGCCCCGATCTTCATTTCCTCGGCGTAGACATCAGGCTTGGGCGTCTTGTCGAGGTTGT
>CAUZJR010000144.1:0-11368 GCA_963580005.1 Planctomycetota bacterium
GCATCTCGTGAGGCGCCAGGGCGGGGTTGGTGATCACCACGCCGCCGACCTGGTGGGGAATGTTCTGCACCGGAGCCGGGTACAACGGCGCGTTGAGTCTCGCGTAGCCGGCCGTCGTCGGTGCCGCTGGCGGCTGGTTGGCCGGGACCCGCGGAGCCTGGGCCGCCACCTGGCGAATCACTCGACGCGGCACCTGCCGCAACGTCGGCCTCACCTGCGGCCTGACCACCGGCCTCGTCTTGGGAACCGCAGTGGGTCGCCTGACCACCGTGGGCGTCTTCGTCGGTGCCGCCTGGCGGCGCGATGGGGCCGGCTTGGAGGTCGCCTTGCGACGGTTCAGGAACTTCCGCGTCTGAGTGTGCCACCAACCGGCCACGGCCGATTTTCGAGCCTTAGGCTCGTCGGCGCGGGTTGCTGGAAAGGCGATCGAGGTCAGCACGACCGCGATCAATGCCACCAGGCCCGTCGTCCACCTCTTACCCGTTGAACTGCTGCTGTTGGTCCGCGTGGCCGGCATGCCTTGGCTCCCTGGTCGCAACTTGGTGGATCGAGTCGTCCGGATCGCCTCTCGAGTCCAGGACTCGCTTCGACCTCACCCCCCACCGACGCCGATCGCCGCAGAGAGTCAGGCTGTGTCAGGGTTCGCTTCGGCCTGTACCGATTGGCCTGATGAACCGATCTGGTTGTTTTGCACCGTTTCAGACGCAGGTTGCTAACTTGTGTTTTGACAACATGTTGCGTCGTCGCTACGGACTGCCCCAGCGTTACGACACGAGCGACCGCTGCAATCGATTGGTCTTGTAAAATCGACAGAATCCCTACAATCTAACACCCTCGTGTACTCAGCGAGTGCCACCGGTCGATGGGGTCGGGGTGTGAGGATCAGCGGGCCGGCGTCTTGGACGCCGCCACTCAGCGTGATGCCGGCGGCCCAGGACCAAGGAGACAGGATTGGCGAGCAAGGGGACCAACGGAAAGGGCCGCCCGCCGAAGTCGTCGGCCTCGGGGTCGAAGAAGGCCACCAGGACAAAGTCGGCCACCGAGACCGTTGCGGAGCGAAGTGAGAGTGACTCGCGGATCGAGTACGTTTCGATCAGCCAGGAGACTCGCCGCCGATACCTCAACTACGCCCTCTCGGTAATCCAGTCCCGCGCCCTGCCCGACGTCCGCGACGGGCTCAAGCCGGTCCAACGTCGCATCCTGTACGCGATGCACCATGACCTGCATCTCTCGGCCACCGCCAAGCCGCGGAAGTCGATGAAGATCTGCGGCGACACCACCGGCAACTACCATCCCCACGGGGAGATGTCCGTCTACGAGGCCCTGGTGCGGATGGCCCAGGACTTCACGCTCCGCTACCCCCTGGTCAACGGCCAGGGCAACTTCGGCTCGGTGATGGGCATGGGGGCTGCCGCGGCCCGCTACACCGAGGCCCGGCTCACGGCGATCGCCGAACAGCTGATGTCGGAACTCCGCTACAGCACCGTCGACACGCGGCTGAATTACGACGCCACTCGCTCCGAACCGATCGTGCTGCCGGCCCGCTTCCCCAACCTGCTGGTCAACGGCACCCAGGGCATCGCCGTCGGCATGGCCACCAGCATCCCGCCACACAACCTCGGCGAGGTGATCAAGGCCTGCGTGCACCTGGTCGACAACCCCAATGCCACTCCCGGCAAGCTAATGTCCTACATCAAGGGACCCGACTTCCCGCTGGGAGGTCGCATCGTCACCGACACGACGTCACTGCGAACCGCCTACAGGACCGGCAAGGGTTCGATCAAGGTTCGAGGCGAATGGAAGGCCGAATCGGGGCGCCGACGCGGCTCGCCCAGGCGAATCGTGATTTACTCGGTCCCCTACGGAGTCGCCACCGACGCACTGAAATCCGAAATCGGACTGCTGATCGCCGACCGCAAACTGCCACAGCTGACCGACCTGGTTGATGAAACCTCGAGCGAAACGGGGTTGAAGATCGTGCTCGAGACCAAGGCCGAAGCCGATCCCGATGCGGTGATGGCGTACCTGTTCAAGCACACCACGCTGGAACAAAACGTCTCCTACAACGCCACCGCGCTGGTCCCCGACCAAGGCGATTCGCTGGTGCCACGCCGAGTCGGACTCGGCGAAATGCTCAACCACTTCAACACCTTCCGCTTCGACACCGTCAGGCGACGCTTCGAATTTCAACTCGAACAACTCCGAAAACGCATCCACATTCTCGAGGGCTTCGAGATCCTCTTCGATGGCCTCGACAAGGCCCTGCAACTGATCCGCTCGAGCAACGGAAAAGCCGACGCCGCAAAAAAACTGCTGCGTGCCTTCCCGCTCGATGAGATCCAGACCAACGCGATTCTCGAGATGATGCTCTACAAGATCAGCAAGCTCGAGATCAACGAGATCCGAGACGAGTTGCAGGAGAAGCGTGCCGAGGCCGACCGGATCGAATCACTGCTCGGCTCGCCCAGGAAACTCTGGGAGATCGTCAAAGCTGAACTCAAGGCACTCGCCTCCGAATTCGCCGACAAGCGGAAGACCTCGCTGGGATCGCCCGATGAAGTCGTCGAGTTTGATGCCCAGGCGTACATCGTCCGCGAGAACACCAACGTGGTGGTGACTCGCGACGGGTGGATCAAGCGAGTCGGTCGCCTGGCGAAGATCGAATCGACGCGGGTCCGTGAAGGAGACAGCGTGCTGGCCGTCGTACCCGGCAGCACGCTCGACTCGGCCGTCATCCTCACCAGCGACGGTACCGCCTACACACTGCCCATCGACGGCCTGCCCCCCTCCAAGGGTTACGGCGACCCGCTCTCCAAGCACGTCAAGCTCGGCGACGGAGTCGGCGTGATCGAGGTCCTGACCACCGACAGCCGCTTTGTGCCAGCAGACTCACCGGTCCGGCGCGAAGCGACTCCGGCACCCTACCTGCTGGTCGTCACCGCCCTGGGCCAGGTGCTCCGCTACAGCTACAGCGTCTTCCGGACCCCCTCGACCCGCAGCGGCCGCCGCTACTGTCGACTCAATCCCGGTGACCGGGTCGCCTACGCCGGACTGGTGACCTCGGGAACAACCCTGTTTGTCGTCTCCCGAGACGCACGGCTGGTGCACTTCGCCATCAAGGATGTCCCCGTGCTGGCCGGACCCGGCAAGGGCGTGCGAGGCATCAAGCTGGATGCCGGTGACGAAGTGCTCGGAGCACGCCAGCTGACACGACCGGGCGACTCGCTGAAAATCCGAAACACCAATGACAAGGTGGTCGGATTCGGACAAACCAAGTACACCATCACCTCCCGTGGAGGACGCGGGATCAAGACCTCCAAGCGGACCGGCTTCACCGAGATCATCCTGCCGGAGATCGAGCTGGTTGACTGGAGCGACTACGAGGACGAATGAGGATGGCAACGGGGACGGGAAAACCGGGCCGGAAGAAATCGGCCCGCAAGCAGGAGGCCGACTCGGGCAAAACCCGAGGCTCTTACCAGGCCCGCGATATCGAGGTCCTCGAGGGACTCGAGGCGGTGCGGCGACGCCCGGCGATGTACATCGGGACCACCGACAGCCGAGGACTGCATCACCTGCTGTGGGAACTCGTCGACAACTCCGTCGACGAATTCCTCGCCGAAGAAACCGACCGCATCAACATCACGCTCCACAAAGACGGCAGCTCGATCACCGTCAGCGACAACGGCCGCGGCATCCCCGTCGACAAGCATCCCAAGACCAAGGCGAGTGCGCTGGAATTGATCATGACCACGCTGCACGCCGGCGGGAAGTTCTCCGACAAGAACTACGCCCGCAGCGGTGGACTCCACGGGGTCGGCTCCTCGGTCGTCAACGCACTCTCGTCGCAACTCGTCGCCACCGTCCGCAGAGACGGACACGAGTGGATGCAGACCTATCAGCAGGGTCGACCCAAGGCCGCCGTCAAGAAAGTTCGCAAGGTCCGAGGACACGGCACCACCATCTTCTTCCGACCCGACGATTCGATCTTTCGTCGGACCAAGTTCAACCCCGAGACCATCCGGCAGCACCTCGAAGACATCTCGTTTATCCACGGCGGGTTGAAGATCTTCTTCCACGACGAGACACACCGTGAGACGCACGAACTGCACCACCCCGAGGGAATCGGCGAATTCCTCCAGAAAATCACCTCCGATGGTCAGAAGACTCCCGCTCACGAAGTGCCCTATACGATTGTCAAGGACGAGCGTGACGGCCGCATCGAGATCGTGATGCACTGGACCGAGGCCACCGACGAAGAGATCCGCAGCTACGTCAACGGCATCCGCACCCACGCCGGAGGCACCCACGAGAGCGGGCTCCGCAGCGGAGTGGCCAAGGCGATCCGCAACTACATGGAAGTCCACAACATCAAGCCCAAGGGGGTCACCGTTACCAACGACGACATCCGCGAAGGCCTCGTCAGTGTCCTCTCGGTCTTCATCGCCGATCCCATGTTCCAGGGTCAGACCAAGGAAAAACTCAACAACCCCGAATTGTCCGGGCAGGTCGAGAGCCTCGTGCGGCCGGGACTGGAGACCTGGTTCAACTCCAATCCCTCGCTCGCCGATGCCATCCTCGGTCGGATTGTGCTCTCGGCTCGAGCACGCATGGCCAGCCGCGACGCGGCCAAGGAAATCCGACGCAAGACACCCGCCAACCGACGCAGCACCCTGCCGGGCAAACTCTACGACTGCCGTGCCGGCAGCCGCGAGGAAAGCGAACTATTCATCGTCGAAGGCGACTCGGCCGGAGGAACCGCGGCCATGGGCCGAAACAGCCGCACCCAGGCCGTTCTGCCACTCCGTGGCAAAGTGCTCAATACCGAGTCTCTCTCGACCTCGAAAATCATGGCCAACCAGTCGATCCAGGACCTCGTGGAAACACTCGGCACCGGCATCGGCAGCGACTGTGACATCCGCAAGCTGCGCTACGGCCGAGTGATCCTGCTGATGGACGCCGACAGCGACGGTTACCACATCACCACACTGCTGCTGACCTTCTTCTTCCGACACATGCGCGAACTCATCCGGCAGGGCAAACTCTTCATCGCTCAACCACCCCTGTACCGGATCGAAGTCGGTAACCAGACGTTCTACGCACAGGACGACGCCGACAAGGAACAAGTGCTCGCCAAAGCACCCCAAGGACGCAAGGTCGTCATCGATCGCTTCAAGGGACTCGGCGAAATGAACGCCGACCAGCTCAAGGACACCACCCTCGATCCCACGCGACGGATCCTGCTGAGAGTCGATATCGAGAGTCAACTCGAAGCCGACAATACCTTCCGGCAACTGCTGGGACGCGACGCCTCGGAACGATACCGGATCATCATGGACGAAGCCGAAGCAGCCGACGACCTCGATATCTAGAACCGGTCGCGACGCCCGAAGCAGCCGACTAGTTCTGCTCCTGGAGCGACTCCAGGCCCATCCAGCCGACCAGGCCCGCCGCGACGACAAACATGATGTCCATCGTCGTCTGGCCGGCAAACGGTGCCATGCCCGTCTGGCCGATCAAGCCCATCACCATGTCCAGCAACGCCACTATGCCGACCAGAGCCGATATGCCGACCGATGCCAGGATTGCCGTCTTCATGAATCGCCAACCGCTCGAGAAAACCCGTCAACCAACTCGACCCAACCCAGTTCGCACAAGTGGGCATGCGTCCGGTGGCCCGTATTATAGATCGGTCGCCCCGACCCGGTCCAGCCGTTCCTTTTTTGCCAATCTCCAACCATCGGCCCAAAAACCGACCCGCACGCCAACCCGTACGCCGACCCACACACACCTCGACTAGGCACTCGCCGTCGAGGTCAACTCGACCACGTGTCCGTCCGGATCGCAGAGAAACACCTGCACCGCACCGTCGGGACGCTCCTTGGGACCGGCGGCGATCGGTACCTGCATCGCCTTCAGCCGCCTGGCACACGCGTGAGCATCCTCGACCTCGAAGGCAAAGTGATGAGTCCTCGCGCCACGGTGCTCGACAGGAACCAGATTCCCCGCCGGACCAGAACCCTCGTGTTCCAAGATCAGGTGAATCTGAGTCCCCCCGCTCTGAAACCACAGCCCCTCAAAGGAGAATGCCGGACGAGGCACCTCCTGCATGCCCAGCACCCCGACATAGAACTCGCGGCTCGCATCCAGGTCGCCGACCACCACTGTGACATGATCGATCGTTCGCACCGAAATCGGCACACCAGCCGTCGTCTCTGCAGAGCTCATTCGTCACTCCCCTCGCTGCCGGCCTTCAACATCAATTCGACCGCCTCGCGGCCCGAAATGCCCGGCCGGATGCCCAGTGACTCGGCCCGAGGCGTACAGCGGACAATCTTGGCCTCCAGCAGGTCCTCGGGATCCACCAGCGGACATTCCGGCGTCCCCTCTGCCACGGCCAGTGCCTGGTTGAACTTGGCCGGCACCACCACGTCGTAGATCCCGCAGCCGACGATCCCGATCGGTGTCAGGATCGAGCAGTACTGGCCATTGACCCAGCGATTGCTGATCCCGATCGCAGGACCGTTCTCGAATTTCATCGATGTGGTGATCGACCTCGGCAAATTGTCCGCCATCACAACTCTCCCCTCAATTCAGACGCCCAACGGCGACCCGATCGACCATTCGTGTCCGTCCCGCACCACGCGGCGATACAGGGTATCCCGCTCGATTGGCTCGCGACCGGCCTCGCGGATCAGCCTGTGCAACTCCTCGACCGTCAATCCCTCTGGAGTCACCGCGCCCGCGTCGTGGTAAATCAGCTCGTGGACGACGGTTCCATCCAGATCATCGGCCCCGAAGCTCAAGGCGACCTGGGCCGTCTTCTCGCCGAGCATGATCCAGTAGGCCTTGATGTGATCAAAGTTGTCCAGCATCACTCTCGAAAGCGCCATCACCCTCAGGTCGGTCAGGCCGCTGGGCAGGTCCAGGTGCGACAGCCCGGTGTTCTCGGGATGAAAGGCCAGCGGGATAAACGTCTGGAATCCGCCGGTCTCGTCCTGCAGGCTGCGGAGCCGGCAGAGGTGATCGATCCGGTGCCGAGACTCCTCGAGATGACCATAAAGCATCGTGGCGTTGGTCCGCAGGCCCAGCTGATGGGCACAGCGATGGATGTCGATCCACGACTGACCATCGGCCTTGTGCTCGCAGATCTGACCTCGGATCTCCTCGTCGAAAATCTCCGCACCACCCCCTGGCATGCTGCCCAGCCCCGCGTCGATCAGCTGCTCCAGCACCCAGTCGACCGGTTTCTTGGTGATGTGCGAGAACCAGTTGATCTCGACTCCGGTCCACGCCTTGATGTGAATCCGCGGGTTGGCGTCGTGGATCACCCGCACCACGTCCACGTACCACTCGAACGGCTTCTGGTGATGCAGACCGCCCACGACGTGGATCTCGGTCGCACCCGCCTCGGTCGCCTCCGAAACCCGCTCGCGGATCATCGGCTCGTCGAACGTGTAGGCCCGCTCGGCCTTCAGATCGGACCGGAAGGCACAGAACACGCACCGGTAGACGCAGACGTTGGTCGGGTTGAGATGAACGTTGGTGTTGTAGAAGGCGAGGTTGCCGTTCTTCTGTTCGCGGACCGTGTTGGCCAGCTGGCCCAGGAACAGCAGGTCGGCGTTCTGGTCCAGGTACAGGCCGTCTTCAAAGGGCACCCGCTCGCCCGACTCGACCGCCTCGGCAATCGCCCGTAGCCGAGGATCACGCTGAGAACCGCTGCCGGGTTCGCTCGTTGAGTTGACAGCCGGCAGGTTCATCGGAGCCTCGTTCCCAGTGCTTGGATGTCCACTCGCGTTAACCGCATTCTAGACGCACCGTTCACCGGCAGCCAGCTTCCTGACCGGCAACAAACCCGCCTCACCGACCTGCTCAGGCGACCGGCACAGGGAACAGCAGCACGTCGACCAAGCCCACGGCGAACAGCCCCAGGCTGATCAGGGCATTGATCTGGAAGAAGGCCAGTCCGACCCGCGAGAGATCGTCGGGACGCACCAGCCAGTGCTCCCAGGCCAACAGGCCGCTGACAGCCGCCACGCCGCAGAAGAACACCGGGCCCAGTTCAGCCACCCACCACAACCCGAACAGGCAGCCGATCGTCACCGCGTGGCTGGCCATCGCCACCCGCAACGCAGACCGCAGACCCAGCCGGGCCGGGACACTGAACAGGCCCACGCTGCGGTCGTGCTCGAGGTCCTGGCAGGCGTAGATGATGTCGAAACCGCCCACCCAGAAAAAGATCACCGCCGCCAGCGTACCGGGAATCGCCAGGTCCGCGAGCGTGCCGATCGAGGGGCCGCGGATCGCAACCCAGACGCACAACGGAGACAGCATCAATGCCACCGCCAGCCAATAGTGACACAGGCTCGAAAACCGCTTGGCGTACGAATACCCCAGCAGAAACAACAGCACCGGGACCGCCAGCCGGACCGGCCACCAGTTGGGCTCATCGCCCAGCAAAAACACCAGCGTCGAGGCCACAAACGCGATCGAGCAGACCAGGGTGAAGAACCCGACCTGGCCAACTGAGAGCAGGCCCGAGGGCAGGTGCCGGGTGGTTGTGCGAGGATTCTCGGCGTCGAGACGACGGTCAACCAGGCGGTTGAACGACATCGCCGCACTCCGGGCGGTGACCATCCCCAATACGATCCCGCACAACTGGTGCCACGCAAAACCGCTCGACGGATCTCGCCAGGCCAGCACCGCCGCCAACAGGGCAAACGGCAGAGCAAACACCGTGTGGCTGAAACGGACCAGTTCCAGCAACTGACGAATCCGATCGATCCAGGACCACTCGCCTTCACTGGGCAGGGACGGAGGCGAGGGAGGGGGCGGGGCCGTCATGAATCGGATGCGAGCCGGAGAGGTGTCAGGGGGGGCCGACCAGAGCGCCGTGGCGTTCGAGATGGGCCCGCCAGCGGGCCACCGCAGCGTTGCGACGACCCAACGCCGCGCCGGCACGGTACTCGTACTTGCGACCCGTGATCCGCGACACATGGTAGAAGGCCATTTCCCTGATCGCAATGTGGTCGCTGCTCAGCCAATCGACCAACTGACCGGACGTCTCCGCCCCCGCGCCGGCCGACTTGTCGAATCCCCACAGCAGCCGGTACACCGTCTCCACCTCGCTCTGCTCAAACCACCGCCCCAACTCGGCCCTCAGCAACTTGCCTCGACCCGAAGCCCCCACCAGCCACAGCCTCAGGCCGTCAAATGCCGCCTGACGCGTCACCGCGAATTCCGACTCAGCCAACGCCTGAACCAACGGCTCGAGTTGACCGGTCAAGGCCAGGCAGCCGACGGCCAGTTCCGAGATCCCCGACAGCGGAGACTTGACCGCGGCGACCACGCTGAGACGGATCGGTTGCTGGAGATCAAATTCGCGTTCGAATCGCGTCGACATCGTCCGCTGGACCGCCGAGGCCACTCGGGCATCGGGGACCAGCCAGGCGGGCAGTACCGCCAGCGGCCTGGGACTCTCGCCGTCGGCAGCAACATCCGCCGGTGCCAGCGACAACCAGTCGCCCTGGACCAGCGAGACCGCCGAGGCAGCCACAGATGATGCCCCTGCCCCGGTCTCCTCACGCACCAACCGGACCGTTCCGCTGGCCACCGTCAGGCCGCCCAGGTACCAGTCGCCCCCGAAGTCCTGTTCGAAGACATTCGGAAACCTCGGACTCACCTGGACTCCGCAAACCGTGTCGGGATCGGTGAGTTCCAGCCGCCACCTCAGAGTGCCGATCGCCAGCCGCAACACCACCGGACCGGCTGCCTCGGCCGACGGCGGCCCCGAATGAAACACGACACGGCCTCGATCGATCGCCACCGTGCACACCGCGTCGGCGGCACCGCTGAGAGTCACGATGCTGCTGCCCTGCAGGCTCATTCTCAACGGCTCGGTGGCTAGGCTCAGATCCGACACGAACGGTGAAGGCGAGGCCAGACGCTCTCCCGACTGAATCGCTCCCTGGCGAGGCAACATCATCCAGTCGCCGCTGCCGCCGCGTCTGAGCAACACGCCGCGAGAGGATGCGTAGCGAACCTCCGGCAGAGGCGTTGACGGAGGCGGCGCCGCAGGCTTCGCAGTAGCGACCGACGGCGTGGTCGAAGCCGCTATGCTCGCGGAGGTATCTGGAACCGAGGGGGGAGGTTCGGAGGGAGGATCGAGCTTGGTGACCGCCGGGGCCGCGTCCGGAGTCCCCGGCGGATCAACGTCGGGAGTCTTTGCAGAAGACGGGCCAGTCCCCGGGGCGTCCCGAGACTCAACCACCGCAGCGGCTGCCGGAGTACCCGATCCGTCGGCATCGCCGCCGGGATCATCACTCGAGACGACCATCGGGTTACGATCGACGGTTCGCACCTGCGACTCGAATACCAACAGACCCAGCCAGGACAGCACCACCGCCGAGACGATGATGTAGGGCAGGCCACGCTTCCAGGCCGGCGAGGATGTGGCGATCTGGCGGACCGCCTCGGCCACCGCCCGTTCCTCTTCACTCAAGTCCGCGTCCGACTCAATCGCTGCGGCCCCTCCCTCGGCACCCTCGGCACCCTCGGCACCCTCGGCACTCTCGGCCAGCTCCTCGGTCGATTCACCCAGCTCAATACCCAGTACGTCCTCGACTCGACTGGCTCCCAACGTATACATCCGCTCGCGGCTGCCCGGAATCACCGTCACCGGCTCGCCCAGGACCAGCGTCAGCACCTGGTGACAGGCGGCCATCTCCGCCAGGTGCACGTCCGACTCCAGGCAAACCTGCTCGACGTCGGCGACACCTTCAATCGGCAACGTGTTGTCGAGATACTCGGCGACGACGTTGGGATCGAGACCCGCGGCGGGACCGGTCAACGCCGGAGCCGTCAGCCGCCTGCGTCGAGTCACCTCGCGGATCCGGCCAATCAAGGTCGACGCCGACGGACTCTCGGCCGCCTTCTTGCCGATCTCCCGAGCCTGCTCGGGCTCGAGAATATCGTCGAGATAGGCCAGCAGGGTCCTGAGAGTCAGTCGCATGTGATTCGTTCCGTCGCGGATTCTGTCGCTCGCACGAGCACCGGTCGCGGCGGGATGGCTTTCCCCTCCAGACCGTCTCCTGTACTTAACAGTGCACCCCGGCCCTCGATTCCGTACATCAATCCCGCCACCGGACCACGTTTTCTCAAGTTCGCTCCGTACCGCCTCAAAGCAGAACTCAAACCCGGTTTGCCGAGACACCCTGCCATGACCAGCCACCGGATACCCGCATCACTGGCAGCATCACTGGTGTTACTGCTGCACCTGCAGGGCACGCTGCAGTCAGAAGAGAAGCCCGCTGCCAGGAAACCGCTCCGGGTCCTCCTGTTGTGGCATAGCCCCGACGGACACCCCCGG
>CAUZJR010000145.1:0-11313 GCA_963580005.1 Planctomycetota bacterium
GCTGCGGGCGAGCAGTTGTGAAAGCGGTCGATCGTGTCGATCGAGTGTCTGCAGCAAGTGGGCCACGACCAGCAGCGGGTCGTGTGTGGGCGCGTGTTCGGAGCACCAGGTGGTGCCGTGGGGGTCGAGTCCGAGCACCGCGTCGTGGTCGCTGATGGCCTGCCAGGTATGGGCTCGCGAGGATCCCGTGAACGAGCGAGGTCGTCCTCCGAGCTGGCGGATGGTCGAGGCGAGTGGGTCGGGCGATGCGGCCGCCAGCACGACGGTCCGGTCCGGATGGAGGGCCAGGATGCGGGTGGCCAGCAGCACGAAGAGCCTGAGTGGATCGATGGGGGTGCCGGTTTCGTCGCAGAACCAGGCCCGTTCTCGATCGTGGTCCCAGGCGATCCCGAGATCGGCTCGGTGCTGAGAGGTCAATTCGGCGACTCGTTCTTGTCGGCAGAGGCTGTGCGTGTCGGGGGCCTGTTGCCCGACGAGGTTCCAGGGGAGCGGTTCGAGGAGTCGTTCGAGCGAGTCGCGTTGAGTTCCCTCGGGTGCCAGCAGGCAGATGTCCAGTGGTCGGGAGGCGAGCAGGTGTCGTTTGAGTGTGGCCTCGTAGACTTCGGTGGCCTGAAAGGCCCGACGGTGGCCTGCCTTTCGTGTGGGCCTGGGGTGTCCGGTGTCGGCGGCGTGTTCCCAGGCCTCGAGACCGGCTGTCCGCGAGAGCGGACGTCCACGGCCGGCGACGGCATCGAGTCCGATCCAGGATCCGGGGTGTCCATCGCCGGTGACCCGGATGCCGGCGTCGGCCTGCAGGTGGTCGACGGCGAACCGGAAGCAGGCGTCGCTGACGCTGCCGATTTCCAGGGCACGGCATCCACAGCGGACCAGGCCCGCGAGCACTCCGGCGAGCAGGTCTCGTGCAGCGGGGCGGGTGTCGTGACCGACGACGACCACGGGCCCCGAGCGTGAACGGGGATCGTCGCCGAGCCTGTGGGGTCGATCCTGCCAGCACAGCCAGGCCAGGGCGGCCGCCAGCCGATCGGCGTCGGATCGAGTCAGCTCGTTGCGGTGAACTCCCCGGACCCCCTCGTCGGTAAACAGCGTCGGTCGTGCGACTCGATGCTGGGTCCGCAGCAGACGATCGAGGGTCGTTTTGGCCAGCCCGCCGGTGTCGTCGCGGTGAACGCACTCGCGGCAGGCCGGGAAGAAGGTGGCCAGTCGCGAGAGATGCGTGGCTCGGGAAATCGGGCGAGTCTCACCCGGGCAGGTGTACTCGAGCGTCTCGACGACAGGGAATTCGGTTGTCATGATCGCCGAGGGTCTGATGTAATGGATTCGCCCGGGCGCGGCCGGGAACTGTAGTGGCTCTGAGGAAGACGGGTCAATGCGAATGCACGCCACCGAATTCGCCGGGGAATTCGACTCCGGGGCGGTGCCCTCCGTCGTGGTGCTCGTCGGTGACCAGGGCCTGCTGGTTCAGCAGAGTGCCACCGCGATCGCCCGGGCGGTGTTCGGAGACGAGAGCGACGAGGGGTTGTCTCGACGCAGCGGAGACGAGGTGCTGTGGCGAGACGTCCGGGACGAGCTGGCCACCGTGTCGATGTTCGCCTCGCAGCGAGTCGTCGTGGTCGAGGGTGCCGATGAGTTCATCAAGGGGAACCGGACGGCGCTTGAGGACTACGTAGCGGCTCCGGTGAAGAAGAGCGTGCTGGTTCTGCAGGCCAAGTCGTTCCCGGGGAACACCAGGCTGGCCAAGGCGGTCAAGTCGTCCGGGGCGGTGATCGAGTGCACGGCCTTGGAAGGTGCGGCCTTGACGAGATGGCTGGCCAAGACGGCTGCCAGTGGGCACGGAATCGAGTTGACTCGCGAGGCCGCCTCGCTGCTCGTCGAACTGGTCGGCTCGAGTCTCTCGCAACTGGAATCGGAGCTCGCCAAGCTCGCCTCCTGCTCGACCGACAGCCGGGTCGACGTGGAGATCGTCCGTTCGCTGGTGGGTGGCTGGCAGGTGCAGTCGACCTTCGAGATGCTCGCGGCTCTGCGGCAGGGTCGGACCGGGGTGGCCTTGAGGGAGTTTGGGCGGCTGTACGAGTCGAAGGAGCCGTTGCCGAAGCTGATGGGGGGCGTGGCCTACGTCTTCCGCCGCTTGGCTCGTGCCACCGAAATGGCCCGCAGCGGCAAGCGACTCAGCCAGGCACTCAAGGACGCCGGCGTCTACTACAAGGAAATCGACGAGTCGAGCCGCTACCTGAGGCGGATTGGTCGGGACGAGGCCGAGCGGATTCTGGCTCGGCTGCTGAGTGTCGACAAGACGCTCAAGGGTGCCCAGCAAGACGGTAAGCTGCCCGATCACCTTGTGGTCGAGCGTTTGCTGGTCGAGTTGGCCTGCAGCGGTTGAGCCCGGGGAGTCTCGGACTTCCCCCGTCGCGGTTGCGCTGTAAGATTCTCTCGCCCATGGCGAAGAAAAAGAAACAGAAGTCCCAGGCGAAGGCTGCCGACTCGGAACGGCGAATCGTCACCCGCAATCGCAAGGCACGGTACACCTACGATGTGCTCGAGGAACTCGAGTGCGGTGTGGTGCTGACCGGGAGCGAGGTGAAGAGCATCCGGGACGGGAAGGTGTCGATCGACGAGGCCTATGCGCGGGTCATCGATGGAGAACTCTGGCTGTTGGGGGCCCGGATCGCCGAGTACCCCCAGGCCAACGTGATGAACCACGATCCCGATCGGAACCGCAAACTCTTGTTGCACAAGAAACAGCTGAAAAAGTTTGCCGAGAGTGCGTCTCAGCAAGGCCTGACCCTGGTGCCGCTGACGGTTCATTTCCTGCGAGGCAAGATCAAGATCGGGCTGGCGATGGCCAAGGGGCGGCGGCTCTACGACAAGCGACAAAAACTCAAGGCACGCAGTGACCACCAGGAAATGCAGCAGGCTCAGCGATGACAGATAATCGGGGCTGATTTGCAGACTGGCTGCTGGAATGCGGCTCGAACAGCCGGTAGGTTGTGGATTCGATGACACACGTGGGCGAGGCCAGACATGCTCGATGACCAGGTTCCGGTGGCGGGCGATTCGGGTTCCGACGAGGCTGCTGCTGCACCGTCGCCGGCCGAAGATGAGGGTCTGCTCGATACGCTGGCCGACGGGGCCGGCGAGGTGGCCAAGAAGACCGGCAGCGTGCTGTGGACGATGATCGTCAAGGTGGTCAAGGAGTTCTACCGCTACATCATCGTCATCTTCCTGCCGATCCCGGTCAGCTACCTCGCCAAAAAACAACTCGCGTTTCGCGACTTCCACGCCGAGGACGGCACCGGGCAGCTCGAGTTCTATTCTCAACCGAACTTCGTGACCACGATCCACCTGATCTGGGTCGGCTGGGTCGTGGCGGCCTTTGGTCTGTACAACCACTTTGTCCACGGGGCCGACAACATCCCGGAGTTTTCTGCGACGGTGATGGACGGCCTGTCGTGGTTCTGGCTGTTTGTGCTCTGCGTGACCGTGCTGGTGATGGGCATACATTTTGGCCGGGTCGCTTCGGGCTTTTTGCTGACGACGATCGTGATCATCGTGATGGCGACGCTCTTGTGGGAACAGATCGGGGATGTCGAGATCATCAAGTCGGCCAAGGTCCAGGCCGAGAAGATCGACGTGACGCTTGGCTGGGGGGTTCCGATGGTCGTCTCGGCCGTGCTGGGCCTGACGATGCTGCTTTCGAGTGTCTGGCAGCAGCTCGATGACCGCTGGATCGTCGCTCACCAGGGCAACTTCCTGGAGCACGAGAACTTCCAGCAGAAGGACCGCACGATCCAGAAGGGTGCCAAGACGTTCATCCACACCTGGCCCTGCCTGCTGCGTCGCTTCCTGCTGTTCGGCTATGGCGAGATCGAGGTGAAGGACTCGCGTGGCATTACCGAAGTCGAGCGGATCGAGGGGATCTTCTGGGCCAAGACCGTTTCGGAGCTGCTGAAGTCGAAGTTCCAGACCACCGACGTCTCGGTTTCGGCCCTGGTCGAGGAAGAAGAAGAGGGACTCAGGTGACATTGAGTCGGCGGTTCCGGCGGTGAGCGGGTTGCAGCAGCGGGGGCTGGTGGTCGGATGCGGCTACCTGGGTCAGCGGGTGGCTCGGGCCTGGCGCGACCTGGGCTGGGACGTGTCGGCGTTGACCCGTTCGGGTGAGCGGGCCAAGGAGTTTGCCGGTCAGGGGCTGGCGCCTTGTGTCGGCGACGTGACCGAGCCCGGCTCGCTGGCCGGGTTGTCCGAATTCGCCGAAGCCGACGTCGTGCTGTTTGCCGTGGGCCGCGACCGCGAGCGGACCTCGCAGGGCATCCGCGAGGTCTCCCTGGACGGGCTGCGGAACGTGATCGACGTCCTGTCCGAGGGCAGCGTGCGGTTCGTGTTCATTTCGAGCACGGGGGTCTACGGTCAGAGTGAGGGTGAGTGGGTCGATGAGAGTTCAGCGATACAGCCGACTCGCGAGAATGGACGGGTGCTGGTCGAGTCCGAAGCGATGGTGCGGAGCCGCTTGGGGAGTCGCGGCCGGGTGCTGCGGCTGGCGGGGCTCTATGGACCCTCTCGCCTGATCGCTCGACGCGATGCGCTGCTGGCGGGGCATCCTCTGGCAGGGAACCCCGAGGCGTGGCTGAACCTGGTCCACGTCGACGACGCCACGCGAGCGGTCGTGTCGGCTTCGACGTTCGAGACCGTGGGCGGGGATGGTGGGACGTGGCTGGTCTGCGATGATCGGCCGGTCCAGCGGAAGGAGTACTTTGGTCGGCTGGCGGAGTTGTGCGGGGCGCCGCCGCCGACGTTTGATCCGGCCCGCGATTCGTCGCGGATCGACGGGCTGGGCAAGCGATGCCGCAATCAGCGGATGAAGGATGAGCTGCGGGTCGAGCTGCAGTATCCGGACATCGAGAGCGGCTTGAGGGCAGCGTTGTCCTGAGAGTGTTTCGCCGTGCGGATCAGGTGTGGCAGTAGAGCGACGCGTGCGGTGCCTTGTAGCGGACATCCAATCGGGGTGTCTTCAGCCGTCGCCCACCCTGGGCTCGTGACATGTGTGCCGCTTCGAGCAGCCCGCTGACCAGCAGCGTGCGTTCGACCGGATAGGGTGCCTGGTTGTTGACGATCATCGATTCGATGTGGTGGGCCAGGCAGGCCGAGTAGACGACGTTGGGATTGGGAGGCAGGTGGAACTTGGTCGAGAGGACCTGGTTGCGGCGATCGAGTCGCACCGCGGCGGTGAAGTCGCCGATGGCACCTCCGAGCATCAGCAGCGTCGCCTTCAGTCCGTCGCGGTACTCGAAGAGCACCGCCTGGGGCTCGGGGACGATCGACTCGAGCACACCGGGTGCGGCCAGGTCCTGGGTCCGGGCGTCCTTGAGGGTGATGCCCTCGACGAGGTCGGCTCGCGAGAGTGCTCGCGCCATCAGGTCTGTCGACCACGACTTGTCCCGCAGGGCCTTCCAGACCTTCGCTCCGGTCAGGGTCTGCACTCTGCGGATGCCCGATTCGCCACCTCGTCTCCTTTCGACCAGGCACTGCAGGGCCTCGAGTGCGTGCAGGCCTGCCGAATCGAGCGACCGGCTGCCCGCGATGGCCAGGGCTTCCTTGATCCGGGCGCCGTAGGGCACTTCCATTTCCGGCATCCTGAAACCCACCGGCAGGCTCGATCCGGCCAGCATCGGGAAATCCAGCTCGCGGCTCGCCCGCACCATCGCCTGGGCTTTTTCGAAGCTGTAGGAGAGGTGCTTGTCGTTGAAGACCGGGACGGCGCGTCCATCGGAGCGGAAGACGTCGACGATTTGTGAGAAGAACCTGGCCCGGGGATAGAGCTTCTGTCCCAGGTCGTTGCTGGGGTAGTCGCCATGCTCACCGATCAGCACCACGCCATCGACGGCCAGTTTCGAGCCTCCGCAGCGGAGCGTCTCGGGGATGGTCTTGTAGAGCGAGAAGCCGAACTCGCGGGCCCGCTCGACCGACTGGTCGCCCTGGGGGAACCCGTATTCCTCTTCTCGAGACTTCCTGTCCGCGGCGGTCGGTTTCTGGTCGACGAAGGCCGAGACGACCTCGACCTGGGGGTCGTGCCAGTCTCCTTCCCAGGGGTATCCGACCAGGAACCGGTCGCCGATGTGCTGACCGTGCCTGAGGTAGGCCCACAGCGTGGTGATGATCGCGATCCGCTTCCTGGGTGTCCGGGGTGCTCGAGCTGCGGATCGGCTTTCAGCGTTCGCATCGACGCTTGGGATCAGCGATCCGGCCAGCGTGGCCGCGGCGGTGGTTCCGAGAAACTCGCGGCGGTTTCTTTTGTGCAGGGTCATCTTCAGTTGCTCCAGTAGGTCGACCGTGTTGTCGGCCGGTAGTGGATGTCCAGGTGGGGGGTCTTGAGCCGCCGGCCTTTTTGGAACAGCGATTCGACTCCGGCGGCCGTCAGGCCGGTCGTCAGCAGCGTGCGTTCGATCGGGTAGGGGGCCTGGCCCTGGTGGAACAGGTCTTCGGTGGCGTGAGTCAGCGGGTTGAAGAAGTTACAGACTTCCCGCGGCGGCAGGAACATCTGCAGCGAGAGTGGTCGGGGTTGGTCGGCCAACTGGGCGGCGAATGTGAAGTCGTGAACGACTCCTTCGATCAGCAGCATGCTCATCTTCAGTCCGTCGCTGTGCTGGTAGCGGTACAGCACCGGCGTGTTGCGGTTCTCGGGGTCACGCATCAGGGCTTCGATCTGCTTGTTGGTCGGCAGCGTGTGGTTGAAGCCTTCGCGGGTAGGAACCAGCCGGTGGCTTCGGCACAGGCAGGCACGAAACAGGCGAGGGTCCCAGCCACCCTGATCGAACGATCCGGCGGCCAGTGCCTTGACGACCGCATCGACCCCCCTGGCCGCCTCGAACCACTCGACCCCCGTCTCGCCTCCTCGCCGCCGTTCGACCATCGACTGCATCGCTTCCAGTGCGTGGATGTCGTAGCCATCGACTCCGCCGACGGCCACGCAGAGGGCCTCGGTGACCCCGGCTCCCAGCGGCATGTCGATCTGTGGGATCCGGCGTGTCACCGGCAGGCTCGAACCGGCCAGCAGCGGAAAGTCGAGTTCGCGGGCCGTTGCCACCATCTGCCTGGCCCAGTCCCAGTTCCACGAGAGGTGCTTGTCGTTGAAGACCGGGACGCTGCGATTGCTGGTGCGGAACACATCGACGATCTGCTGGAAGAACTCGAAGCGAGGGTACAGCCGCTGGCCCTTCTCGTTGGTCGGGTAGTTGCCGTGCTCGCCGATCAGCAGCACGCCATCGACATCCAGCTTCTCTCCACCCCGGCACAGAGCCTCGGCGATCGTCGGGTAGATCTTCATCCGGGGAAACATTTTCGACCGGTCGCGGCTCAGCTCTCCGTCGGGTTGCTGGTCGGTGTACAGCGAGACCAGCTCGATGTCGGGGACGTGGTGACGACCGTTCCAGCTGTAGCCGAACAGGTAGCGGTCGAGGATGTGCTGGGCGTGCGAGTAGCGACGGTACTCGGTGACAACCGCGGCGATGCGAGGGCGTTTCACGGTGAGGTCCGGAGTGCGGGTGGGGGGAGCGAACGGGAGCTGGCCGACACCGTAACCCACCGGGTGCGGGATCGCACGCTGGTGAGGCTGACTCGATCCGCCCCGAGCCCTCTTGAGAAAGGTGGCGTGTTGCTGGTAGTCTACCGAGTGAAGCTCAAGGGAGATCCACACGATGCTGCGGGTGCTTGGCGAGCGACGATTGGCCTGCGACGGGGTGACCCGGCGCGAGGCGATCCGCGTGGGAGGGTTGGGACTCTTCGGCGGCGTCTCCTTGCCGACACTGCTTCACGCGAGGCAGAAGCAGACCGAGTTGAGGCAGCGGGCCAAGAGTGTCGTGCTGATCAATCTCTTCGGTGGTCCGCCTCACATGGACATGTTCGATCTGAAGCCCGATGCGCCTCAGAACGTGCGGGGCGAGATGATCGGGACTCCCAGCTCGATTCCCGGCCTGCAGATCTGCAGCCTGATGCCGGGCATCGCGAGTTTGATGCACGAGGCGACGCTGATCCGGAGCTACTCGCACAAGTACAACAGCCACAACCCGTACAATGTCTTGACCGGCTTCGACGGTGGCAACGACGCGGAGAACTACTTCGCCAAGCGGTCGGATCATCCGAGCATGGGTTCGATTTGTCAGCACCTGGACATCGGACCTCGCGACGTTCCCCGTTATGTTCTGATGCCGGCCTTTCCCGGTTACGGCCAGTCGCTGCGTCGTGCCGGACCCTACGGCGGGTACCTCGGCAGCCGCTACGACCCTCTGTTCACAGTTTGCGACCCGAAGTGGGACCGCAAGGGCAACGGCGACTACGACCCGGTACTCGCTCACGGAGCACCGCTGCTGCCGTCGCTGGACGAGTTGCCTTCGGTCACCGCTGATCGTCTCGATCGACGCCGCAGCCTGCTCGAGCAGTTCGACACCCGCTTGCGGGGAATCGACAAGAACGGCTCAGTCGACGGGATGACCAAGTTCCAGCAGCAGGTCTTCGGCCTGTTGACCTCGCCCAAGACCCGAGCCGCCTTCGATCTCTCGAGGGATTCTCAATCGGTCCGCGACCGTTATGGCGACAACCTGTGGGGCAACAGCACGCTGGTGGCTCGCAAGCTGGTCGAGGCGGGATCGACCTTCGTGACGGTCAACTGGGAGGCCCAGCGGGGAGGCCACTGGGACCTGCACGGGAACACGTTCGGCATGCTGCGGGGTCACCTGCCGGTGCTCGACGCGATGGTCACCGCGCTGGTCAGCGACCTGAAGTCCAGCGGACTGCTCGACACGACCTTGGTGGTGGTGATGGGCGAGATGGGTCGGACTCCGCGGATCAACGCGAAGGCCGGACGGGATCACTGGCCCCAATGCGGGTTCAGCCTGCTGTTCGGCGGCGGCATCAAGCAGGGTTGCCTGGTCGGTCGCAGCGATGCCCAGGCCGCCTATCCTGCCGACCGTCCGGTCTCGGCCGGCGACATGGTGGCGACGATCTACCACCAGCTGGGTGTCGACCCGGCGATGACCGTCGACGACCTCAGCGGCCGCCCGGTCCATATTGCTCATGGCGGGGAACCGGTCTTCGAGGCGATTGCCTGAGCCGGGTCGAGGCGGCCTTGCTTGACCGGCTGCAGCCACCGCATCATAATGCCCCGCCGATTTGACGGCCTGGGGGCGGTCATGCGGATGGCGTCGGAGAGCGATGCGATGGGCGTGTATTCGAAGAAGGAACTCAAGGAGTTCCGCGAGCTGCTCGAAGGACTGCGGGCCCGCCTGCGCGGTGACGTGCAGCAATTGACCGACGGGGCGTTGACCCAGGGCGACGGGGGTGGCGACTCGAGAAGCCCCACCCATATCGCCGACGTCGGCACCGACAACTACGAGCAGGACTTTGCACTGCGGTTTGTCGAGAACGAGCAGGAGACGCTCAGGGAAATCTCCGAGGCACTCGACCGGATCGACGCGGGCAGTTACGGCGGCTGCGAGAAGTGTCTCGAGGAGGGTAAGACCTCGTCTCAGTCGCGGATCAACAAGCCACGTCTGCGGGCGATTCCCTTTACGCGGTACTGCATCGAGTGCGAGCGGTTGCGCGAATCCGAGACGCCATGAAGGACCGGGACGGTGGAGTCGGAGTGGACGGCGGTGCGGTTCCTGGGGGAACCGAGCCGATCAGGGCCATCGTCGTCTTCGCCATCCTGGCCGTCGTCGGGCTCGTCGTGGATCTCTGGACCAAGCACGCGGCGTTCGACCCCGAGTTCATCCCGGCCGCGCGACGACCGATCGCCGGCGGCTGGGCGACATTCGAATTGACGACCAGTTTCAATGAAGGGGCACTGTTCGGCGTGGGGCAGGGCTTGACCTGGCTGTTCGCTGTGCTGTCGCTGGTGGCCGTGGCGGGGGTCTTCTTCTGGCTGTTCTGGCTGGGAGGCCGCTCGAGTGCCTGGCTGACGGTGGCACTGGGCCTGATCCTGGCCGGCACCCTGGGGAATCTCTACGACCGAGCCGGCTGCCACGGGGAGGTCTACCCCGAGGGAACTGTGCGGGCCGGGCAGACACGCTACGCGGTACGCGACTTCCTGCTGTTCACCTTCGGCAACCCCGAGACCCAGATCCACCAGAGGTACCACTACCCGGTCTTCAACTTCGCCGATGCCTTCCTGGTGACCGGCGCCATCATGCTGGTGATCAAGTCGTTCCAGGCCGAAGAGGATGAGGAAGACGGGGATGAGAGCGGGGATGAGGCCGGGGATAAGACCGTAGTGGAATCTCCTACCACGCCTGCATCGAGTCCTGGAACAGTCCCTGCAGATCCTCCCGAGTCGCCTCCCGCGGCGACAGCTTCGTGACGCGGTGTTGAGGCAGGGTGCCTTCGACGAGTTCGGGGATATCGGCATCGGAGTAGCCCACCGCAGCCAGTCCGTTGGGCATGCCGAGCGTCTTCATGAAGTGGAGGACTCGATCGGCGAGGATTTCTCCTGCCTGGCTTCCGTCGTTGGGGTCGGCGTCGCCGATGTCGGCCCCGAGAGCTCGTGCGGCTTCGAGGTGTCGTCGGGGATGCGAGTCGGCGGTGAAGCGGACGACCGCGGCGGTGTTGAGGATCACGGAGATGCCATGCGGGACCATGGGGTGGTCGACGTCGTAGCCGGGCGGTTGGAAGTCCCGGGCCATCCCGGCCACCGGGTAGGACATCCCGTGGGGCAGGTGGACTCCGGCGTTGCCGAAGCCGATGCCGGCGATCGCAGCGGCGAGCAGCATCTGTCCGCGGGCGTCTTCGTCGGAGGTGTCGGCGACGGCGCGTGGCAGGTATTGGGCCATCAACTCAAGTGCCCGGATCGCCCACATGTCGCTGATCGGGTTGGTGCCCTGGTAGGCGGGCCGCTCGATCGGTCGCTGGGGCCGGGGCCTCTGGTTGAACGGGATCGCGGTGTAGGATTCCAGGGCGTGGCTGAGTACATCGAGGCCGGTCGCGGCGGCGACGGCGGCGGGCAGGGTCCTGGTGTTGTCGGAGTCGACGATGCCGAGCGTGGGTTTGAGCAGCCGGTGTGCGATGCCGGTCTTGGCCTTCATCTCCACGAAGTCGAAAATCGCCACTCCGGTCGTTTCGCTGCCGGTGCCGGCGGTGGTCGGGATCGCGATCAACGGCTTCAGCGGGCCGGGCACCGGTCGGCCGCGTCCGATCGGTGCGTTGACGTACTCGAGGAAATCGGCGGGGTAGGTGGCGTAGAGGTTGGCGGCCTTGGCCGTGTCGATCGTGCTGCCGCCTCCCACCGCCACGATCGCGTCGAAGTTGCCTCGAGCCACAAAGTCCGATGCGTCC
>CAUZJR010000146.1:0-11307 GCA_963580005.1 Planctomycetota bacterium
CAGCAATCAAAACGGCCCGGACTGGTCGTCTCCTACACCGCCGCCGACGGAACCCGCTTCATCGATATCGGTGGACGACTGTTCCGGGCCCGCACCATCTGGAGCGTCACCGCAACCCTGCTCGTTGCCGCCATCGCGATCACCGGCTGGGCCATCAAAGGAAACGACACCGACACGACCATCGCCGACAACTCGCCCACACATGCAGCCGCCCCGTCACAGATCCCTGATGCGGTACCAGGCCCCCCACCAACCTCCGCGACACCACCCGAACAGGCCCCCACCACCTCCATCACACCTCCTCCCACCACTCCCACTCCCAAACCCACTCCCAAACCCACCTCCAGGTCCCAACCCGATCCCAAGCCGACGCCGCCGACCGGCGATGAACAACTCGTGCTGACCGAACATTCCGACGTCGTACGACAGGTCGTCTTTTCAGACAACGGGCAGTTGCTGGTTTCCGGGGGCGAGGACAATTCGGTCCGGATCTGGAACGTCAACGACGGCACACCCCAGGCCGGTGTCGCCGACGACGATGCCGGATTTGTCTTCCGACTCGCCTGGTCCCCCAACGGTCGCCAACTCGTCTCCGCACAGGAAAACGGCACCGTCCTGGTCCGCCGCCCCGGCGACCGAGGTGAACTGAAGAGCTTCGAGGCTCACCAGGAAGGATGGAGTGATCTGGGTCGGATTCAATCGGCACAGTGGTGAACTGATCACGTCGGGCTTCGACCGCACCATAAAACTCCGGCCGTTCCTCAACGCCAATCAGTCCCGCTGAACTCCGCCGCCGCCCTTGCCCTCACCTCCGTCGACTGGGACTTCCGCCTCCAAGAGGTCCTGGCGACCGCCTCGCTCGGCCACCCACAACAACCGCCGCCCGCCGGGATGCCAGGCCGCGAAGTCGTCCCGCTCTGCATCACGCGATACGTTGACCGGCTCACCGGCAACAGCTCCGCCAACCGACATCACGCTGATCTCATAGTTCCCCGCCCGCACCGATGTGAAGGCCAGCCGACGACCGTCGCTCGACCACGCCGGACGCATGTCCAGCCCCTTGCGATGAGTCAGCCGCCTGAGATTCCCGCCGCCGAAATCGACCACATACAATTCGACATCCCCGGAACGACTCGAACCAAACGCCACCCGACGACCGTCCGGGGAGACCGCCGGCCAGTCGTTGCGACCCGACGATTTGGCCAGGTCCCGGTTCTTGCCCGTCGACAACTCGTGTACCACCAGCTGACCGGCGAGATTGAAAACGACGTGGCGGCCATCAGGGGTCAACGAAGGGCTCCAGGCCACCGACTTGGCCGTCTTGATCTTCCGCTCCGATGCACCCGGCTTCGCACGAACCAGCAACGCCACCTGGTCGTTCCCCGTCATTCTCAACCAGGCACTCGATCGACCGTCTCGGGCGTCTCGGGAAAACACAGCCTTCAACTCCGGCAGCGTCGCCTGCGGTGCAAATCGTCGAGACTCCTGGGTCTTCCGATCCAGCGACATCAGCACCAGCCGAGGTGCATCGGATTGGACGGTGTAGATGATCCGACGGCCCGAGTCGATGTAGACCGGATCACGCTTGTTGCGGCCGTCGCTGGTCAGCCGATGAGGAGGTCTCGCCGCCAGTGTCCCCGAGACCATCGCGACCAGCAGGACCACGCACCCGCTCACGAAACCACGACCGCTCACGAAACCAGCCCATCGATCACCCGGCCCTCCTCGAATACCCGCAACTCGGCACGACTCTCGGTGTCAACTCCCGCCTGCTGCAGGATCGTCGTGACCACCATCTCGGGAGTGATCGGCTCGGTCACCGGGGCGTAGGCCCGCTCGTCACTCTGGCCCAGCACCTGGCCGGGAATCACACCCCCACCGGCCCACAGCGAACTGTAGACCGCCGGCCAGTGGTCGCGGCCGGCATTGCCCGAGATCTTCGGGGTCCGCCCGAACTCTCCTATCGCCACCACCAAAGTCTGCTCAAGCAGACCACGGTCCGCCAGGTCGTCGAGCAACGCCGAGACGGCCCGGTCCAGGATCGGACCATGACGATCAGCCATGTGCTCGAAGTTCAACCAGTGAGTGTCCCAGCCGAAGTCCGTCCGGGTCCCGTAGATGTTCTCGACGTACTGGCTCCAGTTGACCTGCACAAACGGAACCTCCGCCTCGACCAGCCGACGAGCCAGCAGGCAACCCTGGCCAAATACGCTCGAACCGTAACGGCCGCGGACCTCGGGCCGCTCGCGAGTGAGATCAAATACCCGTCGGCCCTCGACCGAGGTCAGCAACCGGTACGCCCGTGCGAAGCTGTCCGACCAGGCCGCCGACTTCGCGTCGTTGGCCAACGCCGTGGTGCGATCCAGCAGACCCAGCAGCAGCCGACGGTCCGCAAGTCGCTCCAACTGCAGGCCCTCAAGCAACCGCAACGACGGAATGTCAACGGCACCCGTGTCCGAACACCGCACCGAAACCGGATCGTAGGCCCGGCCCCATCGGCCACCTCCGGAACCCTCGACCGAACCCAAGGCCGTCTTCAAAGGACCCGGCGTGATGCTCACAAATTGCGGCAACGCCCCGTCACCGCCTCGATGCCGCTGAACAATCGAACCCACCGTCGGACCGTAGTCCGAATTGCCCGCTGCTCCCTTGCCGCCCGAAAGCGCGATCGAGCCAGCCACGCGATGAACCGATGTGTGGTTGCGATGAGAACGGATGATCGAAAACCGATCGCTGCGGGCCGCCAATCGAGGAAACAGCTCGGTCACCCGCAGACCGGGTGTCCGCGTCGAAAGAGTCGAAAAGGGACCGCGGATCTCCTGGGGTGCATCGGGCTTGGGATCAAACGTGTCCAGGTGACTCGGGCCACCCCACAACCACAACAGGATCACCGAACGGGCCGCTCCAGCAGCCGCGGCGGGCTCGGCTGCCGACAGATCGCCGGAGGCCGAAACCAGCGGCAAGGCCGCACCGAACTTCAACAACGCACGACGAGATACGCCGTGGCAGTCGTGACTGCGAAATGAACCGACTTCGAACACCAGAGACCGACTCCTGCTTCCCACCACCAGCCGTTAGACGAGTGTAACCGAATTCCACGACCACCCGACCACCGATTCCTACCTCCCACGCCACCAGCCCATCATTGATTTCTGGCCCGTTTCAGTGACGATGAGCCTCGGAACCCCGTTCAGTGCAAACTCCGAAAGTGAAACATCATGGACCGTCGCAGTTTTCTCGCCAGCACCGCCAGCCTCACCGCAGCAACCACCGCAGCATCCACCTCAGCATCCACCACCGCAGCCGCCCCGTCAGCCGCCGAAACCCGCGAGGCGGTCGAGGCACTCACGCGGGCTCTGAATCCCAGGATTCAAGCCGACCGACAGGCGGCACTGGCCATCCTCAAACCCGATGCCCGGACACTCGAACGAGGACTCAGGCTCCACGCCGAATCCCTCGTCTTTGATGGCTACGGGTTCTCGCCCCGAGCGGCTCTCGATGGAACCGCCTACGCCGAAGCCATCACTTCGGGCGCCTCGAGTCGCGAGTTGAAGGACCTGCGTGAAGACATGTCGATGACACGTTATGTCACCGACCCGCTCGAACAGCGCGAGTACCGCGACGCGTGGCGGGCTTCGGGAGTCACCTGCATCTTTCAGAACGCCGGAGAAGAAGGCCAGGATCCTCTGAGGCTGATCAAACGACTCGCCCGGTTCACCTACGCCACCGACATGCTCCCGGAAGTCGTCGCCAGGGCAGCCCTGCCCCGCGACGTGCTCGCCGCCAAGACACAACGACGACACTGCCTCTACTTCACCGGCAACGGGGTCCCGCTGACCCAGCAATGGGAGTCGATCCCCGGTGAACTCAGATACCTGAAGATCTTCTTCCAGCTGGGAATCCGCATGATGCACCTGACCTACCAGAGACGCAACATGATCGGCGACGGGTGTGCCGAAAAGGCCAACGCCGGGCTGAGTGACTTCGGACGGGCGGTGATTGCCGAGATGAACCGGGTGGGAGTGATCCCCGACTGCGCCCACTCGGGATGGCAAACCAGTCTCGAAGCCGCACAAGCCTCCGAAAAACCGGTCGTCGCCAGCCACACCACCTGCACCAGGCTGTTTCCTCACATCCGCAGCAAGACCGACGAGATCATCAAGGCCATCGCCGCGACCGATGGCTACGTCGGCATCTGCTGCATCTCCCGCTT
Source organism: Planctomycetota bacterium (assembly GCA_963580005.1). GTDB lineage: Bacteria > Planctomycetota > Planctomycetia > Planctomycetales > Planctomycetaceae > UBA8437. Next base: position 4,214 of record CAUZJR010000146.1, read on the forward strand.
CCTCCGCGGTCAAGGAGACATCAACGCGCTGCTGGATCACATCGACCACGTCGTCAAGACCGCCGGACCCGACCACGTCACTCTCGGCACCGATGTCGCCTACACCTCGCAGAATGCGGCGGCCGAAAACAAGAAAGTCCCCTCCACCGGCCGTCGCCGACGCAAGGAATTTCGCTCGCTGTGGCCCGCCGACAACTACCGCCCCGCAGCAGCAGCCGCTCGCAGCATCGCCTGGACCAACTGGCCCCTGTTCACCGTCGGACTCGTACAGCGTGGGTATCGCGACGACGACATTCGGAAGATCATTGGAGGCAACGTGATGCGAGTCGCCCGGGCGTCGCTCGGGTTGAAGACCTGAGCACGATCGGGTCGAATCAAGTGTCCTCGATCTCAGCGACGCTACCCCAGTACGGATCTCCTCCGTGTCTCAATATCCAACCGATCCCCCCGACCCATTCACGTCAGACCCTTTCGCATCCGCGTCGCCAGATCGCCTCGAACCACTCCCGTCAGACCCCCTGCATCAACCCCAGCACGCTCCGGCCTACACCAACCCCCTGGCGATCGGCTCGCTCGTCTCGGGACTGTTCGCCGTGTTGCTGTCGTTCGTTTGCTGCTGCCCACCCATCCCGATTATCGGTGGCTTTGCGGGCTTGGCCGCGATCCTGCTTGGCGTGATCGGACTCAGTCAGATCAAGGCCGGTAAAGGGGGCGGCCGGGGATGGGCCATCAGCGGCATCATCAGCGGCGCCGTCGCCCTGCTTCTGCTGCTGGCCTTCATCGGATACTTCCTTGTGGTCCAGAACAGGAACTTTGATGACTTTGAGTGGCAGCTTGAGGACGAAATGAAAATGGAAGACAACCTCGACGCGGAAGGTCTTGAATTGCCAGAAGTCAAGCTGATTCCGGTCGAACCCCCAAGCGATCCTCAACAGGACGGACCGGCCAGCGAGACGCCCGAAAACTCACCGCCGGGGTCGGATCCGCAACCGACCGACAGCACGCCAAAACCCCCCGGCGGCTAGCTCGAGCTGCTCGACGAATCCCGCCCGACCAGGAACCACGCCACCTGGACGCACAGCCCCATCACGATCACCGCCGCCGCGATCTGGAACGGGGCGCGTTGACCCATCTCGCTCGCCGCCCAACCGCCCAGTAACGATCCCCCGCCGGCACCCATCGACAGGAAGGCCTCGTTGAGCCCGAAGGCGGCCCCCTTGCCACCCTCGTCGTGACCGCTGCGGTTGTAATACAGGCTGGCAAAGTAGTTGTACCCCAGCAGCACGCTCAACAGCACCACGCCCGTGGCCATCGCCACGGGTCGATTCCCCACACAGACCATCAGCATTCCAGCCAGACCCAGAAACTGCGCCGCCACCGAAAACCTGAACCGGTGATGCCAGATCGGCACCGCGTGCATCAGCAGGTACACGCACATCACCGTCACACGACCCACACCCAAAACCAAACCGTGCTCTTCGGCAGGAATCCCCAGCGACACCGCCAACGACGGAAACAGAAACCACAGCGTGCTCATCGAGAACATCCCGGCACAATTCGCCAGCCAGGCCAGCCGGATGAAACGCCTCGCACTGGCCCGTTCCTGCGGACCCACTTCCGGCTCATTCGCACCGCTCGCCCCGCCGCTCTCGGCATCCGCCCGATCACTGACACCGCACAGGCACAACACCGTTGCCACCGCCAAACCGATCGCGGTCAACAACGGAGCCGTGGGGCTGAGGTGATCGTAAAGCCACCCGCCTCCCACCTGGCCAAACAGGATGCCCAGGTTGAAGGCCAGACCGAAGCGGAGGAAGCGACGACTCGCCTCGCGGGGACCCGCACACTGGCTCAACAACGCGATCACCGGCGGATACACGTGCCCCACCGAAATGCCCGCACAGGCATACGCCACGTAGAATCGCCAGGCACCACCCTCCACAAGCAGTAACACCAATAGACTCGCGACCAGGCCAATCCCACCGGAGATCGCAACAGCCTTGCGGCCCACACGGTCCGAAAGCCGACCCGCCAGGGTACTGCTCAACGCACTGGCCAGGAAGAAAGCCGCTCCCAGGGTGCCCAGCGTCCACGGACTCGCCTGCTGCTCGGCCAGAACGCGGGTCACGCTGAAGACAAACAGGATCAGCGCGCAGTCGGTCAACCACGCAATCAGGTACAGCATCGAGCCGCTTTCAGCAGGAACGAACCGCCCATTCTGGGTCCGACCACTGCTGCGGTCAATTCTCCGAGACTACGCACCACGCAACGCGGCTACCAGGTCCGTCCGCGACGCGTGCCAGGCCGGTGCAATCCCCGCCAGCAGTCCCACCACCAGCGACACCGCCACGCCCACGGCGATCAAGCGACCAGTGGCCTGAAACGCAATCGTTACAGCCTCGGCTCCCACCGACATCGGAACCAGCTCCAGAGTCACCACGGCCAGCACCACACCCAACACCCCACCGGTTAGACTCAACACCCCACTCTCGATCAGGACCAGACCGAACACCTCGCCCCCGGTGAACCCGATCGTCTGCAGCACCGCGTGCTCCTTCACCCGATCCTGTACCGACATCAAGGTCGTCGTCGCTACCAGTGCCAACACCAAGCCCACGCAGGCCAGGCCCAGGTACCTCGACATGGCGATCAGCTGCGAGAGATCACCGAGACTCTTGAGTTGAAAGGCACCCTTGGGACGCGTGTCCGTCTCCACCTGACCGGACTCGAACATCGTGTCGATCGCCAACCCGGTGGCCACCGCGTCGGCCGACTCGTCCAGTTGTACCTCGATCTGAGTCACCCGGCCCTGGAGATTGCGGCCATGACGCCGCTGCAGGAACGCCAGGTGAGTATAAATGTAGTTCTCCTCGGCCGGATCATCCGATTCGAACACCCCGACCACTCGTACCGTGACGCCACCGATCGAGAGCGATTCGCGGGTGCCGCGACGCTCGGCCACCGCGCGGCCCACGATCGCCGAATCCTGGTTCAATCGCGACTCGAACTCATCCCACGACCCGCTCACCAACCGAAAATCGCGGACCCGACGGACCTCCTCGGGAGGCAACCCGTAAAACACAACCACGTCCAGGCTCGCTCGACAGTTGTTCGTGAAGACCTGGATCGGCACAGCCCGCGTGACTCCCGGCAGAGCCTCGATCTGGCCCCGGTAGTCCTCGGGCAATTGACTCGTGGCCGGACAGAACTTGTTCGCCTGGAAGACGATCAACGATCGATCTCCAGCCTGGCGATTCCGCAGGTCCTCCATACCCTCCTGAACCGCTCCCACGAAACAGAACACGAACAACGCCACCGCCGACCCGGCCAGCGTCAGCAACGTCCGCGAACGGTGCCGCCACAGCGTCTTGAGGATGTAGGGGATGAATCGAGTCACACAGAATCTCCTTCGGCTGACACCGCAGCCACCGCACCGGTCGTCTCGCGGCCCGACTCGAGCAACTTGCCGGCAACCAGCATCAGCTGCCGACCGGCCGTCGCCGCGGCCTGGTCGTCGTGAGTCACCATCAGCATCGTGATGTCGAGTTCGCGGTTGAGTCGCCCCAGCAGGCCCAGGATCTGTTCGGATGTCTCGGCGTCCAGGTCACCGGTCGGTTCGTCAGCAACCACCAGTGTCGGATGGGCGACGATTGCCCGAGCAATCCCCACCCGCTGTTCCTGGCCGCCGGAGAGCTGCCTGGGAAAATGGCCGGCCCGGTCGGCTAGGCCGACCGCCTGCAGGGCAATGTCCACCCGCCGCTGCCGATCCGATCGCGACATCTTCACCAGCAACAGAGGCAACTCGACGTTTTCCCAAGCCGTCAGCACCGGCACCAGGTTGTGGTCCTGGAAGATGTACCCGATGTGCTCGGCACGCCACCTCGCGAGGCGACCGCGCGACAACGAAGTGATCTCGACACCGGCCACGTGGATCGTGCCCTCGTCAGGCGAATCGATCCCGGCCAGCAGGTTCAGCAGCGTCGACTTGCCGCTGCCACTGGCACCCATCAACGACACGAAGTCGCCGGACTGGATGTCCAGCGAGACGCCCGCCAGGGGAGTGATCGTCTCGCCCCCCTTGTGGTATTGCCGCACCAGGTCTCGAATCTCTACCAGCGACATCAGCGACTCTTGCCCTCATTGTTAGTCTGGCCATCCGGCACTGCACCCCCACCGGCCCCACCGCCCCCATCGCTGTAGGCCGCTTCAGGCTCTTCTCCGGAAATCCTGATCCGCTGGCCGTCCACCAGGCCCTGGGCACCTCCGGCAACCACCCGGCTGCCCAGCGACAGGCTCCCGATCACCTCGACCAGGCCTCCCGGAGCTCCCACGCCCAGTGTCACGGCGACACGTCGCACCCGGCCACGCGCCTGGTCGGCCAACCAGACATAACTGCCCTGCTCATCCGAACGAACCAGGGCCCGCGGCAGGAAGTGCCGCGATTGCTCGGCGCCCGCTTCACCACCCGCCCCGGTTCCGCTCGAAAGAAACGTGATGTCGACCAGCATATCAGGCTTGAACAGCGAAGGAGGCTCGTCGATCACCACCTTGACCTCCAACGTGTTCTTCTGGATGTCGGCGATCGAACTGACCAGCAGGACGCGTCCCGACAGAGGCCTCGGCAGGGCAGGATTGTTGATCTGCACCGGCTGATTGACCACGACCTGGGGCAAGTCGCTGAAGCGAACATCGACCCGCACCTGCAGCCTCTCGGGCTGATACATCGTCACCACGGTGCTGCCATCGTGCCCCTGCATCTGGATCATCCCCGCTCCGATCCGCGAACCCGGTGCAACGACCAGCTGGTAGACGCGTCCGGTCGCCGGTGCAATGATCGTCATCCGGTCCAGTTGCAAACGGGACTCCGCCACCTTCACCCCCGCCGCGGCCACCCGCGAGGTGGCCGCTCGCAACCTGGCTCGGGCTTGGTCACGAGCCTCGGTTTCATCGACCAGCAATTCCAAGCGGGTTGTCAGAGCCACAACCTGCTGTTGCCACGCCGCTCGCTCCTTCGACAACGACTCGATTCGCCTGACCAGCTCCTCCAATGTCGCCTCGGCCCGCTCCAACACCGCCTTGGCACGAGCGATCTCGATCTCGGCCACCACGCCCCGGGCTGCCAGCTTGCCCGAGTGGTCGGCCCGGGCCACCACCAGGTCGGCTTCGGCCTGACGCTTCTCGAATGGCAGGCTCTTCAGCTGGGTCATTACACGAGCCAGTTGCCCCGCGCCAGCTCCCAGCGGAGCCTCGAGGTGGACCGGCTGAGCCAGCCGTACCTCGGCGGCCGTCAGGACCGCCTGGGCATCCAGCTTCTCGGCCCGACGCAGGCTCAAGGTCGCCTCGGACCCCTCGAGACTCAAGGTGGCATCGTCGGCGACCAGCATCGCAATCGGCTCGCCCGCCTCGACCGCCTGGTTCTCGACCACCAACAGCTTCTCAACCACCCCCGCCGCCAGGGCCGCGACTCGGATCGATGTCGGACGAGGCTCGATCCAGCCGCTGGCCTGGAACACCGGCTGGCCCGCTGCGGCCGACACACTCCGCGACGTCAGCAACTGCACCACAGTCACGTCACGAGGCGGAAACACCAGGTCCCAGGCCATCCAGCCGGCCAAAAGCACAAAGCCCACAACGACCGAGCCGGGCAGGACATATCGCGAGAGCACCTGACGTGGAGGTCGACCGCTTTGCGGATCGGTCGAACCGCTGTCGCGGTCGATGGCCAGTTGCTGGAGATCGATTTCGGGCATGCTGTCTGCCCCGAGCCTCTCGCCCGGGATTCGAAATTTACTTTTTCACGTACAAACGGCTGGCCAAAACGACCAGGTTCCCCTTCTCATCCCTGCTGGCCGTGCCACGCACGAAGACCGTCTGCAACTCCTTCACGCCAAACAACTGTCGCGCGTCGGCAGCCAACAGGCGACCGTCCTCACCAACCACCTTCACCAACGCCGTCGCTCCCGGCAGGTCGTCTCGAGTGCAACAGTAATCCCACGGAGTCGGACACTTGTCGCCTGGTATGTCCGAGCACGACTTGACCGAACGATCCACGATGTTGAAGGCCGCACGACCTTCGATCCAGGGATTCATGCTGCCGCCAATCTTGCCGACAAGCACCACTTCGCCACCCTCTGCGCCACTCTCTTTGGCGACCTCGTGAATCGCCTTGACCTCCTGGGCCGTCTCGGGTGCCTCCTTCAGCAGGTAGGGCGTCGCATCGATCTTCAACTCCGGTACATCAGCCTCGTCGTCGCCGCATCCGGCCAGTGCGGCCAGCATCATCAGGCCACAGCAGGTGATCCCACTCCACACGCTCCTCACGGCCAACTTCTCTCTCAGACTCGCCATAGTCTTCTCCTTGGCCCACCACTCATTGGATCGGCTTCTTGAATTCGTCATGTCCCATGAATCTCAAAACTCGTCGATTCCTCAACTCCTCAAACAGCCTTCAAACCCTCGACAATCGGCATTCTCAGGGCCCGGATCCCCGGGGGGACCGCTCCGAGCACCCCCAGCAGCATCCCGATTCCGCAGACCAGCAACACGCTGGGCCCGTCGATCGCCAGGTCAAATGCCCCCATCGTGAACTGGATCGACGCACTCCGAAGTGCCACCAATGCGATCCCCGTCGCCAACAACGTGGCCGACGACGACAACAGGACCCCCTCCTGGACCAACCCCAGCAACAATGCCCCACGCCCGAAACCGATCGTCTGCAACGCGGCCAACTCTCCCACCCGGCCCATCGCCGAAGCGTACATCGTGTTCAATCCGGCAAACACGCCGGCACCGGCAACCAGCGCCACCACCAACCACGCCAGCCAGCGAATCGGACCATAGTCCCGCTGCAACAACGCGTAGTAGTCGGTCTCGAGAATCGACTGCAGCTCCAGGTCCTTCCGCTGGCTGCAGAACAACTGCAGCTCCGCATAGTCGCCGCCCGGACCGAATGTCAGCGCCACCAGGCTCAGGTCCTGCCGCTGCATCGCCACGTGCAGTTCCTCCAGCGGACACCACGCCTCCGACTCGAAGGCCGCTCCCGCTGCCGAGAACACACCCGAGACCCGCCACTCACGACCCTCGAACCACAATCG
>CAUZJR010000147.1:0-11269 GCA_963580005.1 Planctomycetota bacterium
AGGAAATCTTTCGCAACAACTGCAGCTCGTGCCACGGCACCTATGGCAAGGACCGCAAGTACCCTGAGCGAGTCGTACCGCTGGAAACAATCGGGACAGATCCCACGCGGCTGCGTGCTCTGACCACCAAACACCGTCGCTGGATGCAGGCCGGATGGCTGAGCCGCTACGGCAAGGACCCTGTCGTGATCGAACCCAGCGGCTATCTCGCACCGCCCCTGGACGGCATCTGGGCCACCGCCCCCTACCTCCACAACGGCTCGGTGCCGACTCTCTGGCACCTGCTGCACCCCGGTCAACGCCCCTCGGTCTGGTCTCGACGCGACGACACGTTTGACCACAAACGGGTCGGCATCACCGTCGACACACACCCCGGTGTTCCCAAATCGGTGAAAACGGCCCGTCAGCGACGTGGGTATTTCGACACCACGAAACAGGGCAAGAGCGCCAGTGGGCACCTGTTCCCGGACAAGCTGACCGAGCCGCAAAAGAGAGCCGTCCTCGAGTTCCTCAAGACGCTGTAGCGTGAGCTGAGCCCGCCCTAGACGACCTCGCGCACCCGCTCGAGCACCGCCTCGCACAACTCGCGTGCCACCTCCGCGTCGGGCGCTTCGGAAATCACCCGCACGACCGGCTCGGTGTTGCTGCCTCGCACCTGAACCCAGCGGTCGTCCCAATCAAGTCTCAGCCCATCCCCCTCGGTCACCGTCGCGTCCTCAAAGGCCCTCCGCAGCACCTCGACCGCCGCCGGGACCCGCTCGGCAGGGCAGGGCACCTTCAGCTTGACGATCTCGTAGACAGGGAACCGGTCGACCCAGTCCGAGAGATCTCCGCCGTCGCAGGCCAGGCCATCGAGCACCAGCGCCATGCCCACGAAACTGTCGCGGATGCCTCCCACACGCGGATCAATCACCCCGCCGTTTCCCTCGCCACCCAGCACGGCGGCCACCTCGTCCATCTTCGCCACCACGTTGGCCTCACCCACGTGAGACCGGTGAAACGAACTGCCCGGATACCGCTCAACGATGTCAGCCGTCACGCGACTGCTGGAACCGTTGACTACCACCGGGCCCGGAGACCCGGCCAGCACCCGATCGGTCGCCAACGCCATCGTCAACTCCTCGCCGATGTAGCGACCCGTCTCGTCGACGATCGCCAGGCGGTCGGCGTCGGGGTCCTGGGCAAACCCGACGCCGGCCCCGTGTTCGAGCACCGCCTGGCAGAGTCCTCCGAGGTGCTGCTCGAGAGGCTCAGGCGCATGAGCAAACTCACCATCGGCTGTCCCGCCTAGCACCGTCACGTCGCAGCCCAGGGACTCGAGCAATTCCGGCCCCAGCACGGCTCCGGACCCATGGTTGCAGTCGAGCACGACCTTCAGACGTCGACTCCGAATCGACTCGACGTCGACGATTCCCAGCACCGCCTCGCGGTGTTCCGCCCCGGGATCCTTGACCGATTCGGCATCCCCACCTGTCACCTTGGCCGGTTCGTTCTCCAGGCGGTCGATCTCGGCGATCAGTTCCGCTCCGAGTTCGGCGTTGAAGACGCGTCCGGCGGCATCAAATGGTTTCAGCCCGTTCCATTGGGCCGGGTTGTGGCTGGCGGTGATCTGTAGCCCGGCGGCGGCGGCGAGTTTTCGCACCAGCAACCCGCAGGTTGGTGTCGAGGCAATCCCGGCATCGAGCACTCGACAGCCCTCGGCCGCCAGGCCCGCCAGGACCGCGTCGCGGACCATCAGTCCGCTGGCACGCCCATCACGCGAGATGACGACTGTGCCGCCATGAGCCACGCGGGCCAGTGCGCGAGCGAACCTCGAGAGGTACTCGGGTTCGAGCCCATCGCCCACGATGCCGCGGAGGCCGGAGATGCTGAGAATCCGGGTGGGCATCTCGGGCGTTCCGTCTAGCCCGCCTTTGCCGTCTTGGCAGCCGGCTTGGCGGTCTTAGCCTTGAAGGCATCGACCTGCTTCTGGACCGCATCCAGCTGAGCCTTGGCGACGTCATTGGCCTTCTTGGCCTCACCCACCTTGGCCTGCGGCGGCTTCATCGCCACCACCTGATCCGCCACCCGCTTGTTGGCTGCCGTCAGCAGAGCCTGCTTGGCCGCTGCGGACTTCTGCATGGCCACGAGCACGGCCTGGGCCTTGTCGACTGCGGTCTTGCGGGTCACGACCAACTTCTTGCCGTCGTCCAGCGCCTTGATCTTCTTGTCGTGGACCCCCTTGAGGCTTCCGGCGATCGTGGCCAGTTCCTTGTCACCACTGGCCTTGGCCACAGCGGTGACCTTGTCGAAGGACTCCTTGAGCAGCGGGATCGCCTTGGTCAGCGCGGCCACCGTGTTGCTGGCATCGGTGTGAGCCTTCTGGGCATCTGCCACGCCCTTGGTCGACTTAGTAACGTCGGCGACGGCCGCCTTGTACGCCTTGTCGGCTCCGGCCGCGTTGGTGGTTTTCTGAACGAGGTCCTTCTGCAGCAGCCCCAATTCTCCCACGGCCTGGGCCAGGGCGTCGGCGACCGTATTGAAGCCGGCCAGCTTGGCGTCGTAGACATCCAGCACCTTGGAGAATGCGATTTCATCCTTCCAGAAGACAACCGACGTGGTGGCCACGTTGAAGCTGGTAGTCGCTGCGGTGGCTATCTTCTGTGCGGCGGCCAGTTTTTCTCCGGCCGGCTTCATGGCCTTGGTCAGGTCGGCGACACGTTTTTGCGCCACTACCAGTCCGGCCTTGGCCGCTTTCTGGTCCGCCTGAGCCTTGGCCAGGTCGGTCTTGCTCTTGGCCAAGGCCTTGGTCTTCTCGACGTTGGTCTTCCGGGCCGCCACCAGCGTGGCGTTCCGCTTGTCGAAGGCGGTCTTCAGGGTGGCTGCGATCGCGGCCAGTTCCTTGTCGCCGGCAGCCTTGGCCGAGGTGGCCTTGGCCTTGTCTGCGGTATCCTTCAAGAGCGGCACAACCGGCGCGAGTGCGGCGGCGGTCTTGGCCGCTGCAGCCTGCTCGGCCGTGTAAGTCTTGATCTGGCCGGTGTAGGTGATGATGTTGGCTGCGAGGGTCTTGTCCTTGGCCTGCAGCGTCACGATCAGTTTCTTGGTGGTGTCGAGGTCGGCCTTGACCTTGTTGGCCGCATCCTGGGCCGCCTTGAGCGTGGCCAGCTGCTTGACGTTCTCGGCCTGGGTCGTGGCGACCTGCTTGGTGGCGTCGGCGAGACGCTGGTCGAGCGTGACCGGGTTGACCAAGAGTTCTCCGATTTGTTTGCCGTCGGCGGCGTTGTACACGCGGATGACGCCCGAGTAGTCTCCGACAATCACCCGCTTGGTCTCGTCACAGTAGGTCACTTCCAGGCCCAGGTCCGGCAGGGCCGGGAAGGCACGCACCTGGCCACCATCCTGCTTGAACAGCTTGGCCACCTTGTCGCGGCCGGTGGAGACCAGGTTGCCGTCGTGGCAGAACTCGACCATGAACGTCCCGCCACCGTGAGCTCCCCAGCTCTTGACCTGGCGTCCGTTCTCCATTTCCCAGAGCCTGATGGTGCCGTCGTTGCCGCAGGAGGCCAGGATGTTCGAATCGGATCTCCAGCTGAGCCCGGTGACCGCGCCGCCGTGGCCACGCAGCTCCGAGTACATCCGGCCGGTCTCGGCCTCCCAGACATACAGGCCACCATTGCGGTCGCCACTGGCCACCAGCACGCCGTCGGGGCTGAAGGCGGTGCAGTAGATCCAGTTGGTGTGCTTCTTGGGCACTTCCCACATCAGCTCGCCGGTCGTGGTCGAGTAGACTCGGACCGCCTTGCCTGAGCTGCCCAGGGCAATCATCGTGTGGTCGGAGCTGATGTCGGCACCCAGCACGGTGTCCAGTTCTTCGCCAACTTCCATCACTCGCTTGCCGCTCTTGATGTCCCAGACCACCGCCTTGCCACTGGCAGCTCCTCGGCCACCACCGGCCAGCAGCAGGCTGCCGTTGCGGCTGAAGACCAGCGTGTGGGCAATGCCCTCGGGGTAGGGCAGTACCCCGACGAGTTTCAGCGACGAGGTGTCATAGAGCAGGATCTGTTTCTGGCCGGCCACGGCACACAGCGGAGCCCACGGGCTGGTCGTCAGCGCCGTGATCGCGGTCGTGGTCCTGGTGACCAGCTCGGGACTCAGGCCCAACCGCTCGGGGTAGGCGGGAACCTTGGGTCGGCCGGTCGAGGGGGCTTCGAGGGTGAGATTGAACTTGGGCTTCTTGCGGACGAACTTGCTGCCGGAGTTCTCGAGCACGCCGCCTTCGAGCCAGGCCTTGATCGTCGCGAGTTCCTTGGCCGGGAGCTTCGGCGACTTGGGCGGCATGAACGGTTCGGATTCGTGGCTGACCAGGCTCCAGAGATAGCTGTCGTCGGCCGAACCCGGTTCGACCACCTCGCCGCTGCCACCTCCGACACGCAATTTGCCGTAGGTGGTCAGGTCCAGGTCGCCCTCTTTCTTGTTCGGCCCGTGGCAAGTGAAGCAGCGTGCCTTGAGAATCGGGCGGACGTGCTCCTCGTAGGTGACCTTCTTGGCCTTCGCGCCAGGCGTCGGCTTCTTCTTGTCCGCGGCTAGGCCGGTCGTCGCCATCAACAGGACCAGGACGCCGCTGATCAATCGAGTCATCACGTGAGCTCCAACAGAGCGCGGGAGGAAGTTGGGTAGGGGAGGGGCAGACTGGATCCTAGTCTAGACCACCTCGAACGGCATTCCAGCACCGACACCGAGGGCCGGCAGGGAAAACCGGGAAGGATGTACGGATCAAACCGCTTGCAACAGACCTAGTGGTTGAAGAGGAATTCTCGTGAGTTGAGCAGCGACCAGAACACGTCCTCCAGGACGCCGTTCTTGTCCTTCTTCTCGGCGTCGAGAATCGTCTTGATCGTCTGCTTTTCCTTGTCGGTCGGCAGCCGCGACAGGCAGCGGACGTACAGTTCGTTGACGATCTGGTCGTGCGAGAGGCCCCGGTCGGTGAGTTTACCGAGCACGTTGCCAGCCTTGATCTTGTTGTTGACCGTGTCGCCATTGAGCAGGTGCAGGGCCTGCGAGAGGTTCGGCTCCATCTTGACCTCGCAGGCACACACGCTCTCACGCTTGGCCCGACCGAAGGTGGTCAGGAAGTAGTTGCTGGTGTTGCCGTTGGCGATCTGCACCGCGCGGGCACCCAGCGGCAGGCCGCCGAACTTGTTCTTGGTGTCGGTGACCTGGGAGATCGAATCGAAGAGCACCTCGGCCCGCATTCGTCGCAAGGCCCCATGAGAGAAGTTGGTGCCGTCCTTCTCGTTGGTGGTGTTCGTCTGAGTCGCCAGCTGGTAGGTGCGCGAGACGCAGATGTCGCGGACCAGCTTCTTGAAGTCGTACTTGTAGACACTGAACTTCTTGGCCAGTGAATCGAGCAACGGCTCGTTGACCGGCGGGTTGCTGACCCGTACGTCATCAACCTCGTTGATGATCCCCTTGCCCAGGAAGTGGGCCCAGACGATGTTGGCCAGGTTACGGGCGAAGTAAGGGTTCTGGTCCGAGGCCAGCCACTTGGCCAGGAGGACCCGACGGTCCTTGCCCACGGTATCCGGCTCGATGCCGCCCAGGAACTTGGGCTTCATCACGCGACCACCGACCAGGTGCCGCACCTCGCCACCACCGCTGTTGAAGATGATCGTCTCGCGAGGATCCTCGCCCCGCTTTCGCCCGATCTGGGCGAAGAAGGCTCCGAAACTGTAGTAGTCGTCCATCGTCCAGCGATCAAACGGGTGGTTGTGGCACTGGGTGCACTGGATCCTCATTCCCATGAAGACCTGGGCCACGTTTTCGGCCACCTTCAGCGTGTTGGTCTCGTTCTGGTAGTAGTTCGTCGCCGCGTTGGCGAACGTTCCGCCGTTGGCTCCGAGCAACTCCTGGCACATCACGTCCATCGGGACATTGTTCGAGATCCGTTCGTTGAGCCAATTGTAGTACCTGAGCATGGCCTTGTAGCTGACCTGCTGCGAGGAGCGGATGGTGAGCAGTTCGGCCCACTTCATCACCCACATCTCGACGAATTCCTTGCGGTTGAGCAGTTCATCAATGAGCCGTTCCCGCTTGGCCTGCCCGGTCAGTTTCGAGTACTCGACTCCCGACTTGGCCAGAGCCAGTTCGGCATCGGCTGCCTGGCGAGCCGAGAGAGCCGCTTCGGCCTTCTTCGTTGCTTCGCCGGACGTCTTTGCGGCAGCGGTGTTTGCATCTGTGGCCTTCTTGAGCACATCGGCCGCGGCTTTCTTGGCCGCATCGTCCTTGGCGCCTGCGGCCTGCTTCTGTGCGGCCACCAGGGGAGCCGCGGTCGCAGCCAGCACCTTGGCGGCAGCCTCGGCCGCCGTCTTCGACTCACCCTCGGCCTTCACAGTCTCGGCCAGCACCTTGGTCTTCTCGGCCAGGAACGTCGCAGCATCGGGCGCCTTCCGCATGAACCGCCAGTACTCATCGGCGGTGGGCAGCACGCCGGCAACATCCAGGTACGCACGACGCAGGAAGATCTCGTCGTTGCAGATCTCCGAGGGCACGATCCTCAGTTTCTGCAGCTTCTGGTGGATGAACGAGTCGATGTAGTTGACTTCGGACGTCTTGGGATCGGTGTACTTCAGCCCCTTGGGCAGCACGATGAACCGGCTGCCGGTGGTGTGCGTTTCGTACCTCGCCATCACGAAGGCTTCGCCCCGAGCGTGCGCGGTGACCTTGCCATCCTGTTCGATCTCCGCCGAGGTGGCGTTGCTGGTCAGGAACACGGCCAGCTTGGTGACATCGCGGGTGGTTCCGTCGGCGTACCGGGCCAGCACATTGAGTTGTTGCGTGGCACCGTCACCGTCGAGCACTGCTTCCTTGGGGAACAGCTCGAGCGTCTCCACGACCGGTACGGCACCGGCGTCATTGGGAGCCCCGGCGGTGAGCCAGCGGTTGAGGGTCGCGAACATTTCGCCGTCCTTCTTGAGCTGCGCGCCACCGGTGTGCGGCACGATCCCGGCGATCTTCTCCATCATCAGGCTCGAATTCGGCACAGCGAGATTGATGCGGCGACCGGGCAGTTCACGAGTCAAACGGTAGTGATCGCCGGCGGGATCGAACCCGAACAGCGAGAGCCGGAAGCCGTCTTTTCCCCGAGCGGACCCGTGGCAGCTGCCGGTGTTGCAATTGGCCTTCATGAAGACCGGCATGATATCCAGCCGAAAACTGATCGGCCGATCCTCGCCCGCCTTCTCGACCTCGACGGGCACCTTGACCGTCTTGCCACCGAACACGACCGTCATTTCGCTCTTGCCATCGGCCTTGGGCGTCAGCGTGTTGCCGGTCAGGACCACCGACTTGGCGTCGGTCAGCGACAACTTCGCCTCGGCGGTCACATCGCGGGTCAGCCCGTTGGCAAACGTGGCCTGGACAATCACCGACTGCCGATCCCGCTTGGTGGTCAGCTTGACCGCAGCGGGGGAGACGGTGAGTGATGCGAGTGGTGCGTCGGCGGCTTGGGTCGCCGTGGCCGAAAGGCCCAGCAGCACCGCACAGGTCGTCAACAGCCTGGAGCAACGAGTGACCAATGTCATCATCCGAGTTTCCTTGCGGGGAGTCCTGAGACTCGTGTGTCCTTCATCAATTCTCTGAAACAGCAGCAGCGAGGCCGACCTGGGGCGGGCTCTACTTCGATCCTCCGCCGGCGGCAGTGGCCTCACGCTTCTTCTTGGCTTCGAGTCTCAGCTTCTGCAATCGCGTCAACCTGACAACGACCTTGGGCTTCGGCTTGGGCGGTGCCTTCTTGGCCACGACCTTCGGCTTGGGCTTGGGTGGCGGAGCGTTCTTCTTGGGCGGCAGCGGCTTGTCGACTCTGAGATGAGTGCCACCGACGTTGGAGTGCATGATCGTCTCGCCATCACGAATGATCGTGATGCGACAGAAGAGACTCTTGTGGGTCCCGGCACGGGTGTTCTTGGTTGTCTTGACCGGGAAGACCAGTTCCTTGGTGTCCTTGGTGATCTTCATCACCACCGTGGTCGCCTCGTTGGGCAGACCCAGCAGTTCGACTTTCGCTTCACCGGGGAACGGCGTGGCGTGGTTGATCTTGGCAACCACCTCGGTCGACTTCCCCTGCTCGGTCGCGGCCTTCAGCATCGAGACGGTAACGAACTGGGACGCGATTTCGAGCGTGGCCAACTGGCTCGAGACCCAGGCGGTCCCGCCGGCGTTGGCGCTGCCCAGGGCGTAGATCTTCCAGGCCCCAATTCCCGCACCACCGTTGGCCGAGAGCGGATAGAGCACTTCGTTCTTGCCCTTGGGAATCGACGCGCTGCTGGCGGCTCCGATACCCGGCGGACGGAAGGGGAACTGGATCGAGATCGCCTCGTCCCAGCCCTTCTTCTTCTCGGCCACGATCTTCAACTGCATCGAGCCGTTGCGGACGATCGGCACGGTGGGCTGAACGATCGAGAGCTTGAAGGGCACCTCGTCGACGACGCAGACCGGCACCCGGTTCACGTCGACGCTCCAGTACACGCTCTGCCCGGGTCCGCCCATCGTGAAAATGCCGTTGTTGCGGTAGCCACCGGAGATGTTCTGCTTGGCATCGGCGTGGCGGGCGGTCAGTTGGCTGAGCGTCCCGGCGACCGGCGCGTCGGCAGCGGCCTCGAAGACCACCGGCAATGTGCCTCGCCCGTTCTTCAGCGACTCGGCGTGGATCGTAATCCCCTTGGGGAAGTCCTTGGGTTCGAGCACTAGGTCGCCACCGAAGTTGCTGCGACCGAAGTTGATCATCGTCGCGAACCGGTTGCCTCGTGCCACCACGATCCACTGGCGATACTGCCCGTAGCGTGAGAACCGCGGGATGCTGGTCGTCAATTGGACTTTCGGCTGAGTCATTTCGACGCGGTAGACGAAGTCCTTGGCACCGCGACCGAGGTGATCGGTGACTCTCAGCAGGTAGTCGCCGTCGGCGGGGATCGTGACGCGGAAGTAGCTGTCGGGCCCGCGCGAGTCGTCGTTTCCGGCGATCCCGCCGCCATCGGCCTTGTAGAGGTTCATGACCGGATCGAGTCCGCTGCGGATCCGCCGTGCGTAGCACTCGATCTCAAACACCTGCCCCTTCTTGGCGGCGAACTTGAAGTAATCGATGTCGCCCTTCTTCTCGATCACGCCGTTGAAGGCCTTGGGCAACACCGCGGGTGTGGCCTTGGCGATCTCGTCGTTGGGTTCGGCTTCGAGATTGTTGCCATGAGGGAACAGGCGGAAGCGGTTGCCCGAGGGAGCGACCTGCTCACCCGCCTTCGGTTCCAACTCGAACAGTTCCCGATTCTCGGCGGGCAGCTTGAACTTCTGCTTGAACGGCCCCGAGGCATCTCCCAGGAACGTGACTTCGATGTCCTGTCCCAATTGTCCACCGGCGGGATAGACCGCGGTGGGGCGGGGGAAGGTGCCCACGTGCAGGCGATAGCGACAGCTACCATTGCCCCCGTAGGCACTCTCGCGAACTTCCACGATGTAACGACCGTCGGCGGGAGCCACGGCCGAAACGACCGCGTCCTGGAAGACCAGCGGCGAATCATCAGCGCTGGCCATCTCGAATCGCTTGGAATCGAGAATCGCGACATAGGGATCAAACAGCGTCGTCCCCAGCCTCATGCCCTCGACTTCCGCGGCAATCCGTTGACCCTTCTTGGCTTCGACCACGTAGTAATCAACGTCCTCGTTGGTTACCACTCCGGTGACGGTGATATTGAGCGGCACCGGCTGCGGCGAGGCAAAATCGCTGTTGGGTTCCTTCTCGGGCGTCGTCCCGAAGGGACCGACCCAGAAGGTCTTGTATTCACTAACACCGCTGGCGGTGCGGATCTGGGCGACGTGCTGTCCGAGCCGGCAGGTGGGCAGCACCTTGACGGTCGCCTTGACCGACCCGGCAGCGGCTTCGAGCTTCATCACTTCGAAACCGGGCCCATAAAAGAAGATCTCCTTGGCGTCCTGCAGGCGTCCGCCACTGAAGACCATCTGGTTCTCGACACCACGCTGTACTCCGCGAGGGCTGATGCCTCCCAGCGACGGCGAAGCCGCCTGGGCGGGCAGGGCCATCGCGAGGGCCAACAGCAGCACACCGGGGACCCGGCGGTTGAGTCGTTGCATTTCCATGGACTTCATCTGAGATCTCTCCGGTCCGGCGAAGCAGAAACGTCTGAGGCGACCCGTACAGGTTCTCCGCCTCGAACGAAACTCCATCCTAACGCCGCAGGGGGTAGGGGTGTGGTGGGAAACTCGTGGAAAACCGTGGTGGGACCCAAAGCGGGTTTTGGTGTGTAGGTAGCAGCACGGGCCACGCCCGCTGCCGGACGTGGCCCGTGACTGGTTTCAATTCACTCAGCAGGCCAGGCCGGCACTAGGCGAGCAGTTCCTTGCGGACCTTGCCGCCGTTGACGATTTCGATCGGGCGATCGCCAGGAGCCATCAGTTCCTTCTCGGCGGTGATGCCCATGCAGTGGTAAATCGTGGTCGCCCAGTCTTCGACGCCCAGGGCGTCTTCCTCGGGCTCGCTGCCCGTGGCGTTGGACAAGCCGTAAATGGCTCCACGCTTGATGCCGCCGCCGGCCATCGCGGTCGAGAAGACCTTGGGCCAGTGGTCACGGCCGGCGTTGCCGTTGATCTTCGGAGTCCGACCGAATTCGGTCGCGGTGCAGACCAGGGTCGAATCGAGCAGGCCGCGGTCGTCGAGATCGCGGATCAAGCGGGCGTAGGCCTGGTCGAAGGACGGCATCTGGCCGCGGATGCTGCCATTGATGTTGCCGTGCATGTCCCAACCGCCGTAGGTCAGAGTCACGTAGCGAACTCCCGCTTCGACCAGTCGCCGAGCCATCAGCATGCGTTGTCCGGCCGAGTTGCGACCGTACTCGTCACGCAGCTTCTTGGGCTCCTTGGCAATGTCGAACGCTTCGCGAGCCTTCTTCGAACTGACCAGCGAGTAGGCTCGCTGGTAGAACGTGTCGACCGCGTCAAGCGAATCGGCCTTCTCGCGAGTGGCGAAGTAGTCGTTGACCGCGCCCAGGATCGTGCGACGGCGGTTGAACCGCGTTTCGTCCACTCCACCGGGAAGCTTCAGGTCCTTGACCGTGAAACTGCCGCTGGCCGGGTCCGAACCCAGGCTGAACGGGGCGAACGAACTCGACAGGTAGCCCGTGCCGGCGTATCGGTTCGGCTGGCTGGGAATGCACACGTAGGGCGGCAGGTTGTTCCGCGGCCCGAATTCGTGTGAGACCACCGTGCCGATACTGGGGAATTCCAG
>CAUZJR010000148.1:0-11235 GCA_963580005.1 Planctomycetota bacterium
CGCACCCGCGCGCTGCAGCTGTTCCTCGATCAGCTCAAGGCCACCGCCGATCCCAGGACTCGGGCCGTCGCCGTGACCATGGCCCAGGCGACGGCACTGAGACGAAACCCCGAGGTGCTCAACGCGCTGGACGCGATGCTGAAGTTCGAGAAACGCGAGAAGGTGGTCAAAACCGCCCGCAATGTGCTCTCGACCAACCGCAAGAACTTCCTCAAGCAACTCACCGATGCGGTCAACCGCGAGAAGCCTCGCAAGCAACCCGCCGACAAGAACGGAAAACTCGATGCCGAATTCGTCGCCGACTTCCAGTTCTTCCGCGACTATGTCACTCCCGAAATGCACAAGGTGCTGCGAGGTGACGAGCGGAGCTGCTTCGCCTGCCACGGGGTCCCCGGTCGAGTCCCCCCGCTGACACTCAACCCACCCGACGACGCCGGGTACCTGCCCGTCGACAAGATGCTGGCCAACTACCGCCTGCTGCAGGCCCGCGTCGACCTCGGAAATATCGAAAAGAGCAAGCTGCTCAGAAAACCGCTCAACGTCCAGACCGGCAAGGAAGACGGTCACCAGGGCGGTCGACGCTACAAGCCGATGGACCCCGGCTACCAGATCATCCGACGCTGGGTGCTCAACCAGAAGAAATACCCCGCCAAGCTCGGCCTGCCAACAGCCGCAGCCCCGTAGCCGGATTCTGCCACGCCGCCCAGCCCCTTGACCAGCCCCTTGACCAGCCCCTTGACCAGCCCCTTGACCAGCCCCTTGACCAGCCCCTTGACCGGCCTCTCGAACGACTCCTAGAATCAAATCAACAGGGCAACCGCTCGAGTCGGCCGCGTGTTCGCCGGCCACCTGCCGTGTCGCGGTTCACCGATGCACCGCCGAGTCGTCGACCATCACCGACGACTCACGACCAAGAGCACCAAGCCATGGCTTCAGAGACTCCCGGCAAAGACCAGCTGCCCGACGTGATCCAACAGGTCGTGGACACCTACAGCCGGATCGGCACGATCAATCACCTCGACCACTCACCCCTCCCGCACAACGACGCGGTGGTCGGGATCACGCTGGACCTGATGGAGGTGATCTACCCCGGGTACCAGCGGCGACAAAGACTGCACTCGAGCAATGTCGGCTACCACGTCGGTGACCTGCTCGAACGGCTCAACGATGAACTCACGCAACAGATCGCCCGGGCACTGCAGCACGAGCAGGCTCTCGCCGGATCCGACACACCGGGGTCGGACCCCAATGAAGCGTTCGAGAAGCAGGCCCGGCTCAAGACGATCGCGGCGCTTCAGATGCTGCCGCAGGTCCGCGAACTGCTCGCCACCGACGTCCAGGCAGCCTACGAAGGAGACCCCGCCGCACAGGGCCTCGATGAAATCATCCTCTGCTACCCCGGGCTGCAGGCCATTACCGTCCACCGACTCGCTCACGAACTCCACAAGCTCGAGATCCCCTTCATTCCTAGGATGATGGCCGAATGGTCTCATAGCCGGACCGGGATCGACATCCACCCCGGAGCTACCATCGGAGAGTCGTTCTTCATCGACCACGGCACCGGTGTCGTGGTTGGTGAGACCACCGAGATCAACTCCCACGTCAAGCTCTACCAGGGCGTCACGCTCGGTGCACTCTCGTTTCCCAGGGACGACAGCGGAGAACTCGTCCGAGGCCAAAAGCGACACCCAACGATCGAAGAGGGCGTGGTGATCTACGCCAATGCCACCGTGCTGGGAGGTGACACAATCGTCGGAGCCCACTCGGTCATCGGGGCCAGCGTGTCGCTGACCCAGAGTGTTCCGCCCAATACCGTGGTCACTCTCGAGAAACCTCAGCTGAAGTTCCGCGAGACCGGTGGCTAGGCGCTGGCCCGTAAACCGTCGTCGCCGGATTGCTCGCCCATGAGCCGAGACACCAGCGACTCGACCTGAGCCACCAGCCGCTCCTGGGTGTCCAGCAGGTCCGAAACCGACTCGGCATGAGCCGACTCGTTGGCTTCGATCCGCTGAGTCAACTCGTCGAGCTTCGCGACCAGCGCCGCCCGATCTCCCTCGACAGGACGCGACCCGGCCACACCTCCGTATATCGTCTCCAACGCCGCCTCGACCACCGTCGCCGCCGCCCGACGCGTCGCCTCGTCTCGCCCAGCCACCAACGCCATGTCTCGCTCGAGACGATCCAGCAGCTCCGATAACAACAACTCGTCTGAGTCCGCAGCCGCAGCCGCATCAGCAGACACAGCCGCCGCCGCTGCCGACTTGTCCCCGACCGCGCGCCACGTGAACGCGAACGGGCCCACCACGATCCTGTCGCCCTCGGACAACACCACCGTGTCACACGACTCGCCGTTGACCAGCAGCGGAGGATCAGCCGCAATCGCCTCGATCCACGCCTCGCCGCCGTCATCCACGTGGACCTGGCTGTGCACCGCAGGCATGCCCGCACTACCCAGCCGCACGTCGCACTCCCGAGCCGATCCCAGCACCAGGCGACCCTCGACCGTCGGCCGGAACGGTTGATCCGTTCGGCCCCGGTGAATCTCCAGGCCACCGCCACATGTTCCGTGAGTCTGAGTCTGGTTCTTCATCAGTCAACTGGTTCCCAACTGCCCGGGACTTCGGACGGGTCATGCCACAACGGAAAACAGGAAGCAGAACGGTCCACCGCCCCAGTGCAAGACCGCCCTATCTCTTGATTCGTCCACCCCGGGCCCATCACATGAACCGATCACCTCGCCCGGACTCCTCGTGGGGCCCAATCCAGAAGCTGGGTAACCCTGGTAGAGTCTGCCGGTTCCTGGTACCCGCCAGCGGCTGGATCGGCTCGCTATCACCAACCCGAGGCAACTCGCTAAACTGCGACCTGCTGCGAGTTTCTGACCCCGCTACGGACCGGGCCCCCGATGGTCGACACGCTTCCCGCGACGAGCGACGTGGTGGTGATCGGTGGTGGAGTCGCCGGCCTGAGTACCGCGATGCAACTGGCCTCACGCGGTGCCTCGGTCACGCTGCTCGAACGAGAGCGATTGGGAAACGGCTCGACCGGCCGTGCCGCCGGGCTGCTCGGACAGCTCCGTGGCACCCCCGCAGCCACCGGCATGCTGATGGACGGGGTCCAGATTGTCGCCGACCTGGAAGAGCGAGCCGGGGTCGAGATCTTCGTGCAAACCGGTTCGTTGCGAGTGGCCGAGACCGAAGAGCGAGCCGCTGAGATCCGCGACCTGGTCGAGATGGGACAACGAATCGGGTTCGACATCGACCACCTGCCGATCGAAGAAGTGGCCGGCCTGTTGCCCTACATGCGGACCGACGACCTGGTCGACGCCTGCTACTGTCCCACCGACGGACACCTGCAGCCGGCCGAACTGGTTGCGGCCTACCTGCAGGTCGGCCGCGAACGGGGCGTCGTCTACAAGACGGGCTGCCCGGTTCGAGGTCTTGAGTTTTCCGGCGGGCGTGTTGCGGGAGTCGTCACCGACGAGGGTACGATTTCCACCGGCGTTGTGATCAACGCCGCGGGACCCTGGTCGTACCTGGTCGCCGGCCTGGCCGAATCCACCCTGCAAACCTCGGCACTGGGACACGTCTACCTGACCACCCGACCCGACGACCTGCACCCCGTCGATCGACTCAGCCCGGCCATCCGCGATCGTCACCTGCGGATCTACTCGAGACCCGAATCCGGCGGCCTGATCGTGGGCATGTACGGAGCCGAAACACCCCGTCACGACATGCGGTCTCTGCGCGACGACTTCGACATGTCCGCGCTCACCGTGCGACCCGACGACCTGCACGTGGCCCTGCTGATCGACGCCACCAAGCGGAGGTTCCCCTGGATCGACGAACGCACGCCGATGACCGTCACCCGCGGTATCATGACCTTCACACCCGACGGCAAACCACTGTGCGGCAAACGACCCGACTTCGAAGGACTGTTCCACTGCTCGGGGTTCTGCGGACACGGGATTGTCCAGAGCCCGGTCATCGGAGTGATCATGGCCGACCTCGTCCTCGACGGACACACCGACTACGACATCGAAGCCATCCACGCCGACCGGTTCTTCGAACACCCGCAACTGCAGGACCGGACCGAAATCGAATCCGCCTGCTACCAGATGCACGCGGGGTACTACGGGCAGATTGAGGACGGGTCGAGGACATGAGCTTCCTGGTGCTGGTGCCGACCAAGAGGGTCCCCGATACCGACGGGGTGATTCGGGTCGCCCCCGATGGACTCGACGTCGACACCTCACACCTCTCGTTCGTCATCAACCCCTTCGATGCGATCGCCGTCGAGGAGGCACTGCGGATCCGGGAACGACGCGACGATGTCGAAGTCGTCGTGGTCGGGATCGGAGCCGCAGCATACGAGGACGAATTGAGGACAGCACTGGCCATGGGAGCCGACCGGGCCATCCGCGTCGAGGCCCCCGAACCACTGGACCCCTGGAACGTCTCGAGTATCCTCGCCGAACTCGCCGTCCGACTCGAACCGCAACTGGTGCTGATGGGCAAGCAGGCCGTCGACGACGACTCGGCCCAGGCCGGCCAGTTCCTGGCCGCACGACTCGGCTGGCCCCAGGCCACCTTCGCATCCCGAATCGATGACAGCCAACACGGTGCAACGGTCGCTCGAGAAACCGACCACGGTATCGAAACCGTCTCGATCACATTCCCCGCCGTCATCACCACCGACCTCAGGCTCAACGAACCCCGCTACGCCTCGCTGCCGGGTATCCTCGCCGCTCGAAAGAAACCGATCCAAGACATCACGCTCGAGGAACTGCAGATCGAGATCGAACCGCGAGTCGAACTGGTGGGGCTCGAGCAGGTCTCATCGAGTCGAACCGGTCAACGGCTCGAAAACGTCTCGCAGCTCCTGGAATGCCTCAGGGAAAACACCGACCTGTTCTAACCGCCCGTCTCTCTCACTCTTCCTCGCAACACCCCACGAGAACCCCGCGATGCATGTGCTGGTGCTGGCCGAGCATGACGGGACACGCTTGCGGGCGGGGACGGCCGCGGCACTCGGTTTCGGCTTGGAGCTGGCCGGTCACGACGGTGGCACGGTCACCTGCCTGGTGCTCGGCGAGCATGTCGATGGCGTCGCCCAGGCTGCGGCCGCCTACGGCGATGTGCTGCTAGGTGATCACACCGTCCTGGCCGATCCGCTGGCTGAGCGTTGGGCCGAAGTGACCGCGGGGGTGGTGAGATCCGAAGCGGCCGACATCCTGTTGGGTGCCTCGTCGACATTCGCCCGAGACGTCCTCGGCCGCGCCGGCGGACTGCTCGGAGGAGCCATGGCCAGCGACGTGACGGGGTTTCGGCGAGACGAGGGCCGATGGGTCTGGCAGCGACCGATGTACGCCGGAGCCGTCACCGCCAGCGTCGTCCTGTGCGGCAGCCCACTGGTCGTCACCGTTCGACCCACCGCCGCCCAGGCACCTCCACACCGACCCCAGCCCGGCTCGATCACGCCCGTGGAAATCGACGCCGAGGGGTTGCCCGGTTTGACCACTTACCTGGGACTCGACAGCCGACCGAGCCACCGACCCGATGTCACCGAAGCACGAGTGGTCGTCTCCGGAGGACGAGGCGTCAAGACAACCGACGACTTCGAACGACTCGTGGGAGGACTCGCCGACGTGTTCGACGGAGCCACCGGCAGCTCGCGGGCCCTCGTCGATGCCGGCCTGACTCCCAACGACCTGCAGGTGGGTCAGACCGGCAAGGTCGTCGCCCCGGAACTCTACATCGCCGTGGGGATCTCCGGAGCCGTCCAGCACCTCGCCGGGATGAAGAACTCCCGTACCATCGTCGCGATCAACTCCGACCCCCACGCCCCCATCTTCGAAGTCGCCGACTACGGAATCGTCGGCGACCTGTATGACATCGTCCCCGAGATGATCCAGCAACTCGATGCCGATTGAGACGCTCACACGCGAGATCTTCGGAAACATCGGCCCGCTGCCGAAGGTCCTCTTCTATGCCACCGCCACCGTCTGCGGGCTGATCGGCGTCGCGACTGCCTGGAAACGGATCCGACGCTGGAAACAGGGTCGCCCCGACGATTCGCGCAACTCGCTGCTGGAACTGCTGCGTGCCGTGGCCGGCCGAGTGCTCGCACAGTCCACCCTGGGCACAACCCGCCCGGCCGCATCCGCCGCACACCGATGCCTCTTTGTCGGATTCGCCGTGCTGACACTGGGCACCATCCTGATCGCTGTTGAACACGTCACCTCGCTCGTCGCCGGTCGAGCATCCGACGACCCGGTGTTTCACAAGGGGCTGTACTACGCGATCTACGAACCGGTGATGGACCTGGCCGGTCTCGCCGTGCTGCTGGGCGCCGGATGGTTCCTGCTCAGGAGACGCCGAGCCGACTCGTCGATCGCACACCGGACCTCCGACTGGTTCGTGCTTGGCGCGTTGATGTTCCTTTCCGTCAGTGGGTTCCTGGTCGAAGGGCTGAGAATCATCGAGGCCGACAGCCCGGGACGCTGGGTTTCGTTTGTCGGAGCCACGGTGGCCGAATGCCTGGAAGCCGTCGGAGTCACCCGCAACCAGGCCGTCCTCTTGCACCAGGTCAACTGGTGGCTGCACTCCGTCACCGCACTCGGACTGCTCGCCGCAGTGCCCTCGACCCGGCTCTGGCACGCCGTGGCCGGCGGACTGCTCTTGAGCAGACACCCGCAACGCACGCTCGGCACGCTCACCAACGTGACGATCGAGGAAGTCGAGACGAGCGGGGTCTACGGGACCGGACAACTCACGCACCTGGCCATCCGACAACTCGTCTCGCTCGAGGCCTGCGTTTCCTGCGGACGCTGCGAGGACGAATGCCCCGCCCACGCCGCCGGCAAACCACTCTCGCCGCGAAACGTCGTCCAGGACCTCGCCGCACAATTGCCCGAGATCTTCTCGGACAATCCGGCGGTTCTTGCCGGTGAGGTGATTGCCGAAGAGACACTCTGGTCGTGTACCGCCTGCTCGGCCTGCGTCGAGGTCTGTCCGCTGGGTGTCGATCCGCTCGAGCTGATCGTCGGCATGCGCCGGCACTTGGTCGGAACCGCAGCGGTCAGAGGATCCGCCGCCAGCACGCTCGGAAAACTCGGACGCTCGGGCAACCCCTGGGGACTGCCGGCGGATCAGAGGATGGACTGGGCCGAGGGCCTGGAGGTGCCCACCGTCGACGAGCAACCGGACTTCGACGTGCTCTACTGGGTCGGATGTGCCGCAGCCTACGATCGCAGCTCACGCCGCACCGCGCGGGCCATGGTCCGACTGCTGCACGCCGCAAACGTGAAATTCGCGGTGCTGGGCGAACGAGAACGCTGCACCGGAGAATCGGCTCGGAGGATGGGCGAGGAATTCGTGTTCGCCGAACTGGCGGCCGCCAATGTCGCAGAACTCAGCCGGCACCAGGTCACCCGCATCGTCACACACTGCCCCCATTGCCTCAACAGCCTCAAGCACGACTACCCCGACGCCGGCGGGCACTACGAAGTCGTCCACCACAGCCAGTTCCTCGCCGAACTGGTCGACCAGGGACGACTCGAAATCGACCAGGCCTCAAAAAAGACCGTCACCTTCCACGACCCCTGCTACCTGGCCCGGGTCAACGGCATCGTCGACGCACCCCGCGAGGTGCTCAGAGCCTCAGGAGCGACACTCGAGGAACTCCCTCGCAACGGCTGCCGGACCGCCTGCTGTGGAGGAGGCGGAGGACGGATGTGGCTCGACGACGGGCCCGATGAACGAGTGGGACGTGATCGGATCGAGGAGATCAGCAGGGCGGGGGCCGAGACCGTGGTTGTGTCGTGCCCCTTCTGCCGGACAATGATCGGAGATGGCATGGCGACGGCCAACGACTCCGCCACCGTCGTCGACCTCGCCGAAGTGCTGGTCGAATCGATCGAGGAGTCCGGCTGAATGGGCAGCCCCCAATCAACCTCGCCCCGCTCGCAACACCGCTTGCAACACCGCGGCCGGCTGACCGGCTGGCTCGAGTATGCGCCCGCTCCGCTGTTCACGCTGTTCGTGATCTTCGCGTCGTTCTCGACCTACTTCTGCATGTACGCCTTCCGCAAGCCGTTCTCGGCGGCCGGCTATGAAGGACTCAGCTTCCTGGGCACCACCGTCGATCTCAAGACCGCACTGGTCATCAGCCAGATCGTCGGCTACGCACTCTCGAAAGTGATCGGGATCAAGGTCTGCCCCGAGGCGTCTCGAGGACACCGCGCGGTGGGACTGGTGGCACTGATCGGAATCGCCCAGTTGTCACTGCTGCTGTTCGCCGTGCTGCCCGGCAATTGGAAGGTGCTGGCGATCTTCTGCAACGGGCTGCCGCTGGGCATGGTCTGGGGACTGGTCGTCTGGTACCTCGAAGGACGACGCACCTCCGAGATGCTGCTGGCCGGGCTGAGCTGCTCGTTCATCGTCGCCAGCGGAGTCGTCAAGGACGTCGGACGCTGGTTCATGACGTCGGCCAACGTCGACCAGTTCTGGATGCCGTTCGTCACCGGACTCTGCTTCCTGCCCCCCTTCCTGCTGGCCGTCTGGCTGCTCAACCAGTTGCCCGAACCGTCGGCCGAAGATGTCGCGGCGCGGGTCGAGCGAACCACGATGGACCGGCGGCAGAGGTGGCAGTTCATCCGCCAGTTCCTGCCCGCGATGCTGCTGCTGGTCATCAACTACTTCTTTCTGACCGCCTACCGCGACTATCGCGACAATTTCGGTGTCGAGATCTTCGATGCACTGGGCTACGGCGAGGACCAGTCGCTGATCTTCACACGCAGCGAGATCTGGGTCGCCGTCGGTGTGCTGGGCACGCTGGCCGCACTGAACCTGGTCAAGGACAACCGCCGAGGACTGATCGGCGCGTTCGTGATCATGGTCGCCGGGGTCATGCTGCTGGGCGGATCCACCCTGATGCACGACGCCGGACGAATCGACGGCATGACCTGGATGATCCTCGCCGGCCTCGGCTCATACCTCGCCTACGTCCCCTACGGCTCGGTGCTCTTCGATCGACTGATCGCCTCGACCCGAGCCACCGGCACCGCCGTCTTCGCCATCTACGTGGCCGATGCGATCGGCTACGGCGGTGCCATCACCGTGCTGCTCACCAAGGACCTCATCGCCAGCGACGTCTCGCGACTCGACTTCTTCCGAGGCCTGACCTACTTCATGTCGCTGCTGGGTACGCTGCTGCTGATCGGGGCCTGTGTAACACTGCTCACCAGGCACCGGCACCACCGCGGCCCCGACATCATCCCACAACCAGCAGCCCCCAACTCGCCGTGACCAACTCGCCGTGACCAACTCGCCGTGACCGGTCTCTCACACGAACAGCACCAGGACATCAGGCAACTGGCAGCGACTCGAGTACCCGGCCACGGCTCAACTGGTACTTCGAACAACTGACCACCGCCGAGGCCGACGCCAGGTGACTTCATCCGAAACAGCCGGCATCGTGATCGTCGGCGGCGGTGCCGTCGGCTGCGGGGTCGCTCACAGCCTGGCAGCCGCCGGGTACCACGACATCCTGCTGATCGAACAGCAGCCGACCCTCGCCGCGGTTACCACCTCGCAGGCCGCCGGACTGGTCGGACAGGTCCGCAATTCGCTCGACCGAACCCGCCTGGCCATGTGGTCGGTCCAGACCTTTTCGGACCTCGAAGAGGCCGACACGGCCCGGCCCGGCTGGAGACAGGTTGGATCGCTGCGACTGGCACTGTGCGAAGAGCGGGTCGAGGAGTTCCAGAGAATGCAGGCCGTCGCCAACGAGGCGGGTCTCCAGACACGGTTCCTGGACAACCACGAGGCCGCCTCGCTCTGGCCGGCGATGCAGTTCGATCAGGTCAAGAGCGTGCTGTGGTGCCCCAGCGACGGATACCTGCAACCCAGCGACCTGGCCATGGCCTACGTCGCCCGGGCACGAGCCGCCGGAGTCCGATTCCTGACCGGGACCACCGTCGAGTCGGTCCTGGTCGAACGCGATCGGGTCGTCGGAGTCGAGACGTCCGGGGGTCGGATCTCTGCCCCGATGGTCATCAATGCCGCCGGCGCCCACGCCTGGCACCTGGCCCACTCGGTCGGACTCGAACTGCCGATCGTCCCGGTACGGCACGAGTTCTTCGTGACGGTCGCCGCCTCGGGACTGAGACCCGACCTGCCGGTGATCCGCATCCCCGACGCCACGCTGTACCTGCGTGCCGAAACCGATGCCCTGCTGTGCGGGGGCTGGGAACCCAACAGCCTCTCGCTGGATCCCCGCGAATACCCGCTCCAGGAACCCGCACCCCCGATTCGCGAAGACTACGACGTGCTGGCCGCCTTTGCCCAACAGCTGGCTGCGCAGTTTCCCCAGGTCTCAGAACTGGGCATCCGCAGCGTCTTTCGTGGCTGGCCCACCTTCACACCCGACGGCCGGTTTATCATCGGCGAGAGTTCCCGGGTGAGAGGCTTCGTGATGGCCGGAGGCTGCAACGCACACGGGGTATCAGGATCGGCAGGCATCGGACGCCACGTCGTCGAATCACTCGGCGACGAACCGTCCTCCTACGTCTTGAGCCTCAGCCCCGACCGCTTCACCGAAACCGGGTGGGACTGGTCCGAGGCGACCGCAGCGGCCCGCCGCGTCTACGAGCACTACTACGCGATCGACCACTAGCCGCTTGCAGTGTCACTTGTGGTCGCTTGCGGTTCAGCGAGTGACGGCCAGCATCCGCCTGGCACACTCCTGGTCACGCTCCTTGGCGGCCAGCTCGGCGTCTGAAGTGGGGACCCGTTTCGAGGCTTCTGCGAGCAGGTCCTGGGCGGCCTGGCGATCGATCTCGTCCAGCCGCTGTGCCCGGTCAGTCAGCAACGTCACCGTCCCCGACTTGACCTGCACGAAACCCCCCTCGATGAAGAACTTCTCGATCTCACCATCGGCCGTCGAGACCGTCAGCACGCCGTAGCCCAACCGGCCCACAACCGGAGCACGGCCCGGCAGCACGCCGGCCTGCCCGTCGTACAGCGGAAACTGCAACGACCGAACCGGCGCATCCAACAACGTCGTTTCCGGCGTCACCAGCACAATCTGAAGTGAACTCTCTGCCACGGTTCCCTAGGCCTCCTCGGCCATCTGTTTCGCCTGCTCGGCGGCTTCCTCGATCCCGCCGACGTACATGAATGCGGCCTCGGGCAGGTGATCCCACTTGCCGGCCACCAGCTCCTCGAAACTCTG
>CAUZJR010000149.1:0-11228 GCA_963580005.1 Planctomycetota bacterium
ACGGCAGGTTGGCCCGGGCGAGTGCGGTGGGAGCCAGCGGCCCGTGCCGCCGTCGGCCTCGTTGCCACGACTGGATCCAGCCCGGCCCCTCAGCCGAGGTGTCGCGGGTGGTCATGTCGACCTGCAGGTTGGCCATGCGTGCCTTGAGCATCTCCGAGAGACGCCGCCGGGGTGCTCGGACCGAAGAGGGCTGCACTGCCGACTCATCCACCTGCTCGAACACGTACCGGGTCAGCCGGACCGAGTGTCTGAACCTCAGAGTCTGAAACTCAACGTCCCGCCTGCCGCGGCCATGGATCGAGAGGTCCGGGGCTCGATTGAGCGTCACCTCGAGCTGCTCGCAGTCGACCCGGCTGTCGGCCAACTCGGACTTCACGTCGCCCAGGAATGAGAATGTTCTGCCGTCGAGCACGAGTTTCTCGTCCCAGCGAACCTGCAGTTGAGTCCCTGGCGGGGCGGGGTCACCCGAGAGCAGTCGATCGGCGGGCATCTTCAGAGTGCCGCTGCCGTCAATGGACCCTCGACCGCTGGCACTGTCCAGCTCGATCGTCGATCCACTCATCTCACGTCGCCCCATCCTCAACCTCGCAGGTCGTCCGACGATCGACACCCCGTGTCCCTGGTTGGCCGTTTCCACAAGCCGCACCCTCTCGCCAGTCACCTCGACCGCGTCATCGGTTCCTCGTGGCGGACGACTCATCCGCACCCCCCCCTCGGTCACCACCTCCCGAATGACCAACTCGCCCCCATCCCGCGGCAGGCCCAGCCGACCGCGAATCGATCCGGCCCGAAACTGCATACGGTGGTCCGCTGCACCGGGGGTCAGGCGGCGAGCTGGCAAAGCAGCGTCGCCAGGCCGCCGGGCTTCAGCAGCCGCCACCTTCCTTGGCTCAATCGACTCGAATGTCACGTCCAGCAACTCGGTGCGGGCGTAGGCCCTTTGCGTGAGCACTCCGACCTGGTCACGAGCAATCAGGCGGGTGATCCGCACCGTGCGGCCTGGTGCTCCGGGATCCGTCGAGTCGCCTTCACGAGCCAGCCAGATCCGGATCGACTCGGCCCCAAGTACCGACTGGGCCCGGTAGCGAATCGTTGGCTTGCCCTCGAGCACCACCAGGTCCTGATCGGTGCCCGGCTCGGGCGCCAGTGTCATCTTCTGCGACCATTTTGCCCGGACCGGCACTGGAGGCGTGCCCGGTTGCTGCCACGTCATCATCCCCGCGCCCCGGCACAACGCACGCTCGATCCGACCGTCTGAGCCTCGAGACAACCGCACGTGCTCAGAGACCAACCGGCCCTGTTCCCAGCGTGCCGTCACGTTACCGCGCAACTCGATCGTGCCGCGATCCGCCCCATAGGCAAGCGAATCGGCTCGTGCTTCGAGATCCTTGGCCGAGGATCCGACCTGGACCGGAGCACCCGCTGCCTGCAACTCGACAAATTCTAGTGCCTCACCCCCCACCGGCCTCGCCCGTCCCCGCGGCCCCCCCACGCGACGACGGAATCGCAATACCAATTGCTGGCACTTTAGGCTGTCCCAGCTGTTGGACTCGGCCGGACGATGAACCTCGACCGAATTCGAAAACGTCGCCACCAGGCGTACCGGATCGACCACCATCGGACCCTCGCACTTGATTCGCCACGGCCGCGACGGGGCCGTCGAATCGACGGTGGCCTTGCCTTGGGGTGCCACCATCCTGAGTTCCACGTGACTCAGCAGCCGAACCACCCGCACCGGACCCGACGGCAAACCCAATGGGGTACTCGAAGGGGACTCGCCCCCCGGATCACCCAGTTGCAACTCAACCCCGTCGGCTCGACCACTGTGCCCAGACCACTCCAACTGGACCGGATCGTTGCTGGCGACCAGCATCGCTTCGCGATCGAACAGGAAGTTCCCGCCGCGAATCGTCAACCCGTCAGCACCACTCACCTCGACCGCACCATCGAGCCGACAGCCGACCGCCATGCGGGGATCGGGGTCGTCGAGATCGACCGAGTCGGGAAAGTGGACGACCGCCGAATCGGCCAAGATCACCACCGGCTCGCGCTGAGCCGACTTTGGCTGAGCCGGTGAGTCGGGAGCCGGGAGATGAACGAGCGCAAAGGGAGCAAACCGCACCATCGCATCCTCCTCGATCGCCTCCTGACGCCCCGCAAAGAAATACGTCTGCCCCCACCTGCCCTGCCAGCGGGCCGACCCTGCCCACTCGGGCAGATACCGACCTGCCCAGACCGCGTTCTCGGGAGGCGGCCCCGAGGGGAGATCGGCCGCAGCACTCGAGTTCGGCCTCGACCGACGAGGCACCTCCAGCCACGGAGACACGCACACGACGTAAACACCCACCAGGCTGCTCAACAACAGCCCGCTCACCACGGTCCAGGCTAAACGACGCGTCCTGCTCAACTCCGATTCACCTCCAACCCAACACCACAACCACCACAACCACCGCAGCCACCGCACGTCCCAATCATTCGAACCTCACCGCTCAACCCGCAGCCGCGTCCTCGGGTGCCAGGCCGATCACGTCGGTGATGTCAATCAGGCCAAGCGGTTCACCGGCCGGACCCACCACGGGCAATTCACTGATCTTGTGCCGGGTGAGAATCTCGACGGCCTGCTCGAGCTTCTCGTCACAACTCACCCGCAACGGATCGACGGTCATTACTTCGGAAATCGGCCGATCCAGCTGTTGGTCCTGGTGTTGTTCGAGCAGCCTTGCCAGGTCGCTGTCGGTAAAGATGCCGACCAGGGTTCCGTTTCCATCGACCACCAGTACGGCCCCGGTGCGTCGACCCGGCCGCGCCTCGGCCGACAGCACCTCACGCACGCTCGCCCGCTGTCCGGTCACCCGCAATTCTGCCGCCGTCCTCATCACGTCGACGACCGAGGCAAGTTGGCGGCCGAGACTTCCGGCGGGATGACAGCGGGCGAATTCGTTTCGAGTGAACTGGCGGTCGCGGCTGGCCACCAGGGCCAGCGCATCACCCACAGCCATCATCACCGTCGTGCTGGTCGTCGGAGCCAGGCCCTCGCCGCCCGCCTCGCGGTGCGTCCCGGTCGCCACCACCACGTCGGCGGCCCGGCCCAGGGTACTGTCTGAAATCGACGTGATCGCCACGATCGGGATGCCTCGCTCAACCAGCAACGGCAACACCGCAGTCACCTCGTCCGATTCCCCGCTGTTGGACAACAGCAACGCCACATCATTCTCGGCAATGCAGCCAATGTCCCCGTGCAGGGCCTCGACCGGATGCAGAAAACCGGCTCGGGTACCCGTCGACGAGAGCGTGGCGGCCAGCTTGCGGCCGACCCGGCCCGCCTTGCCGACTCCGCAGACAATCACCTGGCCGGCACACTGAGCCAGCAACTCCACCGCATCGCTGAAACCCGCCTCCAACCGCTCGGACGTCTCGTTCAAAGCAATTGCCGCGGACCGCAGGATCTCGCGACCCGCGCGAATCCGATCCACTTCCGAGACCGGGATCGTCTTCCGTCTAGCTTCAGAACTCATCTCATTCGCGCGAATTCCCGTCGCGCTCCCTCGCCACGAGCCAGAATGCGGCGGGAGTATAGTGCCGATCTCCGAAACGGGTCAACGGGGGGAGGGGTGTAGAGCCGTCGTGCCTGCAGCAGGGGTGAAAAATTCCGCCTAGCCTGACGACGCCTTCGCCTTGATCGCCTCGAATCGAGCAATCCACTTCTCAGGCTCCTCCTCGAACGCCGCCTTGCAGCCGCTGCAGCACACCCAGTAGGTCTTGCCCTTGAAGCTGACAGCCATCGTCCCCAGTCCCTGAGAAATCACGCAGGTCTTCTCGCCGTAGTCGCTGTCACTGAGCGCAAACGACGTCCCCTCTCGCTGACTGCCGATCGTGTCCTGCAACCGGAATTTCCCCTCACCACGACGCCGGGACAACTCGACCAGCAACCGGTTGTTCTCCTGCTGGTTGAACACCAGCCTCCAACTGGGTGCCTGCCCCCTCGCAACCGTCTCGGTCAATTCCAGCTTGAAGGTCATCTGCGGCTGGTCATCGGCATCGCCGGGGACCTGCTGAGGTGACCGTGAGAAGGTGCCTCGCAACACCTGCCGCTTTCCCTGGCTGTTGGTCCCGCTGAACTCGTAGGCCTGCTCGCTGGCCAACCACGTCAATCGCCCGTCGCGAAAGTAGGGACTCTCGGCAGAGGTCAACACCAGAGCCGGCTGGGACGGGTCGGTGTTGAGATCCCAGACCCACGTCTGAGGTACCAGGGCCTGTTCCTTGCGGGTGATGCCTCGCCACTGACCCAGCAGGATCTGCAACGGCTTCATGCGGTCCATCACCGCCTCCAGGCCACCCTCCGCCACATCGGACCCGGCAGAATCCGCGGCACTTCCCTGGTCCGAACCGCCCAGTTGCACCGGACCGCGTCGACGGGCTGGCTTGGCAGAGTCCGCAGGGACCGGCGACCGGTCGTCACCGCTTCCAGAGGAAGCCTGGCTCTGAGAGCCATCTCCCGACGGCTCGGAGTCAGCACAGCCCCCGACGGCCATCAGCAGCACGCCCAAGCACACCGCCGCCCACATCTGCCGGTTCTCTACCACGATCACTCCTCCACACCCACAACGGTCTCGACTTCAGCTCACCCTGATCATAGCTCATCGCACCCCGAAAACCCGAAGCGACGTCTATCCCGAGCTCGCAACCTGTCATCCCGAGATCGCAGCCTGTCATCCTGAGCGCAGCGAAGGATCTCAGAGGTCCGAATCAGACGCCGCCCGAGATTCCTCACCGCGCTCGCAAGGCCAGCGCACATATCTCAAGGCATCCAGGCCACACCCTACCTGGGCAACTGGAACGCATCGTCGGCAACACCGGGCGAGACCGGATCACTCGTGGAGGAATCACCACTGATCCCAGGCGTCGCCGAGCGGGAGCCCGTCTCGGGTCGAGTCACCCAGAGCCGGTTCGATTTCCAGATCGACTCGACCAGCCGCTTTCTTCTCGACTCAGGCGTCTCGAGATCCGACGATTTCCTCGTGCTGAAGGCCCGCTCCTTGAGCGACTGGCCTCCCTGCCGGATCCGTTCCGTTAGCCTCTGGTACGTCGCCGAAACCCGCTTGGCCTTCGAGGGACCCTCTTCGGTGACCGGCTCCTCGGAATCAGCCTCCACAGGCTCTGGGACCTCCGACGATTTCCTCGTGCTGAAAGCCCGCTCCTTGAGCGACTGGCCTCCCTGCCGGATCCGTTCCACAAGCCTCTGGTAGGCGGCCGGTACGACACCGCGACGGGGTGCCTGCTCGGTCGCCTGCTCGGTCGCCTGCTCGGTCGCCTGCTCTGCCGAGGGCACTTCGACCTGGGCGGCTGCCGCTTCGGGTGGTTGAAGATCTGCGGGCGGTTCGCTGTTAGGATTCGGTTGACTCTCAGGGCCCGGCTCGGCAAACGGCAGCGGCCTGGCCTCAAGCAGGTTATCGACCTTCAGACCGTGGCTGCGTTGCCAGGCCCTCCGCAGTGCGTCGCGATAGGCATCGGGAGTCCACTCGCTCTCGGCCAACTGCACGTTGTTGACCGCCAGCAGGTTGCCGGTGCGGTAGTGCAGGTTGGCCAGTGCCTGGTTGTAGGCCACCAGGCTGGTGTAGTAGGCCACCTCGGCATCGGACCGGCTGACCTGGGCTCGCAGCAGGTCATCCAGCGTCTTGGTCCCCGCGTTGAACACCTCGATCTCGAACTGCCGGACCCGTTCCTGGGCCGCGGCTCGTCGGTTGAGATTCGAGCGGGTGGCGGCTTCGCTGGCAGCCAACTGCTGCACCGCGTCAGAGAGTTCGTGGCTGACCTCGGATTCCTGGGCGTCGAGCACCGCTCGAGCCTTGGCCAATCTCAATTCCAGGTTGCGGACCTGAGCGGTGGCCGAACGCATGCCGAGGGGCAGAGTGAATTCGAATCCGAGACTCCAGCCGGTGTGGTCCGCGTGCGAGAGTCCTCGGTAGCCACTGGAGAACTGCGTGCTGCGGTCGTTGGAGAACAGGTTGTCACCCATGGCGTTGACCTGGTATCCGCCCACGAAGTCCAGCCGAGGCCGGACCAGGCTGCGGGCGGCCTGCAGTTGCAGTTCCATGCTCCGCAGAGACCACCGATGACGCCTCAACTCGACACGATGAGTCAGGGCCTCGACCAGGTTCACTTCCCAGTCGGGTTCGAAGCGGGCTGTCACCGGTTCATCAGAGGGCCTGAGCACCGTGCCATCGCTGGTCGGCAGGCCGACCAGTCGCCGCAGTGCGGTCTCGGTGCGATAGAGATCAGACAGGGCGGCCTCGGCCTGGGCACGGGTCTGGTAATAACGGTCCCGCGCCAACGGCTCATCGGAGTTGGTGAAGCCCTGCTTGCCACCCCCGTCGAGAATCACCTTCGTGTCTCGCCACGACTTCTGAGCACTGTTGCGAGCCGTCACCGCAGAATCCCACTTGCGGTACGACAGGTAGAGATCCCAGTACAGATCCTCAACGTCCTTGACCAGGTTGATCGCCGACTGCTCGAACTGAGTCAGAGTCAGGTCGTTGTTGATCCGGGCAATCACCACGCCCTGGCTGACTCCGCTCAGACCTCGGAATTGCTGGGTAACCGGTCCGGCGATTCGAGTGAACTCGGTGCCCGATCCGGCCAGCAGCGGCTGGCGGTACCTGAGATTGACATTGCCGGTGTAGGTCGAGTTGTAGAGGTTGAACGCGCTGGGACTGTTGCTGCCGAAATACGACCATTCGTGACCGACCGAGAGACTGGCTCCGTAGCCCATCTGCTTGCGGAGCATCGACTGAAAATCGCCGATTTCCCCGACCAGGGCCTGGCCACCGCCGATGCCTGCCATGAAGGCGTTGTTCTGAGGCGTCTCGCTGCGTCGCCAGACCATCGTCGTGGTGAACTCGGGGTCAAACGCCGCCAGTGCCGCCGTCACGCCTCGGCCACCAAACAACACACCCGATTCCTGGATCGACGGGTCCCAGACCGATGCGACGCGATCCGGTGACGAGAGAATCGCGTTGCCCGGCGACAGAAAACCGCCGCGGGTGCGGATCACCGAGTTGTTTTCCAGGGCCAGCTTGAGTGCTTCCGAGAGTGCCAGGTCGCGGATCACGTCCTCGGTCGGAGCGGTGATCGTGCGAGGCGGCCGCTTCCAGCTCTTGCGAGGAGTCGCCTGAGGTGAGTCGCTGGGATTGACAATGTGCAGTTGCCGGTCGCGATAATGCTCGAGGTTCGCATCACTCAACCACGTCACATCACGGCCCGGCCCGGCACATCCACCCGCCAGCAGCAACAGACCGATGGCCACGCGCAACCAGGCACCGGTCACCGCAGGCCGTGGCCGGTGAAACGAAGAGATTCTGAGACAGGAAGCAGGCATGAGGCGAGACGCACCGAGGGCAACGCTGTAACCGTTACAGACGTTATCGACGGAATAACCGTCAAACCTTAACTGGAACGGGAACGGGAAACCCGAGGGGCCCAGCTAGGTCGAGTCCGACCCTGGCTCGCGGCCGGGAGCAAATTCGCGATACGGGCGGCCCAACCACTTCTTGACCAGCACCACCTCGCCCGCATCATTGCCCTCGATCGCATGACCGAGGAACTGCAACACGTAACCAACCGCAAAGCTCGACACCGCCCACCACCACTCCGCTCCACGAATCACCAGGACCACCGTGACCACAAACGTCAGCGTCAGTCCCAGCAGATGCAACAGGCGGTTGAGCGGGTGAGTGTGCCGCTGGACGTAGTTGGTGAGAAATCGGATCAGCATCGGTCCCCTCGTCGTCGTCTCCGCATTGTGGCGGCCGCGACATCCCTTTGCCAGCCGTCAGGTTCATCCAATTCCACTCTCACACATCTCCTCACCAGAGACCCTCATCTCCTCCCCATCTCCCCCATTCCCGCTGGCCGCGGTCGCCCGATTCTGGTATCTCCCCGGCGTGGACGAAATGGCATTCCGTGCACTGGTTTCCGGCGATCGCGGTGGCCCGGCCGCCGCGGGGCAGAGAATCCTGTTGTGGCTGCTGAAGTGGCCCTACCACGCCGCCGTCGCAGCCAGGAATCTCGGCTACCGCTCCGGAGCTCTCCCTTCCCACCGCGCCGCCGTACCAGTCATCAGCATCGGCAACCTGACCACCGGAGGAACGGGCAAGACACCGCTGGTCGCCTGGCTGGCCAACCACCTGGCCGACACCGGCCACTCGGTCGGCCTGCTCAGCCGAGGCTACCGAGGCAACCGGGGCAACCCGGGCGAAGCCGATGAAGGGGGCAACGACGAAAAGAAACTGCTCGAGTCACTCTGCCCGACTGTACCTCATGTCCAGGACCCCGATCGGGTTGCCGCGGCCAGCCAGGCGGTCACCCGGCACGGCTGCGATGTCCTGCTGCTGGACGACGGATTCCAGCACCGCCGCCTGGTCCGCGACCTCGACATTGTCCTGGTCGATGCCACCTGCCCGTTTGGATTCGGCCACCTGCTGCCCCGAGGCTTGCTCCGAGAGCCACCCGCATCGCTGAAGCGGGCCTCGCTGCTGGTACTGACACGCATCGACCAGGTCGACTCCGCAGACGCCAGCAGACTCAGGCACCAGCTCGAGACCTGTTTCGGCACGGACGCGATTGCCGAGGTCGCCTTTCCGGCCAGCGGGCTGGTCAACAGTCGCGGCACCACCGCGCCTCTGCAGCTGCTGGCCCAGTCGCGAGTGGCGGCCTTTTGCGGGATCGGCAACCCCGAGGCGTTCCGGGCCGGGCTCGATCCGGTCGCCCACCGCGACTTTCCCGATCATCATTGTTACGACGACGGTGACTTGGCCGAGTTGGCCGAATGGGCAAACCGACACCGTGCGGACCTGCTGCTGACAACCCGCAAGGACCTGGTCAAGATCCCTCACGACCAACTCGGACAGACCCCGCTTTGGGCCATCGACATCACCGTCGAGTGGATCTCGGGGCAGGACGTGCTGCAGGAGGCCGTCGCGGAGGTCCTGGATCGTCCGAGTCCATCAGGCGACTAGTCGCTTGCAGGCAGCAGATCGATCGAGTCCTGGAGTTCGTCGATCTTGGCCAGCGTGACGGCCGAGAGAGTCAGCGAGATGACCGAGGTGGTCAGCATCGCCAGCTCAACGGCATCCAGGCCGCCGTTGCCATCGAGTCCAAGACGGCGGACCGTTCCCCCGTCGTCAGGCGTACCACGTTCGCCACCCTGGCCCCGTGCCTCGAGACTCTCTTGCGATGCCGCGTTCAGATCGAGCTGTTCGCGGGCCTGTGGTGGAGCGGACTCGGAGGTCCACAAGCGGACGATCGATTCGTGTGCGGCCACCCGCACACGGTAGACGCCACCGGCGAGGCCCTTGATGAGATACTTGCCTCGATCGTCGGTCACAGCCCGAGCGACGACTTGTCGAGCTCTTGAGACCACAACCGTGGCACGGACCATCGCCAGGCCGCCCTCGTCTCGCACTCGACCCGACAGCGTCCCGCCGGGTCGAAGCCGCACGTCGAGCAGTTCAACGTGCTTGAGCGGTGCGACCGCGGCCTGTGTTTGTTGTGCACTGCGAGCAGACCGAGTCGATCTGTCGTCGGCACGACTCTCGACCAGGCTCCAGGCCGGCCCAGGCACAAGCAGCATCGCGACCGCCAGCCAAGACAGGACTCGCGAAGTTCGTCGATCAGGTTGCATGATCATATCGGTCTATCTATCGGTTTGAGACCCAACTTGGATTCGTATCGCACCATGCGACAGGACTGCAGGTGGTCTAGGGACTGGCCGGAGCTGAATCGTCATCGTCGTCATCGTCGTCATCGAGTGCATCGATGATGAAGATGGCGCCGACGACTCCGCCGACGATCAACACGGTCGTCAGCCCGGTCGACATGCCCGAGCCGCCGAAGAGGCCGCCGGAGGATGACCCGGCGTCTGTTGGCGGAGCTTCCTCGGCCTGGGCCCGGATGGTTGGTGGGTTGGCGATGACCTGCAGGCGGCCGGCGGCACTCCGTGGAGCCGTCCCCGCA
This sequence comes from Planctomycetota bacterium, assembly GCA_963580005.1. Taxonomy (GTDB): domain Bacteria; phylum Planctomycetota; class Planctomycetia; order Planctomycetales; family Planctomycetaceae; genus UBA8437. Next base: position 10,012 of record CAUZJR010000149.1, read on the forward strand.
GCCCAGGCACGGATCAGTGTCTCGCTGCCGTCGACCCGGACCTGGTACAGCCCGCCCGGGAGATTGGCGATGGTGTACAGGCCCTTGTCGTCACTGAGAGTACGAGCGACCAGTCGTCGACCACGACGGACCTCAACGACCGTCTTCCCGCGGGAATGGCCCTTGCTGTCAACCACGCTTCCGGACAAGCTGCCCTCGGCCGAAAGTGCCACGTCGACGGCTCGGGTTGATGACACGACCTGCGCTGCGGGCAACAGGACCTGGGATCCCAGCAGGCCGGCTGCCGCCATCAGCACGACGAGGCGCTGAGAGAATTGGGAACGAACATTCATGGTCGAAATCCTTTTCGTCGAGAACGACTGGTATCTTGAGAATCGGGTGAACAGAGACGGGAAGGGCTCGCTTGGTCGGTATCAGGGGCTGGCGGGAGGTGGTGGATCGGGATCGAATTCAGGCGAGGCCGACTGACTGCTGCCTACCAGGTCACGGCTGGTCGAGTCGTCATCGTCATCATCGGCAGCCACAATGATCACTCCGGCAATGCCGGTCACCACCGCGGCGGTCACCAGGGGGCTGAAGAAGGCGGAACCCGGTGAGGTGTAGGTCCCCGGAAACATGATGCGACCGCCGGGGACCTGGTAGGGCTGGAACGGGTAGGCCGGTGCCGGTTGAACCACGTAGCCGGAGCCGGAGCCGGGACCGATGGCGTAGGGAGCCTGGCCGCGGACGACGGTTCGGGTATCCGCGGCAGTCGGTTGAGAGGGTGTTGAGGCCAAGAGCAGTCGTCGTTGAGAGCGTGGTGGGGCGGTGCCGGTGGCCCAGACGCGGACAGCCTGGCCGATCCCTGGAGAGGTGACCCAGTAGAGACCTCCACCGAGACGCTCGATGCGGAAGTTCCCGTCGAGTCCGACTCTCGCCTTGGCCACCATCCTGCGGCCTCTGTACACCAGCACCCAATCCGTTTCCCGTGACGGCTGCTGCCGGAGGTCCATTGCACCGGGGAGGCTTCCGAGCCGATCGAGTTCCACGTCGATCGGCCGGTCGGCTCGCAACGCGGCCGTGCCGGCGTCGACAGACGACGCGGAGAACAGTCCGATCAAGAGGGTGGCCAGGAAGGTGAGTTTCACGGAGGAGGTGTTGAGTTGAGTTGAGTTGAGTTGAGTTGAGTTGAGTTGAGTTGAGTTGAGTTGAGTTGAGTTGAGTTGAGTTGAGTTGAG
>CAUZJR010000150.1:0-11173 GCA_963580005.1 Planctomycetota bacterium
GTTCCAGAACCGAGGGGGGTCCGGGTTCGACTTCCTCGAGCGGGACCTCGTAATTGCCTCCACCCAGCACGAAGGTCGGGGCCGGCCCCGAGGCGACTTCGAGAGTGGCCATGGCCTGGAGCTGGCGCGGTGGTTGAGGCTTCTGGCGGTGCAGTTCGGCGAGTTGTTTTTTCAGGGTGTCCCGCCGTTTGCGGTCGGTTTCACTGAGTGCCGCGGCGAGTTTCTTTTCGTCGACCGGCAATTGTCTCTCGGTCCAAAACGCCAGCTGGTGCTGCCGGGCCGATCGTTCTTCGCGGGGGGTGTCGACGGCATCGAGTACCACTCGAGGGAACTTGCGACGCTTGAGGGCAAACGCCTTGGCCAGCCCGGTGTGCTCGATCGCCGTCAACTCGCTTCTCAGAGGCCGGGTGCGGGACAACCAGCCGTTCATCGCCCGCTGGTAGGCCTCGAGCTGTTGGGGTGTGCCCAGCGGTATGATGTCGGCCAGCACGATGCCGGCGAAGTAGGCCTGCAGGCGGTAGAAGTCAGACTGGAGGATCGGGTCGAACTTGTGGTCGTGACACTGGGCACAGCCCATCGAGAGTCCCAGGAAGACGTTGCCGACGTTGGCGGTGAGGTCGTTGAGGGCGTCCTGCCGGGCGAGCAGGATGTTGGAGGCGTTGCTTTCGTCGGGCCACATTCGGTTGAACCCCGTCGCAATGATCGCCTGGGGGTCCTCGGGGAACAGCTCATCACCGGCCAGCTGTTCCTGCACGAATCTCGAGTAGGCTCGATCCTGGTTGAAAGCCCGGATGACGTAGTCGCGGTACCGGTAGGCCTGGGGCCTGAGTGCGTCGGTCTTGAAGCCGTCGGTTTCTGAGTAGCGGACCAGGTCGAGCCAATCTCGGGCCTGGGCCTCACCGTAATGCGGGCTGGCCAGCAGAAGATCGACGCTGCGTGACCACTCTCCGGGTGGGTCGTCCTGGGAGGTGGTGGGCTGCGGTGGTGGCTGCGGTGGTAGTCCGAGCAGGTCGAAGGTGGCCCGTCTGAGTCGGGTTGTGGTGCTGGCGATCGGTGCGAAGCGTTGCTGGTCTCGTTTTAGTGTTTCGAGCAGGAAGGCATCGATGGGCGATGCGACATCTGCGGCTGCGGGACCGGAAATTGTGGGTACGGTTGGTCTCACCAGGGGTTGAAAGGCCCACCAGGAGTCCTGCGGCTCCTGTTTTGTGGTCTCTTGGCCGGCCTGCTTGTCGCTGTGATCCGAGCTTTTGGCCGTTTCGGCCGCGATCAGCCCTGTGGCGAGCAGCGTCAGAGCGAGCCCGAGAATCCGGCGTGCGTCAGTTCCGGTGCCGGGTAAACGGCTCGGGTTGTTGCAGGGGGTCATGAGCGGGTCGGTGACTGGAGGTGCGAGGCGTGTTGCAAGCCAGCGGGCGGTCATTATACTGGCATGATGCGGCCGGCGGCACCGCGCTGCGGCGGAATACCTTGCCCGGCCCCCCCCGGCGACTCGACGTAGGAGTCTCGACTGTGAAATTGGCTGAACCGATTGATATTCGTGGTTTGTTGCGCACCAGTCCTTCGTTTGGCACAGACGAGGTCAAAACGCTGTGCGAGGCGGTTGCGGGTCCGCAGATCACCGAGGTCCGCCAGGAAATCAATTCGTTGGTCGAGGAGTCTGAGGACGGCGGCCAGATGGCGATCCGTGCAGGCATCGGCCTTCATTTGCTGGGCCGTCACGCCGACGCCCACACGCTGCTGGGCGATTTGACCGGTGATGGTGTGGGAGTGTTCCACGACGCGTGTGCGTTGGTTTCATTGGGCGAGAACGAGGCTGCTGGATCGAGGTTTCAGCAGGCGGCTGCGGCGGGCTACGACGAGGTCGAGTGTGCCTTGCGGCGGGTGGGCACGATCCGTGCCGACGGTCGGTTGGCCGACGCCGAGTCCGAGATGAAGGCGGCTCCCAAGGGGTCCACGGCCCGAGCCGAGTACTCGTACCAGATGGGCTGCATCCTGGCCGACCAGTGCAACACGGCTGCTGCGGTCGAGTCGTTCGAGCGAGCGATTGACATGGACCCGCACCACAGTCGTGCGCTGTTCCATCTCGCCCTGGAAAACGCCCGCCACGGCAACGACGAGGAGGCGATCAGGCTTTATGAACAGTCGCTCTCACGCCCCCCCCAGTTCCTCGGCGCCCTGTTGAATCTCGGGCTGCTGTACGAGGACAGCGAGAACTACTCGGCGGCCGAGTTCTGTTTCCGCCGCGTTTTGGCCACCGACCCCAACCATTCCCGCGCCCGGTTGTACCTCAAGGACATCGAGGCGACCGCGGACATGTACTACGACGAGGATCTGGCGAAGGAAGAGACCCGGATGCAGCAGTTGCTGGGTCGTCCGGTGACGGACTTCGAGTTGACCGTCCGCAGCCGCAACTGTCTCGACGGGATCGGAGTCAAGTCGCTGGGCGACCTGACCCGCGTGACCGAGATGGAGTTGCTTTCGGGGAAGAACTTTGGCGAGACGTCGCTGGTTGAGATCCGCGAGTTGCTGACGATGCACGGGTTGTCGATCGGGGAGAACATCAACAAGGAGCTGGAGTTGGAGCCGGTGTTGACTCCGACGGACCTGTCGCCCGAGGAGCGGGCGATGATCGAGAAGCCCGTCGCCGACCTCAATCTCTCGGTCCGGGCCCGCAAGTGCATGGCTCGGCTGGGGATCACTCAACTGGGCGAACTGGTGCGGCGGACGCCCGACGAGTTGCTTTCGAGCAAGAACTTCGGAGTCACCTCGCTCAACGAAATCCGCAAGAAGCTCGACGAACTCGAGCTCAGGCTTCGCAACGACTAGCCGGACTTTCGACCCCGGGACGTCATGCCCAAGGACCCTCTGTCCGGACTCTTTTTCGCGTACCCCGCGGGCAGGAGATTCTCTCGCGGCAGTTCAACCCGGTGGTGTAATAGGTAACACAGCAGGTTTTGGTCCTGCCATTCCAGGTTCGAGTCCTGGCCGGGTTATTCGATACGGTGCGATCCGGTGGGATCTGGTGGAGGGTTGGGGGGTCACCATCATCGAGCCGCACCCGTTTCGAACAGGAGTGTTTTTCGCGTGACGACGGCGACTGACCCCGAAATTTCGAGGCCGACGATTGTCGGCCTGGGCGAGTTGCTCTGGGACGTGTTCCCCGACGAGCGTCGCCCGGGTGGTGCTCCGGCGAACTTCGCCTGGCACGCCAACCAGATGGGAGCTCGAGGCCTGGTCGTGTCCCGGGTCGGCAGCGATGCTCTGGGCGACGCCCTGCTCGAGTTCCTCGATGGCCAGGGGCTCGAGTCCGCATACGTCCAGCGAGACGCGAGTCAGCCGACGGGCACGGTCAGCATCACGACCGACCCAAACGGCCAGCCCGACTACACGATCCACGAACCGGTGGCCTGGGACTTCCTGGAGTGGACCGATTCGCTGGCGGATCTGTTTGGCGGCGTGTCGGCGGTCTGTTTCGGGACGATCGCCCAGCGGCAGCCCGGGTCGCGATCGACGATCGCCGCCTGCCTGGCGGCACTGCCTGACGGGGCCTTGAAGGTCTACGACATCAACCTGAGGAAGGCGTCGTGGGAGCTGTCCACGGTCGAAGCGTCGCTCGAAACCGCCGACATCGTGAAGCTCAACGACGAGGAACTCGAGGTGCTCACCGCCGGCCTGGATTGGCCCGGATCCGATCCGTCGGAGATCACGGCGTTTCTGCAGGACCGGTATCGGCTCGAGGGGGTCTGGGTCACTCGGGGCGAGTCCGGTTGCCTGTTGCGGGGTGGAGACGAGTTGATCGAGTGCGAGGGGGTTGAAGTGGAAGTGGCCGATACGGTCGGGGCCGGTGATTCGTTCACCGCGGCGATGATCTGGTCTCTGGGCGAGGGCTGGCCGTTGGCCGATTCGGCCCAGCTGGCCAACCGGGTCGGAGCCCTGGTCGCCTCGCGACCCGGCGGTATGCCCGATCTCTCGGACCGGCTCCCCGAGCTGCTGGCAGAGGTGGCCCGATGAACTCGCCGACTGAACGCGGATCGTCCGACGTACTCCGCCTGGCCATGTGGTCGGGGCCTCGCAACATCTCGACCGCCCTGATGCGAGCCTGGGAGAACCGGTCCGACACGTTCGTTGTCGACGAACCGCTTTATGCTCATTACCTCGCCAGCACCGGCAAGGACCACCCGATGGCGGCGGAGGTGATTGCGGCGGGTGAGACCGACTGGGCTTTGGCGGCCGAGTGGTTGACCGGGGGTGCACCCGGCGGTGCGGCGGTCTTCTACCAGAAGCAGATGGCTCATCACCTGCTGCCGGAGATGGGTCGCGACTGGATCGACGGGCTGACCAACTGCCTGTTGATCCGGGATCCCCAGGAGATGATCACGTCCTACATCGTCAAGAACGACATCCCGGCGATGGAGGACCTGGGGATTCCGCAGTTGATGGAGGTCTTCGAGCGGGTAGAGCAGCGGACGGGGTCACCGCCACCGATCGTGGATTCGCGCGACGTGCTGGAGAACCCCGAGCGGGTGTTGGGATTGTTGTGCGAGGCGGTCGGGGTGGAGTTCAGCGAGTCGATGCTCAGTTGGCCCTCGGGACGCCGCGACAGCGACGGGGCCTGGGCCGCTCACTGGTACGACCAGGTGGAACGCTCCACCGGGTTTCACGGCTACCGTCCCAAGTCGGACCGCGTCCCCGATGAGCTCGTCGGTTTGCTCGATGAGTGCCAGGCGTGTTATGACCGGCTGTACGCCGGGAGGCTGGTGTAGAGACATGCAGCAGAGTTTCAACGAAAAGAACCGCGACCTGTTGATCAACATCGACGGGCGGATGGTCCACCGCGACGAGGCGGGGATCAGTCCGTTCGACTCTCTGGTGCAGGGGGGAGACGGGGTGTGGGAGGGCCTGAGGCTCTACGACGGTCGCATCTTCAAGCTCACCGAACATCTCGACCGGCTCCGCAGCTCGGCCCTGGCGATGGCGTTCGATGTGATCCCCAGTCACGAGCAGATCACCTCTGAGATCACTCGAACGCTCGAGGCGAACTCGATGCGGGACGGCGTTCACATTCGCCTGACGCTCTCCAGAGGACTCAAGATCACCTCGGGCATGGACCCTCGGCTCAACCAGGCGGGACCGACGCTGATCGTGCTGGCCGAGCACAAGTCGCCGGTTTACGACAAGTCGGGCGTGAGGCTGGTGACGAGCAGTGTGCGGAGGTTTCCGCCGGACTGCCTGGACCCGAAGATCCACAGCAACAACCTGGTGCAATCGATCCTGGCGAAGATCGAAGCGAACGCCTCGGGTGTCGATGACGCGTTGATGCTCGACACAAACGGCTTCGTCGCCGAAACCAATGCGACACACGTCTTCCTGGTCTCTGGTGACACGGTATTGACCAGTCGGGCGGTGGCCTGTCCCGAGGGCATCACGCGTGCGACGGTGCTCGAGTTGTGCGGTGCCAACGAGATCGTCTGCCGCGAGGCGGACCTGTCGCTGACCGACGTGTATCGTGCCGACGAGATGTTCTGTTCGGGAACGATGGGCGAGTTGGCGGCGGTGGTCGAGGTCGACGGTCGTCAGATCGGTGGGGGGGACGAGTCGGCTCCCGGGCCGATGACCCGTCGGCTTTCGGAGCTGTTTGCCGAGCGGACGTCGGTCGAGGGAACCCGGGTGGTCGATTGAATGGCTGCTTGTGCTGGTCTAAAAGAAAGCGTGTGGTATCTGATCCTGTTGGGAGCGTGACGTCGATGGTGAATCGCAGGGTGTGGATGTCGGTCGCGGCGGGGTTGCTGCTGGCCGGTTGTGCCGGAGACGCGTTGGAGTCGCCGAAGGTCAGGAACGCGGGTGAGAAGGCCGGGGAGGGCAGTTACCAGGTGACCCTGGCAACGACCAGGGGCGATGTGGTGATCGAAGTGCTGCCCGGCTGGGCTCCCCTGGGTGCCGCTCGGTTCCGCGAGCTGGTCGAGGACGGGTTCTTTGACGGCTGCCGGTTCTTCCGGGTGGTCCCGGATTTCGTCGTCCAGTTCGGAATCAACGGCGACCCCGAGGTGCATGCGAAGTGGGACAAGAAGATCTCCGACGATCCGGTGACCCAGAGCAACAAGCGTGGCACGCTGACCTTTGCCACGTCGGGGCCCAATTCTCGGACCACACAGCTGTTCATCAGCCTCAAGGACAATTCGAGTTCACTGGACCCCCAGGGCTTTTCGCCGTTTGCCCGAGTCGTCTCGGGCATGGAATTCGTCGACGGGATCACGTCGGAGTACCGCGAGAGGCCTCAGCAGCAGATCATCGAGAGCGAAGGCAACGTGTATCTCGAACGCGAATTCCCCAATCTCGATTACGTGAAGACGGCCACGATCAACGCGTCCGAGGGCGACTCGCAGGACGCAAAAGAGAACAAGACGAACTGACAATCAAGCGGAGGAATCTGGCATGACAGGGCGGACAGAGTGGCTGCGGCGGCTGCGGTCGCTGCGGTGTACGAGTGGGCTGGCGGTACTGGTGCTGGCGATTGCCGTGCTGGGCGCCGCTGATGAGAAGAAGCCGGCGGACAAGGCAGCCAGGAAGGTGGCGTTGCCCAAGCCGATTCCGCCCAAGGGACCCGAGAGTTACAAGGTGAAGTTCACGACTTCGCGTGGCGACTTCGTTGTCGAGGTCACCCGGAAGTGGTCTCCGATTGGTGCCGACCGGTTCCACGAGGCGGTCACCGGTGGGTTTTTCGACGAGTGCCGATTCTTCCGCGTGGTGCCCAATTTCATCGTCCAGTTCGGGATCAACGGAGATCCGAAGGTGCAGAGTCGCTGGCGACGGGCCAACCTGAAGGACGACCCCGCGGCCGGTCACAGCAATCTCAAGAGTACCCTGACGTTTGCCACGGCCGGACCGAACACCCGCACCACTCAATTGTTCGTCAATCTCAAGGACAACGCCTTCCTCGACAAGCTGGGATTCACTCCGTTTGGGAAGGTGGTCGAGGGCTTCGAGACGGTGCAGAAGATCAACGCCGAGTACGGCGAAAAGGCCCAGCAGGGCGTGATCCAGAGCGAGGGCAACAGGTACCTCAAGGAGGAGTTCCCTCGGATGGACTACATCAAGACCGCCCGGGTCGTGAAGCCGAAGGCCAAGAAGAAGGCCAAGAAGAAGGCGGCCAAGAAGTAGGCCGACAGGAAGGCAGTCTCGGCCCGGCGGTCTGTCTCAGACGTCGTAGTACATCGAGAATTCGAACGGGTGCGGCCGTTGCCGGATCGCCTCGACTTCGTGCTCGGTCTTGTACCACGTCCAGGTATCGATCACGTCTTCGGTGAAGACATCGCCTCGGAGCAGGAAGTCCTGGTCATCGCTGAGTGCCTTGAGTGATTCGGCGAGCGACCCGGGCACTCGCGGCACTTCGCCGAGTTCTTCGGGTTCGAGGTCGTAGAGGTCTTTGTCGAGTGGTGGTCCCGGCTCGAGCTGGTTCTGGATTCCGTCGAGGGCGGCCATCAGCACCGCGGCGGTTCCCAGGTAGGCATTGGCTGCCGAGTCGGGGCAGCGGAACTCGAATCTCTTGTTCTCGGGTCTCACGGCGTGGACCGGGATCCGGATGGCTGCCGAGCGATTTCGGTAGCTGTAGGCGAGGTTGACCGGAGCGTCGAAACCGGCGACGAGTCGTTTGTAGCTATTGGTGGTCGGGCAGCAGAAGGCCGAGAGTGCGGGGGCGTGAGCCAGGATGCCTCCCATGGCGTGCATGGCGGTTTGCGAGAGTCCTCCGTAGCCGGACCCGGCGAACAGCGGTTCACCGGATTTCCAGAGCGAGAGGTTGAGGTGGAGTCCCGAGCCGTTGTCGTTCCACAGGGGCTTGGGCATGAAGGTGGCCGACTGGCCGGCGTTGGCCGCGGCGTTCTTGATCAGGTAGCGGGCCCGGACCAGCTGATCGGCCGCGGTGACCAGGGGTTCGGGGGCGAGGTCGAACTTGCATTGTCCGGCCGAGGCGATTGCGTGGTGGTGTCCACTGACGGCGATCCCGCAATCGGTCAGCGACTGCAGGATCTCGTTCCTGAGTTCTTGCAGGGTGTCGGTCGGGGGTACGGCCAGGTAGCCCTGCCGGTGCCTGATCCCGGTCCCCTGGCGGCTTGCCGTGGAGTCCCCTCCCGACTGCCATTGGCCCTCACGACTCTCGATTCGATAAAACGCCTCGTGCTCATTCTGCCCGAAATTCACCTCGTCGAAGACAAAGAACTCGATCCGCGGTCCCACAAGAGCCTGGTCGGCCAGGCCCAGCGATTGCATGTAATGTGCTGCTTTTCGGGCAACATTGCGCGGATCCTTGGCATAGTCCTCGCGTGTGATCGGGTCCTGGATATTGGCCAGGATCGCCAGCGTAGAGGCCCGGTAGGGGTCGACGAAGGCGGTTTCCGGCTGAGGCACGACCAGGATGTCGCTCTCGTTGATCGCCTGCCATCCCTGCAGGCTCGACCCGCTGATCCCCAACCCGTCCTCGAAAGACTCTTCTGTCAACGCGTCTACGGGGATCGTGAAGTTCTTTTGGGTTCCGGGAAAGTCCATGAACCGCAGGTCAACGGCCCGGATTTCGTGTTCTCGACACAGGGCAATGACTTCACGTGGTGTCATGCTGTCAGACTCGAAGATGCCCACAGGGCGATGTGGTTGATGCGGACTCAGGTTGCATGGTATGAGGACTGCAAAAGACGTACCAGCAAGCCGAGGTGAGGCCGATTTCGCTCGTGTCCCGTTTCGTCATTCTCGAACATGACCATCCGTTTTTTCATTGGGACCTAATGCTTGAAGTCCCAACGGAGGACTCGCTTTGGACCTGGCGGTTGCTTGCGGATCCGGCGACGTCTGGAGTGATCGCGGCCGAGCGGCTGTCGGATCATCGGCGACGGTACCTGGACTTCGAGGGTCCGATCGGAGGCAACCGCGGGAGCGTGACACGGTGGGACAGCGGGAGTTACGAGTTGTTGGGTGAGGAGTCTGACGGGAGCCTGTTGCTTGAATTCCGTGGTGCCAGGCGACAGGGGGTGGCATGCCTGGTTCCTGGAGAGCAGCGCTGGATGCTCGAATTCCAGGAGCCGTGACAAGTCGCACGTCGCTCGCCCACCCTGCAGGGGCTCGCGAGGAATCGTCAGGGCCGGCCACGACTGCGGAGCCGTTCGGCCATTCGGCGGAGGAGTTTGTTCTGCTTGTCCGCCCGCTGGAACTGTCGCTGGTTCTTGTAGAGTCGGGCCAGCAGGTCGCGGGCTGAGAGCAGTTCGGGGTTGATGTCGATCGCGGTTTCCAGGGCCTTGATGGTCGCGGGGAGATCACGTTTCTGGAGCAGGCACAGCGCTCGCAGTTCCCAATCGGAGGCACTTCGACGAAGCCGGATCAACTCATCGAGATGCCCCAGTGCCAACCCTGGCTGCTGATGACTCTGGTGGTGGCTGGACAGTGCGAACAGTGCATTGAGCCTCGGCTCGATGCTCAGCTTTGGCTGCTTCAAAGCGATCCTCGCATGACTGACGGCTTGGTCTGGTTCTTTCTGAAACAGAAGTTGAGCAAGTGTGGCGTGGACGTCGGGGTCGTTCAGTCCCTCTCGTTGCGACTGCAGCAACAGCTTTATGGAGTGGTCCCACAACCTGCGCGATTCGGGACCGGACTCGATACCCAATTGAAAGACCCGCTTGAGGTAGGCCAGTCCCAGCGACCGTATCTGATCGGCGTGGGAGAAGCGGGAGAGGTCGTGAATGGGTTCGAGATCATCGGTGCGGGAGTGTGTGGTGGGGGCGTTGTCGCGATGGATCCCGATGCGGTGATGGGTCACTGCAACGTGCAACGTGTTGGTTTGGACCGTCGGCATGTGGCAGGCCAGGCAGTTGTCTGGCGGCGTGGTCTGCTGGCGGCTTGGAGCCGCTTCCTTGCAGGTGCCGGTGTCATGGCAGTTGAGGCAGGATTGCCTGTGTCCGGCGGCTCGTTCGCTGCCTGGCAATCGGCCATGAGGGTTGTGGCAGGTCATACATGACAGGGTTTTCGATTCGGTGTAGCAGCGGCTGAGCAACAGTTGTTCGGTGTGTCCCACGACTTTCATCTGCTCGCCGGGATCCTTGAAGCGGTAGTAATGTTGAAAGTCTTCGAGTGCCAGGCCGGGTCGAAAATCGGCGAGGCTGCGTCCTCGAGCGGATGTGTAGGAACGAGACTGCAGGTGGCACTGGTGGCAGATTGCCTCGGCGCGATCCCGTGAAAGATGCGCCGGGTTGACGATTGTGCGGTCGAAGTCCTCGTCACTGGTTGCGGATAGGTCACTCGAGGAGTGTCGCTTGACGTGCAAGGCTCCGGGGCCATGACAGCGTTCGCAGCCGATTGCCAACTCGGTCACCTTGATGCGATGGTAGCTTCCGTCGATGGCCGCCGCTTGACCCGCGTGGCAGAACAGGCAGTCGGCAGTGATTTCTCGCTGGAATCCGAGTTGAAACGGTACTGCGTACCCCGGCGACATGTCCCAGCCCGGCTTGCCCGAGTACCAGGTCAATGGCGACTCGACCAGGAAGCCATCGATTTCGCCCAGGTACATGGTGAAGTGAATCCCCGAACCGACGACGAATTGCATTTCATGTTCGCCCAGTAGCACTGGCGGGCCGTCTCCGGCGACAAGTTCTTCGCGGTGCAGCAGTTTCCCGTCTTGCCACAGGCTCTGATAGCGACGCCCGGACGCGGTGTGTTGAACCGTTCCCGGGGGCGGAAAGCCAGCCGGGCTTTGGGCCGCGGGGTCTTGGTCCAGGTCGGTCCTGTGCATCGAATGGGCCATGCCCGAATCCTGGTAGGACTGCCACTCGTCTTCGTGACATTCGCGACACGCCTGGCTTCCGACGTGGCCGACTCCTGCAGCGGTATTCAAGAAGTCGCTCTTGGCCAGCCTGGTCAGCGGCGCGGGCTTGGTGTTGTCCTGAGTTTGGCGCCGCTGGGAATCGGGATCCTCGGGCAATTGGGCCGGCTGCCAGAGTGCCCATGTCAGCCCGAGGCCGACCACGACGACAACACCAATCGTCACGCAGATCGTGCGTCTACGGATGCTCATGAAGAAATGACACTCACCGGATGTACGAGGATTCACACTAACGTTGCCGGCAAGCAAGAATCCAGTCTCCAGTTTCTAACAGTACCGTCGTTGCGGACTTGGGGTTTCTCGAGGTGGGACTGCGGT